>QFNN01000012.1 GCA_003240855.1 Sphingomonas sanxanigenens
AATCGCGATAATTAACCAATGATTAACCCCATCAATCCCCGGAACCGGGGATTGATGGGCATCGCGCGCAGCACCGATAATAGCTTCCGAAACGCCGCGAAGGGGCTTCGTGGTCTGGACAGTGGGAGGCGGAAATGCGGTTCGATGCTATGGGGTGCAGGACGGGATTGTTGGCGCTGGTGATTGGTGGGCTGACGGCGACAGCCGCGCAGGCGCAAACTTTCTCCTACGCGGGCTTCGCCGACACGACCGGCCTGCAGATCAACGGCGTCGCCGCCTCGACCGATGTGAACGGCCGCAACGTGATGCGGCTCACGCCCGCCCAGGAAGGTGTCGGTGGATCGATGTTCAGCACGCAGTCCATGTCGCTGAACGATGGCTATAGCTTCAGCACGCGCTTCACCTTCAACATCAATTCCAATCACGTTACGCAATGGGGTGAAATCGGAGCCGACGGCATCGCCTTTGTGATTCAGACGGTATCCAACAATGTTGGCGGTCTTGGCGGGGGCATGGGCTATGCGGGCATCAGCCCCAGCGTCGAGGTCGAGTTCGATCCTTACAGCAATTGGTTTGACCCCCGCCTGCCTGGCAATGACTCGCTCAATGGGAACGATCATGTCGCGATCATGAAGAATGGCGACTCCGAGAACCACCTGGCCTACTCGATCGTGTCGCCTTCGCTGGAGCTTGACGGCGGCCGCGACATCACCGCTTTCGTCGATTATAACGGCGCCACCAATCTGATGGAGGTGCGCTGGTCCACGGATGGTCTGCGCCCTGACAGCGCCGGCCTGAGCTATTCGATCGATCTGGCGAGCCTGTTTGGGAATGACCAGATCTATGTCGGCTTCACGGCCAGCACGGGGGCGGACTGGAGCGCGCAAGACATTGTGAACTGGACGTTCAACAATAGTTACAACCCCATCACGACGAACCCCACGGGGACCATTCCCGCCGGCGGGCCAGGCAACGCTGTGCCGGAGCCCGCGACCTGGGCGATGATGATCGCCGGCTTTGCCGCAGTAGGAGGGGCTACGCGCCGGAAGCGCCGTCAGACCAGCGTTTACAGCTTCGGCTGAACCGATTCTCTTATCCCCAAGGGGGAACCGGGGAGGGTGCCGAACGGGGCCCTCCTTTTCATTGTCCGTTCGTGGTGAATGAGGTCTCGGCGGGGGCGATCTGATCCTCTGGCTGTCCTCGCTTTTTGACCGGCGTGGGCTGGAGAGCGATAGGCGCGCGCGGCCTCAGGTTCCTCGATTTCCAGACGGCCAGCGGATGAGGGAAGCATTTTGTCGCCTCCGACTAGTCCGACATAATCCGACGCGGAAGCGCGCGCGATCATGCGTTGCCACTCTGCCGTGCGCTGTTAAGACTGCGGCGTCGGACATGCGGATTTGGGGAGACGTTCGGGAATGCCGTCGCAGCGGAAGGACGTACTG
Organism: Sphingomonas sanxanigenens; assembly: GCA_003240855.1. Taxonomy (GTDB): domain Bacteria; phylum Pseudomonadota; class Alphaproteobacteria; order Sphingomonadales; family Sphingomonadaceae; genus Sphingomonas_L; species Sphingomonas_L sanxanigenens_A. Next base: position 1,443 of record QFNN01000012.1, read on the forward strand.
ATTCCGCCCGGCCTGCAGGAGGACGGACTGACCAAGACGCCCCGCGGATCCGGGCGCCGGCTGCGGGGCGCGGTGGCCCATTATCTTGGCGTCGCGATCGTTTCGGGACGGATCGCACCCGGCGAGCGGTTGACCGGCGAAGTCGCCAACAGCGAAGCGCTCGACGTTTCGCGCAGCGCCTATCGCGAGGCGGTGCAGGTGCTGACCGCCAAGGGACTGGTGGAAAGCAGGCCCAAGGCCGGCACGCGCGTTCTGCCGCGTACCCGCTGGAACCTGCTCGATCCCGCCGTGCTCGCCTGGGCTTTCGCCGGCGAGCCCAATGTCGATTTCGTCCGCGATCTGTTTGAACTGCGGTCGATCGTCGAGCCAGCGGCCGCTCGCCTCGCCGCCGTCCGCCGCGACAAGGACGATATCAAGGCCTTGAAGGATGCGCTCGCCAAGATGCGCCGGCACACGCTGGCGACCGAGGCCGGGCGAGCGGCGGATCGCGATTTTCACGAAGCCCTGCTCAACGCGACGCGCAACGAGGCGCTGGTGACGCTGAGTGCAAGCATCGGAGCGGCGGTGAGTTGGACGACGCAGTTCAAGCAAAGGCTGCTTGGCCTGCCAAGGGACGCCGTGCCCGATCACGCCCGCGTCTGCGACGCGATTCTCGCCGGCGACGCCGATGCGGCGAGTGAGGCGATGCGCACGCTAATCGACCTCGCGCTTGAGGATACGCGCGCCGCCCTTACGCCCCTGAGTTGATCGGGTCGGGCTTGCTCCTTAATATCTAGTCGGAGTATTGCAGTTCGGCTCTGGCGCGGCGCATGGTTGCGCAAGGCAGATGCGATCTGCCGGGGGTGGGAGAGAGAGGGTGAACTGGTCGCATGCGCTTTCGGCATTCCTCGTGATTATTTCCGCAGTGACGCCCGGCGTCGCGCCAGCCGCGGAGGTGCGGCGACGGCCGTTCGGCGCGCTGGCCGATGGCCGCGCCGTCGAGGCGGTCACTTTGACCAATGCCAGCGGGATGAGCGTGACGCTGCTCAGCTACGGTGCGATCATTCAGGCGCTGTCGGCGCCCGATCGCGCGGGGAAGCTGGCTGACGTCGTGCTCGGTTACGCTGACCTGAAGGGTTACATCGAAGCGCCCAATTATTTCGGTGCGACCGTGGGCCGCTACGCCAATCGGATCAGGGACGGACGCTTCACGCTTGACGGCAGGAGCCATGCACTGGCGCTCAATGATCGCGGCAACACGCTGCACGGCGGGAACGAAGGCTTCGACAAGAAGCTGTGGACGATCGAGCGCGTCGCAGGCGGGGCCGAGGCGAGCGTCACCTTCACCTATGTCAGCCCCAATGGCGAGGAAGGCTATCCGGGCGCGCTCACCGTCCGCGCCACTTACAGCCTCAACGAGCGCAATGAACTGTCGATCGACTATCGCGCGACGACGGACAGGCCGACGATCGTCAACATCACCAACCACAGCTTCTTCAACCTTGCCGGCGAGGCGGCGGGGCGCGACGTTTACGATCATCTGCTGACCATCCCGGCGGAGATGACGACGCCGGTCGACGCCACGCTGATTCCCACAGGCGTATTCCGCCCGGTGGCCGATACTCCGCTCGATTTTCGCAAGCCCATGGCGATCGGCGCGCGCATCCGCGACGCCCGCGACCCGCAGATCCTTTTCGGACGCGGTTATGATGAGAATTATGTAATTGCGCGGACGCCGGGCGCTGCGCCGCGCCTGCAGGCGCGGGTCGAGGAACCGGAGAGCGGGCGCGTACTGGAGATCCTGTCAAACCAGCCTGGCGTGCAATTTTATTCGGGCAACTTCCTCGACGGGACGGCGATCGGTAAATCGGGCCTTGCCTATCGCCAGGGTGGCGGGCTTGCGCTGGAGCCGCAGCTTTTCCCCGATACGCCTAACCAGGCGGCTTTCGGATCGGCACGGCTCGATCCGGGCCAAACCTATCGCAACATCATCGTCTATCGCTTCTCGGCGTCGGAATCCGGCGGCCGGGACGGCGGCTGAGCGGTTCGACCCGCGTTTGTCCATGTTCTGCCTGCGCTCCTGCGCCAGCAGATCAAGCGCCGGTGCGGGCGAGCGCCGCCAGTTCGCGATCGACAAGCGCCGTGGCGAGGCGCGACATCGCCGCGATCTCGATGTCGGGGCTGAGGATTCGACGCGTCATCAGCCCCATGCTGAGCGCGATGATGAGTTCTGCGAGCAAGGTGCGTTCGCAGGCGCGATCCGGCGCGGGGGCGAGGGCCTCAAGCGCGGCCATCAGGCTGGAGCGGACGCGGACGTCGATGTCATGGTAGATTTCGGCGATGCGCTCGTTGCGGCCAGCCTCGGCGATGATCTCGGTCATCATCCGGCACTCGTCGAGCGATTCCTCGACGACGCCGAAACGCCGAATCCAGTTGCGGATCGCCGTGCCATCGTCATTGGCCATCGCCAGCGCGAGTTCGTCCTCGAGCAACCAGCTTGCCACGTCCTCCTCGACGATCGCGGCGATGATCTCCTCCTTGCTGGCGAAATCACGATAGATCTGGCCGACCTTGATGCCCGAGACGGCGGCGATCTGCGCCATGCCGGTCTGATGGAATCCATGCGTAACGAACAGCGCGCGCGACCTCCAGCAGATGCCGGCGTCGCGCATCGGCTCGCGCGGCGCGGGGAGCCTGATCGTCCACGGTCATCATCATTCGAGTCGCCAACTCCTTATGCTCTTGCCAGCTTCGTTGCAGCGCATTAGAGGCCGTAGTGTGAGTGAACGATCACTCACTTGCAATCCCTCTAATAGCGCCGCCGGTCCGACACCATGAAAAAAATCACTCCCGCCTTGGCTGTGACGCTGATTCTTGCCGGCTGCGGCGGGGCCGCGCCGCAGCAGCCGCCAGCGGCGCAGGTCGCCTATGTCACGATCAAGCAGGAGCCGGTGACGATCAGCACCGAGCTGCCCGGGCGGACCAGCGCCTATGAGACGTCCGACGTCCGGCCGCAGGTGAATGGCATCGTGCTTGCCCGCCTGTTCGAGGAAGGCGACGCCGTGCGCGCGGGGCAAGCGCTCTACCGTATCGATCCCTCGCCCTATGAGGCGGCCGCCGCCAATGCGCGCGCCGCGCTGGCCAGCGCGCGCGCCGGCATCGCCAACAGCCAGGCGCTCGCGCGCCGCTATGGCGAACTGGTGAAGATCAACGCTGTTTCGCGTCAGGACTATGAAAATGCGATGGCGAGCGCGCAGCAGGCGCAGGCCGCGCTCGCCGCGCAGCAGGCGACGTTGCGCAATGCGCAGATCGATCTTGGCCGCACGACGATCCGGGCGCCGATCAGCGGCCGGATCGGCCGTTCGACGATCACTACGGGAGCGCTCGTCTCGGCCTCGCAGGCTGATGCGCTGTCGGTCATCCAGCGGCTCGACCCGATCTATGTCGACATCCAGCAGTCGAGCGCGGCGCTGCTCAAGCTGCGCCAGCAGATGCTCGACGGGCAGGTTTCACGCGACGGCGCCGATGCCCGCGTGCGGCTGGTGCTCGAGGACGGCAGCACCTACCCCATTGAAGGCAAGCTGAAGTTCGCCGACGTGACGGTCGATCCCTCCACGGGAAGCCAGATCATCCGCGCGGTATTCCCCAATCCGCGCGGCCTGCTGCTGCCGGGCATGTTCGTGCGCGCCGAGCTTGTCGAGGGCACGCACGCCAATGCGATTCTCGTTCCCCAGCGCGCAGTGTCGCGTAACGAGCGGGGGCTGCCGACCGTGCTGATCGTGACCGGCCCCGACAAGGTCGAGCCGCGCGAGATTACCGCGCCGCGCACTGTTGGCGACAATTGGCTGGTCACCGCCGGGCTCAAGCCGGGCGACAAGGTGATCGTCGAAGGATCGCAGAATATCCGCCCGGGCCTGCCCGTGAAGCCGGCGCCGTTTACCGGCAAGCCGGCTGCGACGCCGGCGGCCGGACAGGCGAAGGCGAAGTAACCGGTCATGTCGCGTTTCTTCATCGATCGACCCATCTTCGCATGGGTCATCGCCATCATCATGATGCTGGCCGGCATTCTGGCCATCCGAAGCCTTTCGATCGCGCAGTTCCCGACGATCGCGCCGCCGGCGGTGACGATCACGGCGATCTACCCTGGCGCCGATGCGGAAACGCTGGAGAAAACGACCACGCAGATCATCGAGCAGCAACTGAAGGGCATCGATAATCTGCGCTATTTCTCGTCCTCCTCCTCCTCTTCGGGGCAGGTGACGATCACGTTGACCTTCGAGCAGGGAACCAATCCCGACATCGCGCAGGTGCAGGTGCAGAACAAGCTGCAGGCGGCGACGTCGCTGCTGCCGCAGGAAGTGCAGCGCCAGGGCATCCAGGTCGCCAAATCGACCGCCAACTTCCTGCTGATCACCGGCCTTTATTCGGACGATGACTCGCACTCTTCCTACGACCTCGCCGACTATGTCGTGTCGCGATTGCAGGATCCCATCAGCCGCGTGAACGGCGTGGGCGACATCCAGGTGTTCGGCGGCCAGTATGCGATGCGTATCTGGCTCGATCCGATCAAGCTGACGAGCTACCAGCTCACCATCGCCGATGTTTCGGCGGCGATCCAGCAGCAGAATGTGCAGGTTTCTGCGGGCCAGATCGGCGGCCAGCCCGCGCCCAAATCGCAAATGCTGAACGCAACTGTCTCGGTACAGTCGCGCCTCCAGACCCCCGACGAGTTTCGTAATATCCTGCTCAAGACGAGCGCGGGCGGCGCGGCGGTGCGGCTGGGCGACGTCGCGCGCGTTGAACTGGGCGCGGAGAATTACGGGTTTGACCTGAAATATAACGGCCACCCGGCGTCGGGCTTCGGCATCAAGCTTGCCCCCGGGGCCAACGCGCTTTCGACCGTCGAGGCGGTCAAGACGCAGATCCAGCAGATCTCGAAGGAGTTCCCCGCCGACATCAAGGTGGTCTATCCCCTCGATTCAACGCCGTTCGTCCGGCTTTCGATCGAGCAGGTGGTCCATACGCTGTTCGAGGCGGTGATCCTCGTCTTTCTCGTCATGTTCCTGTTCCTGCAGAACTGGCGCGCGACGCTGATCCCGACGATCGCGGTGCCGGTTGTGTTGCTGGGCGCATTCGCGGTGCTCGCGATCGCCGGCTACTCGATCAACACGCTCACTCTGTTCGGCATGGTGCTGGCGATCGGCCTGCTCGTCGACGACGCGATCGTCGTAGTGGAGAATGTCGAGCGCCTGATCCAGACCGAGCATCTCAGCCCCAAGGAAGCCGCGCGGAAGTCCATGGACGAGATTTCCAGCGCGCTGGTGGGTATCGCGCTGGTCCTGTCGGCGGTGTTCCTGCCCATGGCCTTCTTCGGCGGATCGACCGGTGTCATCTATCGCCAGTTCTCGATCACCATCGTGTCGGCGATGGCGCTGTCGGTGCTCGTCGCGATGATCCTGACGCCCGCACTCTGCGCGTCGATCCTGAAGCCGCACGATCCAAGCAAGCTGGAAGGCAATGGTCTGCTCACCCGCTTCTTCCGCTGGTTCAACAAATGGTTCGACCGCGGGACCAACCGCTATGAAGGCGCAGTCAAAGGCACGGCGCGCGGCTGGAAGCGGTCGATGCTCGCCTATCTGCTCATCGTCATTGGCATGGGCTTCCTGTTCTGGCGCCTGCCGACGGGTTTCCTGCCCGACGAGGACCAGGGAACGGTGATCGCGCTCGTCCAGGGACCGTCAGGCGCGACGCAGGGCCGCACCGAGGATGGTCTGGCGCTTGTCCGCAAGCATTTCCTTGAAGATGAAAAGGCAAATGTCGAAGGCGTGTTCACCGTCGCCGGCTTTTCCTTCGCCGGGCAGGGCCAGAATGCAGGCATCGCCTTCATCAATCTGAAGCCCTGGGCCGATCGACCGGGCAAGGCCAACAAGGCGCAGACCATCGCCGCGCGCGCCATGGGCGCCTTCTCGCAGTTCCACGACGCGATGATCTTCGCGATCGTGCCGCCGGCCGTGCAGGAACTGGGCAATGCGACCGGTTTCGACCTCCAGCTCGTCGACGTGGCGAATATCGGGCATGATCGTCTGCTGCAGGCGCGCAACATGATGCTCGGCATGGCGGCGCAGGATCAAAGCGTAACGCAGGTGCGCCCGATGAGCCTCGATGATGCGCCGCAGCTCAAGGTCAATGTCGACCAGAACAAAGCGCGTGCGCTGGGCCTCGATCTTGGCGACATCAACGCCACGATCGCGGCAGCGTGGGGCAGCGCCTACGTCAACGACTTCATCGATCGCGGGCGCGTGAAGCGCGTCTATATCCAGGCCGACGAAGCCTATCGCATGGCGCCTGAATCGGCGGATGACTTCTATGTCCGCAGCGCGAACGGAGGAATGGCGCCTTTCTCGGCCTTCTCGACGATGAGCTGGGCGCAGGCGCCGGTGCAATTGACTCGTTATAATGGCCAGCCCGCGTTCGAGATTCAGGGCTCGCCCGCCCCTGGGCTCGCCACCGGCACGGCGATGAAGGTGATGGAAGGCATTCAGGCCAAGCTGCCGCCGGGAACCGCGCTCGAATGGACCGGCCTGTCCTATGAGGAGAAGCTGGCGGGCGGGCAGGCGCCGGCGCTCTACGCGCTGTCGATGCTGATCGTCTTTCTCTGTCTTGCGGCGCTTTACGAGAGCTGGTCGGTGCCCATCGCGGTGATCCTCGTCGTGCCGCTGGGCGTGGTCGGCGCGCTGCTGGCGGCGACGCTGACCGGACTGAGCAACGACATCTATCTGCAGGTCGGCCTGATCACGACGATCGGCGTTTCGGCGAAGAACGCGATCCTGATCGTCGAGTTCGCCGAGGAACGGGTGCGTGCCGGCATGCCGGCGTTCCAGGCGGCGGTGGAGGCTGCGAAGCTGCGTATCAGGCCGATCCTGATGACCTCGCTCGCCTTCGTGTTCGGCGTGTTGCCGCTTGCCGTCTCGACCGGCGCGGGCGCGGGCGGCCAGAACGCGATCGGCCGATCCGTCGTGGGCGGCATGTTGTCGGCGACGGTGCTCGCCATTTTCTTCGTGCCGATGTTCTTCGTCGTCGTGAGCCGCCTGTTCGGCCATGGCAAGGAAGCCCGGCCCGCCGCGTCCGACGGTGGCGCGGCGCAGGGAGCGTGAAGATGACCCGGTCTGCAATTGCCCTCGCGCTTGCCGCGCTATCGCTGTCCGCCTGCGATTTCGCGCCCAAATATGTGCGCCCGGTCGGCGCCGCGCCGGCGGAGCTGCCCGAAGGCGGCATCTATCCGTCCGCGCCGAGCGACTCGCCTGACGTGACGAGCATTGGCTGGCGCGATTTCTTCACCGATGCGCGGCTGCGCCGGGTGATAGAGAACGGGCTGGCCAATAATCGCGATCTGCGTGTAGCCGCCGCGAACGTGCTCCAGGCGCGGTCGCAGTTCCGCGCGCAGCGGGCGCAGATATTGCCGACGATCAACGCCAATGCCGGTGCGACCTACACCAACAATGCCGGGGGCTCGTTTGGCGGGGCCGGTGGCAGCGGCGGCGTTGGCGCGGTCAGCAGCTCGGACCTTGAGTTCTACAGCGTCGGCGGCGGGCTTTCGTCTTTCGAGATCGATCTGTTCGGCCGAATCCGCAACCTGACCCGCGCGGCGCAGGAGCAATATTTCGCGAGCGAGGAAGCCCAGCGCTCGACGCGGATCACGTTGATCGCCGAAATCGCGACGGCATGGCTGACGCTCGCTTCGGACCAGGATCAGCTTCGCCTGTCGCGCGAGACGCTGAAAGCGTTCGAGGAAACACTGCGCCTGACGCGCGAGCAGTTTCGCGTCGGCACCGGTTCCGAACTGGAAGTGCGGCAGGCCGAGACCAATTACCAGTCTGCGAAGAACGACATCGCGGCGCGCGAGATCAGTATCGCGCAGGATCGCAACGCGTTGAACCTGCTCGTCGGCGCGACCGTGCCCGAAGATCAACTGCCCGACGGGCTGGGCGACGCGCCGGCGACGCGCGATGCATTGCCCGCCAATCTCTCGTCCGACGTGCTGCTGCGTCGCCCTGACGTGTTGCGCGCGGAGCACCAGCTTATCGCCGAGCACGCCAATATCGGAGCGGCGCGCGCCGCTTTTTTCCCGACCATCTCGCTCACCGCGACGGTGGGAACGCTGGCGCCTGCATTGTCCGGGCTGTTCAGCGACGGCAGCTTCAACTATTCGGTCGCGCCTTCGGCCGCGCTGCCCTTGTTCGACGGCGGGCGGCGATCGGCCAACCTTGCCTATGCCAAGGCATCGCGCGAAGCCGCGGTCGCGACTTACGAGAAAGCGATCCAGACGGCGTTCCGCGAAGTCGCCGATGCGCTGGCGGCGCGCGGACGCCTCGGCGATCAGGTGACGGCGCTGACGACGCGCGCCGAGGCGGCTGAAGTGGCGGCGAAGCTCTCCGACGCGCGCTTCCGCGCTGGCGTCGATTCCTTCCTGGTCACGCTCGACGCGCAGCGCACCTCCTATGCCGCTCAGCAGCAGCTCGTCACCGCTCGACTAAGCAGGGCGAGTAATCTCGTCGAGCTCTACCGGTCTCTGGGCGGCGGTTTGAACTAGGGTTTGGTCCAGCTTTGCCGGATCAGGCGACGGGCGGGATTTGCGCGGGGTGCGACGGAATCTCGTCGCTGATCAGCGCCCAATGGGGAGCCTCGTCGGTCCATATCGTCGCCTGCGGCCCGATGAGGTTGGGGTCGTCGAGCGCGCCCGCACGGATGAAGATCAGGTGCGGGCGGGCAAGTGACTCGCTGGTAAGCGGCGTGCCGCAAGTGGGGCAGAAGCCCCGGCGCATCGGATTGCCGCTGTCGGCCACGCTTTCATAATAGCGAACCTCGCCGACGATCTTCACCGCGTCGCTCGGGAAGCAGACGTTCACCGAAGCGGTGCCGCCGCCCAGATATTGGCACAGCCGGCACCAGCAGGTGCGCGCCGCCATCGGCTCGGCGTCGATTTCCATGCGCACGGCGCCGCAGAGGCATCCGGCGCCGATCGTCACGCGACGGCTTCCAGAAGGCCTTCAAACAGGCGGCGGCCGTCGCTGCCGCCATGGGCGGGGCCGATCATCCGTTCGGGGTGCGGCATCATGCCCAGCACATTGCCTGCGTCGTTGAGAATGCCGGCGATGTCGCGCGCCGACCCATTGACGGACTCGGCGTAGCGAAAGGCGACGCGGCCTTCGCCTTCGAGGCGGTCGAGCGTATCGGCGTCGGCGTTATAATTGCCGTCATGATGCGCGACCGGGATGCGCACCGTTTCGCCTGCCTGATAACGCTGGGTGAAGATCGACTGGCTCGTGCCAACCGAAAGCGCCACGTCGCGGCAGACGAAATCGAGCCCGGCATTGCGCATCAGCGCGCCCGGGAGCAGCCCTGCTTCGGTCAGCACCTGAAAGCCGTTGCACACGCCGAAGATCGGCACGCCCCGCCCGGAGGCGTCGACCACCGCCCGCATGATCGGGCTGCGCGCCGCAATCGCGCCGCAGCGCAGATAGTCGCCATAAGAGAAGCCGCCGGGGACGCCGATGAAGTCAAGGCCATCGGGAAGAGCGGTCTCACCATGCCACACCATCACGGGCGCTTTGCCGGTCACCTCGTGCAGTGCGGTCGCAAGGTCGCGGTCGCAGTTGGAACCCGGAAAGACGATGACGGCGGTTTTCATCACGCGGCCTCGATGCGGAAGTTCTCGATCACGGTGTTGGCGAGCAGCCTGGTGCACATCGCCTCAATCTCTTCGCGGCTCGTGCCATCGGCGAGGTCCAGCTCGATCAGCTTGCCGGCGCGGACGTCGTTCACGCCCTCGAAGCCCAGGCCGCTCAGCGCATGGTGGATAGCCTTGCCCTGCGGGTCGAGAACGCCGTTCTTGAGGGTGATGAAAATGCGGGTCTTCATGGCGCGATCCTGGCTGGCGGGGGTCGCGGCTCCCTATGCCGCGCGCCGCGCGCGGGGGCAAGGATTCATCCTTTCTTCAGCGCGGAGTGCGATGCTCGGCGGCGCAAAGCAGTGGGAAGGGGACCAGCGATGGTTGGCCTGGCGATAGCGATATTCGTGATGATCTTCGGCTTCGGAAACCAGTTGTTCGGCTGGTATGATCCGACAGGCCATGTCCAGCTTGCGCTGTTCACCTCGTTCGTCACAGGGATCGTCTGCGGTTACCGAACACGGTCGTAAGCCGACGCTTTGCGGATGCGGCGCTGATCCGCGCCCGCCAGTTCACAGATAATGCGCGAGGTTGAAGCTCAGCCGGTTCCGGTTCGTCTTGTAGAACAGATAGTTGGAGTCGGCTGACACATAGGTGTAAGTCAGCGACGGCGAGAAGCCGAACAGCCGGAACGAGCGCAGCCCCAGATAGACGCGGCCGTTGAGCCGCCAGTCACGCCGCGCGCTGTTCGAGAAAATCAGCATCGGCGCATCATAAGCCACGCGCGACATGCCGCCCGAAATGCCGGCGTTGATGCCGAGCGGAAACTCCCCGCCAATGCCGAGGCTGAGGCCATATTCCTGATTTGAATAGACCGCGCCCTGAAGCATCTCGCGCCGTGCAAAGACGCTGGCCGAGGCGACCATCGTCTTGCCGATCACGCGTTCATAGGTGCCGTAAGCGCCAAGCGACCAGCCGCGATATTCAGGACTGAAGGCGTCGACGGTGTTGCGCACGTCGAACTGGATGCCGATGCGCTCGCCGCGGTCGAGATAACGCTGTGCGCCGAACTTCATGCCCGCCTGCGTCGTCGCAGTGCGCCAGCCATACCAGCGCTGCGCGCCCAGCGCCTGCACCGAAAAGCTGGTGCGCGCGTCGAACTTATATTCGGGGCCAACGGCAAGCTGGGTGGTTAGATCGTCGTAACTGCCGCCGCTATAATCGACGAGCTGGGTATCGAGATCGACGAGCATCGCCGTCTTGGGGCTCATCTTCAGCCGGACGCCGCCCGAAAAGCCGCCGGTGCGGCCGACGCCTGATTTGGCCTGAGCGTCGTGATTGAGGCTGAGCGGCAATGTGCCGCCGCCGAAAACCACGTCGATCGTGTCGGCGCGCGTCGCGCTGTTGATGTTGGTATCGGGCGCTAGGCCAAAATTGACGTCGAAATGCCAGGTTCGGCGATCGCGCAGGATACCGCGCTGCGAGCGGATGGTCGCCGCCACTTCGGACGGCAGGTCGCGGTCTTTGGCGGCCAGCCGCAGATGATGTTCGGCGCTGAAATCCTGGCCCTTGAGCATCAAGGCGCGCGCCAGTTCCAGCCGCACGCGCGTCTGATCGGGGTGATCGCGCAGGATGCCGCGAAACTCGTTGATCGCCCCGTCGAGGTTGCCAGTCTCCGAATCGACGTAGCCGATCAGGAAGGCGCGCTGCATCTTATATTGGGGCGCGTTTTCCAGCGCGGCGAGCAGAGGGGCGGCTTCCTCGAACCGGCGCTCCAGCACTAGCTTTTCGGCGGTATGGAGCACCTGATCGGCGCTCATCCGCACGGTGCATGGGCCGGGCGCGGCGCAATCTTCCGCGATCGCCTGGGTCGCGGGGAGCGTTGCCGCCAGCAGACCGGCCACGAGGAAGTGGCCGCGCATTATCTGTCCTACTGCTTCTTGCCGACGAACGCGCCGAGCATGTCGACACGCTGATCTGGCACCGCGCCGACGATGCGGAAGCCGCCGCCGACTTCCTGCGCAGTCGGGCCATAGAAGGCGCCGTCGATGCTCGATCCCGCGATGCTGAGGTCGATCTTCTGACCGCCCGGCTGCGTGAAGGATGCACTGTTAAACTGCCCGGCGAAACCGCCCGAGCCCACCAGGTCGATCTTGCCGCTGCCGGTGGCGGCGAAGGTCGCGCCCTCCTGCAGCGTATAGATCCGGCTTGTATTCACATCGAACTGCGGCGCGAACACGGAGCCGGTCAGGCCGAGCGTGAAGGTCTTGGCGCCGAAGTCGATGGTCGTCGTCGCGCGGCCCTCGACCCACTGGAAATAGGAGGGCGTCGAAGCGTTGGTATCGAGCAGGGGATTATAGACCGTGGACGCGATCATCGCGCCCGAATAGCTGCCGGTGCCGGTGAGCGGGACCGCGCCGTTATCGCTCCGTTCGCCATAAGCGAATGCGGCGCGCTCCAGCATGTTGTTCTGTTGCAGATAATCCAGCCCCTGCTGGGTCTGGACAGATGCGATGTCGGTCTTGTTGCGGACGAAACCGGCGAAGGTGACATAGTTCGTCTCGGTGCCGGGCTTCTGATAGAAGAAGGTCGAGACATCGCGCGAAGCGTTCGCGTTTCCGGTCGGGAAGGTCGTCGACTGGTTGGGATCATAAACGATGTCGCCCGACGAACCCCCGGCCTGCAGATAATAAATGCCGTTGGCGCTAAGACGCGGCGTGCCGTCCTGCGGCTGGCGCGCGCCGCCGAAATCGGTGCGATGGAGCGGATCCTGGAAGCGCAGCGTGTCGCTGGCGCTGGACTGGGGATCGTTGATCGTCAGCTCAAAGATGGCGTCGCGCGGGTCGTAGCTGATCGAGATGCCGCTGTTGCGCGCAGTCGATGCATTGCCGGCATAGACCTGACCGCGCTGCGACGTGCTGATCGACGTCGTGTAATAGCTGTATTTCTGCGTGCCGCCGATGGCGTTGTAGGTGCGCTTCTCGGTCGGATTGACGAAGCTGTGAGTCGCCGCAGGATTGGTGGGGCTCGCCGTGCCGCCGGCAGTTTGCGGGCCAGTGCCTGAGCAGGCGGCCAGCGTCGACGCCGTGGCGAGAAGAATGATCCGGTTACGCATCCTTGAACCCCCTTGGCGGCAGGCATGATGCCAGCCGCTGTCTCGGGTGGGAGTCGTAACGGGAGATGGTTAAAGGGTTCTAAACGGCGTCGCCCGCATCCTATGCGGGCGAAGTGTCTATTTGCCCCGGCGCTTGCGGTGCGTCTCCAGGTCGAGCACGGCGCTGTCGACGCCGTCGGGCAGCAAGCCGAGCCGGCGCGCGACTTCCTGATAGGCTTCGACTTCGCCGCCCAGATCGCGACGGAAGCGATCCTTGTCGAGCTTCTCGCCCGATTCCATGTCCCACAGGCGGCAACCGTCGGGGCTGATCTCGTCCGCGAGGATGATGCGGCTGTAGTCATTGTCCCAGATGCGGCCGAACTCGAGTTTGAAGTCGACCAGCCGGATGCCGATGCCAGCGAACAGGCCCGACATGAAATCGTTGATGCGGATCGCCATGTCGGCGATGTCGTGCATCTCGTCCTGGTTGGCCCAGCCGAAGCAGGCGATATGTTCCTCGGAGACGAGCGGATCGCCCAGCGCGTCGTCCTTGTAGTAATATTCGATGATCGTGCGGGGCAGCGGCGTGCCTTCCTCGATCCCGAGACGCTTCGAGAGCGATCCGGCGACGACATTGCGCACCACCACCTCGATCGGAACGATCTCGACCTGACGAATCAACTGTTCGCGCATGTTGAGGCGGCGGATGAAGTGAGTCGGCACGCCGATATGCCCGAGCAACGTGAAAATATGCTCGGAAATACGGTTGTTGAGTACGCCCTTGCCGTTGATCGTGCCCTTCTTCTGGGCGTTGAAGGCGGTCGCGTCATCCTTGAAATACTGGATCAGCGTGCCCGGCTCCGGACCTTCGTAGAGAATCTTGGCCTTGCCCTCGTAGATCTGGCGGCGACGTGCCATGCGGCGAGGCTCCTTCGGGGCCGCGGCTCACGCGGCGCTTCAAAAAAGATGCGCGCCCCGGAAACGCGACGAGTCGAGACGCGCGGCCGGGGCGTGGGAGGCGCGGCTATAACCCACTGTCCGTTAACAGGCAATTCGGACCTGTAAATGATAGTTACTTTTTGAAAATCGGGTCGCGAAAATGGTTCCGCTCTGCTAACGCCGTCTGCGTTGGGCTGTGTGTTTTGTCCGACGAGTTAGCGTAGCTGAGGGGACGCACGTAAAATGATAAGGGATATGGCGACGTCGGGCGCTGCGAAACTTGTCGCGGCCTGTGTGTGCCCGATTGCCGGCACCGCTGCTGTCACCGTTGCGGTGCCGCAGGTTCGGCAGGCCGTGCATCGGGCGACTGCGCCCACCGCAAAGGCCAAGCCCAAGCTGATCGCGCCGGCTGCGGCCGGCCCCAAGCTGGCGATGAACTGCCCGTCGGAAACGCCTGTGATGCTGACCGGGGGGGCGTTGTCGCCGATGCCGCAATCGCCGCAATTCGCCTCGGCTCCGCCCGTCCCGACCGGCGGCGGGATTCCCTATTATGGCGGTGGCATCATGCCGCCCGCCGATGGCCCCTTCTTCATCCCCGTCAGCGGTGGCGGTGGCGGCGGTGGTGGTGGCGGCATCAACCCGCCTGCGCCTCCGGGATCGGTGCCCGAACCTGCGACATGGGTGCAGATGCTGATCGGCTTCGGCGTGATCGGCGGTGCGACGCGTGTCGTCTATCGCCACGAAAAGCGCCGCAAGCGTGAGGACGGGGAAGAAGCCGAGGCCTGAGCCTCGGCCACCTCGTCGGCGATCAGTAAGCTTTCTCGCCGATGACATTGCCGCCGCTGCTGTAGCGGCAGACGAGCACATCCTCCTCGGCGCCGCGCGCCAGCGCGCAGCCGACGCGATGCGTGTCGCGCCAGACGATCTGCGTATAATGGCCGACATCCTCGAAATCGCCGGTGCGCGAGACATTGGGTATGCGGCCAGGCCGGTAATTTTTCTTTTCGGCCACCCATAGCCCGACCATCTGTTCCGGTCCGAACGCGCCGGGCGTGCCGGCCCACAGATTCTCTCCCTGCGGATCGGGATCGTCGGGATCGTCGCGCGAATGTTCAAAGCTGTTGGTCGCGGCCAGCGCCTTCGCCCACTGGCGGGCGTCGGCGGCCAGCCCTTCGTCCCATTCGAGACGATCGAGCCCGAGCGTGCTGCGCTCGCGATTCTGCGCCGCGAGCAGGCGAACATCGAAATTGGTCGACTGCCCCACGCTTCCCGTCACGAACGGAAAGGCGGCGAGAAGGATCAGCAACCTTTTTGCGCCATGAGCCATGCAGGCGGATTAGGCGCGTCGTGGTTCCCGCCTGCTTGAAGGAAAAAGTAAATGCTGGAAAAAGCATGATCATGGATCGCGACGCGCTTGCCGCCCTTATCGACCGGATCGCGGCGGACATGGCGGCCGTCGATGACCGCGGCAGCGTCGCGACTTACATCCCCGGGCTGGCGGGCGTCGATCCGGCGCAATTCGGCATGGCGGTGGTGACGGCGGCCGGCGACATATTGCGCGCCGGCGACGCCGACATACCCTTTTCCATCCAGAGCATATCCAAGGTTTTCGCGCTGACCCTCGCGCTTGGCAGGGTAGGGGACGCACTGTGGCGGCGCGTGGGGCGCGAGCCTTCGGGCAGTGCGTTCAACTCGATCGTCCAGCTCGAGCATGAAGAGGGAATACCGCGCAACCCTTTCATCAACGCCGGCGCGATCGTGGTGTGCGACGTGATCCTGTCGAGCGGCGGCCCGCGCGCGGCGATCGGGGAAATGCTGCGCTTCGTCCGTTATCTGGCGGAAGATGAAACGATCGCGATCGATCAGGCCGTCGCCGGATCCGAAAGCGATACCGGGTTCCGCAACGCGGCGCTTGCCAATTACATGAAGTCGTTCGGCAATATCGCCAACCCTGTCGCCGATCCGCTCAACCTTTATTTCAACCAGTGCGCGCTGTCGCTGAGCTGCGTCCAGCTCGCCATGGCGGGACGGTATCTGATGCACGGCGGCCGCCATCCGGGGCTTGGCGGTCGCGTGGTTTCCGAACGACGGGCGCGGCGCATCAACGCGCTGATGCTGACCTGCGGCCATTATGACGGATCGGGCGAGTTCGCCTTTCGCGTCGGCATCCCCGGCAAGTCGGGCGTGGGCGGGGGCATATTGGCGATCGTGCCGGGCAAAGCTTCGATCGCGGTCTGGTCGCCCGGCCTGAACGAGCGCGGCAATTCAAAGCTTGGATCGCTCGCGCTTGAGCGGTTGGCCGAGGCGACCGGCTGGTCAGTGTTCAGCGGCAGGGATTAGCCGCATCGCGTCGCACCGGCGCTGATGGCCCGCCGCTCCGCGCCGCTTCCTACGGGCGGCGATGGTCATTGCATCGTTCGTCCGAAGAGTCATTGCGGCTTGCCCAAGGCCGATGGCTGCCCGATGCGAACACGGGCGCCGGCGGCGCTTCCCCCGCGCGAGCCAAGCGCATAAAGACGAACCATGCCAAGCGTGTCACCTCTGCCCGATCTGACTGGCCTCTCGCTGGCCGACATTGCGCGGCTGGCGGATGATCGGAAGCTGCCGCCTGTCGAGAGCTGGAACCCGTCGCATTGCGGCGACAGCGAGATGCGCATCGCCCGGGACGGCACCTGGTATCATCAGGGATCGCCGATCGGACGCGCGGCGATGGTCCGCCTTTTTTCGACGATCCTCAGGCGTGAGCCCGGGGGAGGCTATGTGCTGGTCACGCCGGTCGAGAAGCTCGACATCGCGGTCGACGACGCGCCTTTCGTCGCCGTCGAGGTGAAAAGCGAAGGCGAGGGCGCGGCGCGGCGGCTGGCCTTCCGGCTCAACACCGGCGACGTGGTGGTCGCGGGGCCGGAGCATCCGCTGCGGTTCGATTCCAGGTGCGATGGGCCGCACCCCTATCTTCGCGTGCGCAAGGGGCTGGACGCGCTTGTCGCGCGCGCCGTCTATTATGAACTGGCCGCGCTCGCCATCGACGAGGGTGCGGACCCGCCCGCGCTGTGGAGCGATGGCGAACGCTTTTCCTTCGAGGCCGCATGACGCTTGCCGACCGACTGACGCGCGCGCTGGGCGAAGGCGCCGAACGCGAACTGGTGCTGCTCGAAAGCGATTATCGCGACGCGCAGATGCGCCCGGGCGAGGTGCTGATGCCTGCCGCGGTGCTGATCGCAATCACCGACCGTGCCGATCCGGGCGTGATCCTGACTCAGCGGACCGCCAATCTGAAGCGCCATGCCGGGCAGATTTCCTTCCCCGGCGGACGCATCGACCCGAGCGATTCAGGGCCGATCGAAGCCGCGCTGCGCGAGGCTGAGGAGGAGGTCGCGCTGCCCCGTTCGCTTGTGAAGGTGATCGGCCCCGCCGACCGCTATCGCACCGTCACGGGTTTCGATGTCACGCCGATCGTGAGCGTGATTCCGCCGGATCTGCCGCTCATCGCAGGCGAAGGCGAAGTCGAAAACTGGTTCGAAGCGCCGCTTTCCTTCCTGTTTGAGCCGGGCAACCAGATTGAACAGGCGGTGGAATGGCAGGGGCGGGAGCGCCATTATCACGAGATCATGTGGGATGGCCGCCGCATCTGGGGGGCGACGGCGGCGATGCTGATCAATCTTGGGCGCCGGCTGGCATGGCCGCTATGATATTGCCCGACGCGGCCTGGCGACACAGGCCCGGGCTCGACAGGCTGCTCGCCGCGCTGGACGCGGATGCGGGCGAGACGCGCTTCGTCGGCGGCGCCGTGCGCGACACGCTGCTCGGTCTGCCCGTCGCCGACCTCGATCTTGCGACGCGGCTGAAGCCCGAACTGGTCCGCGATCGCATCCGGGAGGCGGGTTTGAAGGCCGTGCCGACGGGCCTCGCCCATGGCACGATCACGGCGGTGCTGGCCGACGGCCCGGTCGAGGTGACGACGCTGCGCCGCGATGTCTCGACCGATGGCCGGCGCGCGACCGTGGCGTTCAGCGACGACTGGCGCGAGGATGCGGCGCGGCGCGATTTCACGATCAACGCGCTTTATGCCGATCCCGCGAACGGGGCGGTGATCGACTATTTTGGAGGGCTCGACGATCTGGCGGCGGGGCGGGTGCGCTTCATCGGCGATCCGCTGACGCGCATAGCGGAGGATCACCTGCGCATCCTGCGTTTCTTCCGCTTCCATGCGCGCTTTGGCAAAGGTGCGCCCGACGCCCAAGGTTATGACGCCTGCGCTGCGCGTGCGAAGGATCTGATGGCTTTGTCGCGCGAGCGGATCGCGGACGAATTGCTCAAGATATTGGCCGGGGATGATCCTGCGGCAGTCATCCGCCTGATGATCGACCGCGAGATTCTCGCGTCGGTGCTGCCCGAGATCGGGCCGGACAATGCCCGGCGGCTGGATGCGCTGGTCGCGGCGGAGGCGGCGGCGGCCGTGGCACCCGACCGGATCCGCCGCTTCATCGCGCTTGTTCCCGCCGATCCGGCCGCAGCGGACGATATCGCCGCGCGCCTGCGCCTGTCCAACGCCATTCGCAAGCGGATCGCCTTCGTCCTTTCCGGCATGCCGGCCGGGACGCCGGCGGCGATGGGCTATCGCATCGGGCGGGAGGCGGCGATCGATCGATTGCTGTTGGCCGGTGAAACGGCCGGCGCCGCGTCATTGCGAAACTGGGATAAGCCAACCTTGCCGACGAGCGGAGGGGCGTTGGTGGCGCGCGGGCTGACGGCAGGCCCGGCCGTAGCGCGGGCATTGAGGGCGATCGAAGAGCGGTGGATCGCCGAGGGCTTCCCGGGGCGCGAGCGCGTCGATGCGATCGTCGACGCTGAATTGCTTCAGGCGTTCAATCCGCGCCAATAGTCGAAGGCTTCGTCTGCCGAAAGCGGGTGCGAGTAGAAGAAGCCCTGGGCCCGCGAGCAGCCGAGCGCGCCAAGCAACTGCGATAGCTCGAACGTTTCTATGCCCTCGGCCGTCGTCTCCATGCCGAGCGAACGGGCGAGCGAGAGGATAGCGCGGACGATCGCGGCCTTGTCCCGATCGGCGAGCATGCGGGTCACGAAGCTGCGGTCGATCTTGAGCATATCGATCGGCAGGCGCTGCAGCGCCGCAAGGTTTGAATAGCCCGTGCCGAAATCGTCCATCGCGATCGTGGCGTCGAGTTCTTTGAGCGCATCCAGCGTGCGGGTCGCGCGATCGGGGTCGGCGATGAGCGCGCTTTCAGTGAGTTCGAGCATCAGACGGCCGCCACGCATGCCGACATTGTCGAGTTCGGCCGCGACCATCGCCGGCACATCGTCGCTGAAGATCTGGATGGGCGAGATGTTAACGGCCATGCTGACCTTGATCGGTCGGCCATTCGCCGCGTCCCACGCTGCGAGGGTGCGCAGCGCCTCGCCCAGCGCCCAGCGGCCGAGCGGGCGGATCAGCCCCGATTCTTCGGCGACGGGGATGAAACGCGTCGGCGGCACCTCGACGCCTTCGTCGATCCAGCGGGCAAGCGCCTCGAAGCCGGCGACCTCGCCGGTTGCAAGATCGATGACAGGCTGGAAGGCGAGGCTCAGTTCATCGCGTTCAATGGCGTGGCGCAAGCGCGTTTCGAGCGTAAAACGCTGACGCGCGGCGCGCGATGCTGAGGGCTGGTAGATCTCAAACTCGCCGCTCGCCTTCGCGGCCTTCACCGCGAATTGAGCGCGGCGGATGATTTCGGCCGCATCGGCGGCATTATCGAACAGCGCGCACCCGATCGCCGCCTCGATCTTGATTTCCAGTTCGGACAGGCGGCACGGATTGAGAAAGATATTAGCGATGCGCCGGGCGACGCGCGCGGCGTCTTCCACGCCATCGTTGAGGCGGATGAGCAGGCCGAATTCGTTGCCGCCGGTTCGCGCGATCAGGTCGCCCGCGCGCAGCGCCGCCATCAGGCGCCTGGCGACCGTAATCAGCAACTCGTCGCCCGCCATCGGGCCGATCGATTCATTGATCCGGCTGAAACGTCGGACGTCGACGATCAAAATGGCGTGCTCGCCCGCCGCGCCTTCAGCCAGTTCCTCCACGCTTTCGCTAAAGCCGGCGCGGTTGGGAAGGCCGGTCAGCGCATCATGCGTCATTTCCAGCCGCAGGCTGCGTTGAGCCTGGCGCTCCGCCGTGCGATCGACGAGCGTGACGATCCCGCGCGCCTCCTCCTTCCCGAGGGAATCGAGGCGTGTCAGCCGGACGTCGAACTGCAAGCCGGTAATTTCGTCGCCGTCGATCCACTGGTAGTCGCTCTGAGCTTCACCGCTGGCGAGGAAAGTCGAGAGATCTACGCCGAAGCCACTGCGCGCGATCAGCGGGCGACCGGACAATTTTGGATCGGTGCGGTCAAGCAGCGCGAAGCGGCGATTATGATCCTCGATCATCAGGCGTCCGTCGCGAATAACCATGATGGCGACGGCAAGCGGCATCGCTTCCATGTAGATCGAACGGAAGTGATCGAGCCAGCCCTTGAGGTCAGGATGCGCGGCATCGGCCGAAGAATCGCCTTCGGTTTCAATTGGGGTCGCCAGAACAGGGACCTTCATGTCCGCACGCGCCATGCAAGCGGCTTAACGACGAAAGGCTTAACAGTGTGTCTACCAGCCGCGCGAAACGAGACGAATTGCGCGTCAATCGAAGCGGTTGTCGCGCGGGAAGCCGACGGGCGCCATCCGCCCGGCCGCGCCGCGCGCAGTGCGCCAGGGCGACAGATCGGCCTCGGTGCGCGTGCGCCCGCTGTCGCCGCCCATCGCCCAGCTCAGCCCCTGATCGAAACGGATGGCGATCGCGTCGGAAAGTCCGCCGTCGCGGTAGCGCTGGAGCGTGACGCCTTGTCCGCGCGCCATTTCGGGCAGCTCGGTGATGGGGAAGGCCGCCATTTTGCGATTCTCGCCGATGACCACGACATAATCGGCATCGGCCGATACGGTGCGGGCGATGCGGAGCCTGGCGCCGGGCTTGAGGTTTACGAGCTGCTTGCCCTTGCGGGTTTCCGCGACCGCATCGGCGACGCGCGCGATGAAACCGCGCCCGTCCGATGACGCAAGCAGTAGCCGGCCATCGGGGACGCTCGCCATCAGCGCTGTGATCCCCGTTTCGGCTTCCAGATCGATCATCAACCGCACCGGTTCGCCGAAGCCGCGCCCGCCGGGCAGCTTGTCTGCAGCGAGCGTGTAGAAACGGCCATTGTCGGCGGCGAGCAATATCTTGTCGGTGGTCTGGGTGTGGAAGGCATGGAGCGGCCCATCGCCTTCCTTGAACTTGAGCGCGTCTGCCGAGGAAAGGTCGATATGCCCGCGCATTGCGCGGATCCAGCCGCGCTGCGACATGATGACCGTGATCGGCTCCCGCTCGACCATGGCTTCCAGCGGAATCTCGCGCGCGGGAGCCGCTTCCTCAATCGTCGTGCGGCGTGCGCCAAGCGTGGTTTCAGGGCCATAGCGTTCGCGCAGGCGCGCGAGATCGCGTTTCATCCGCGTGCGTTGGCGCGCGTCGGAGCCGAGCAGTTGAGTCAGCTCCTCGCGTTCCTTCTCCAGCGCGTCTCGCTCGCCGCGAATCTCCATTTCCTCCAGCTTGCGCAGGCTGCGCAGCCGCATGTTGAGGATCGCCTCGGCCTGGCGGTCGGTCAGGCCAAACTCGGCCATCAGCACGGGTTTGGGCTCGTCCTCCTGCCGGATGATCGCGATCACCCGGTCGAGGTTGAGATAGGCGACGAGATAGCCGTCGAGCAGCTCGATCCGGTCGGCGATCTTGTCGAGCCGGTGGCGCGTGCGGCGCTGGAGCACTTCGAACTGGTGCGCGAGCCAGTGCGTCAGCACGTCCTTCAGGCTCATCACGCGCGGCGTGCGCGTCGCATCGAGGACGTTGAGATTGAGCGGGACGCGGACTTCGAGGTCGGTAAGCCGGAACAGGCTGTCCATCAGCATCTGCGGGTCGACGGTGCGGCTGCGCGGTTCGAGAACGATGCGGATTTCGGCGTCCGATTCGTCGCGGACGTCGGCGAGGATGGGCAGCTTCTTCTCGTTGATGAGCGTCGCAATCTGCTCGATCAGCTTGCCCTTTTGCACGCCATAGGGGATCTCGCTGACGACTGCGATCCAGGTGCCGCGCCCTTCATCCTGCTTTTCCCAGCGCGCCCGCGTGCGGAAAGCGCCGCGGCCAGTCGCATAAGCCTCGGCAATGCTTGCCGCCGGATCGACGACGATGCCGCCGGTCGGGAAATCCGGACCCTTCACATAGTCGAGCAGCGCAGCGTCGGAGGCGTGGGGCTGATCGATCAGCAACATGGCGGCGTCGATCAGCTCGGCGGCGTTGTGAGGCGGGATGCTGGTCGCCATGCCCACCGCGATCCCGCTTGCGCCGTTGGCGAGCAGGTTCGGGAAAAGGCCGGGCATGACCTCCGGCTCTTCATCCTCGCCATTATAGGTCGGGCGGAAATCGACAGTGCCGTCGTCGAGCCCGGCCATCAGGTCGATCGCAACCTGCGTCAGCCGCGCCTCGGTATAGCGATAGGCGGCGGCGTTATCGCCGTCGATATTCCCGAAATTGCCTTGCCCGTCGACGAGCGGGTAGCGGAGCGCGAAGGTCTGGGCGAGGCGGACCATCGCGTCATAGACCGAGGCGTCGCCATGCGGGTGATATTTACCGATAACGTCGCCGACCACGCGTGCGCATTTCTTGTAACCCTGCGTAGGATCAAGCCGTAGCAGGCGCATCGCCCAGAGCAGACGGCGGTGGACCGGCTTCAGGCCGTCGCGGACGTCAGGGAGCGATCGCGCGGTGATCGTCGACAGCGCATAGACCAGATAGCGCTCGGACAGGGCCGAGTCGAACGGCGCATCGATGATGGTGTCGAACGGATCGCGGAAATCACTCATCCTCCGGCGATAGCAGGCGATCGGGGCGGACGGGAAGGGTGGAGAGGTTCCTGATGGGCGGGCCGGTGTCGCGCTCGTGCAAACGGACGAAGATCAGCCTGCGCGATGCGCGGCGATCAGCAGTTCCGCATTCTTCTCCAGCCGGCCGGGCAGGCCAGGGCAACCGCAGGCATGGTGAAGCGAGAAAGCGCCTTCGACGAGCATCAGAAGGCCGTCGGCCAGCGTTCCGGGATCGGCGGCGGGAAGGGCTGCGGCGATCTCTTTCAGGCGGGCGCGAAGCTCCGTCTTGCAAGCATTCGCGACAACGCGGCCGGGATGATCGGGCTCGGCAAGCTCGGTCGCCGCGTTGGAAACGGCGCAGCCGCGGAAATGGCCAGCCTCCATCTTGGCGACTTCATAATGGACGATCGCCAGAAGCTGGCGCGCCGGATCGCCGCCCGCGCGTGCAATCTCGGCTTCCATCGCAATGCGATCGCGCTCGGCCGCATTCTTGAGGCAGGCGGCGACCAGCGCATCCTTCGACGCAAAGGCGCGATAGAGGCTCGGCTTGGTGACTCCAGCGCGCGCGACAATCTCATCGACGCCGACCGCGCGAATGCCCTTTTCGTAAAAAAGCTCCTGTGCGGCCTCAAAGACGCGCTGGGCAGCGTTTTTTCGCTCGCCGGCAGGCTTGGTGTCGATCGCTGCGCTGTTCATCGCCAAAAAAATCCCTCTGCCCCGTTGACAGCTATGTAACAGACCGGTACGTAGCCTTCAAGAACGTACCGTTCAGTAACATCAAGTGGGCCGCCGCCTCAGGGATCGGAAAGGGAAGTGACATGGCTTATCGTTCGTTCGCAGCCTGGCCCGAGGTTGAGGCGCTCGCGCTTTACGGTGCGGCGCATGCAGAGCAGGCGCCCCTGTTCTCGCCGCTTGAATATCGCGTGATCGGTATCGGCGCGCGCAGCGACGTGCGCCGTGAGCTTCGCCCCGAATCGCGTGTGGCGCGCTGGCTGAACCGTCTGTTCGGCATCGAGTTCGCCCGTCCGCTCGCCGACGGCAGGCTGGAAGCCCTGCGTCGTTTCGCTTCGATCGTCGGCCGCGCCGCGCCCGACGTGATTGACGATCATATCACCGAATTCCTGGAAGCCGGTTATAGCAGGCGGCAGGCCGAATGGCTGACCCGAATGCCCGCCCGCGCGCGTACGCCCCTTCGCGCCGCGATGGCTTGACCTGCTGACCGGAATGCTGCGACGGGGGTCTATGCCCCTAACCCGCCCCCGTCGCAGCGCTCTTTTCCTCCCCGCATCCAATGCGCGCGCGATCGAGAAGGCGCGCACCCTTTCCGCAGACGTCGTCATCCTCGATCTTGAGGACGCCGTTGCGCCCGACGCCAAGGTCGGAGCGCGTGCGGCCGCCGTCGCCGCCGTGCGCGAAGGCGGATTCGGTGCGCGCGAACTGATCGTCAGGATCAACGCCCCAGGCACGGAGTGGGGCGTGGAGGATCTGCGCGCCGTCGCGCGCGCCGAACCCGATGGCATCCTGATCCCCAAGGTTTCCGCTCCAAAACAGATTCACGATGCGCGTGCGCTGATGGGCACGGCGACGCCGCTATGGGCGATGATCGAGACTTGCGCCGCGCTGTCGCAGCTCGATGCGCTGGCGGGGGAGGCTGGGTTGGCGGGCTTCGTGCTTGGCACAAATGATCTGGCCAAGGAAATGCGCGCGCGTCTCTTGCCCGGCCGCGCGCCCTTTCAGCCGATCATGGCGCTGGCCGTCGCGGCCGCGCGGGCGCACGGCATCGCCATACTCGACGGCGTGTGCAACGATTTCTCCGATATGGCGCGCCTCAGCGCCGAATGCGAGCAAGGGCGCGAGTTCGGTTTCGACGGCAAGACGCTGATCCATCCTGCGCAGATCGAGACATGCAACGCGATATTCTCGCCGAGCGCGGAGGAAATCGCCTGGGCGCAAAGCGTGATCGCCACATTCGAGACGCCCGAGAATCGCGGCAAGGGCGCGGTGCAAGTCGACGGACGGATGATCGAACGCCTGCATCTCGACGAGGCGCTAAGGATCAGCGAGCTGGCGAAGGCGGGGGGCTCAGCTTCCTAGAATATGCATCAGCATCGGCGCGCCGGTGAGGCTGGGCGAACCGCCAAGGCGCGCCAGTGCGTCGGCGACGGCGCTTTCCGGCCCTTCATGCGTGACGATCGCAACGATAACGCTGCCGTCCGCAAGCTGCCCGCGCTGGATAAGGTTCTCGATCGAGACGTTTGAGTCGCGCATCGCCGCCGCGATCTCGGCGAGCACGCCGGTGCGATCCTGCACCGTGAAGCGCAGATAGGCCTTGCCGATCCGGCCGCCCGAGTCAGCGGCCGAGCGTTCGGCCAGCGCCGCAACGGGCATGGCGAAGGCGGGGCCATATTCGCCGCGCGCAATGTCGATCAGGTCGGCAACCACCGCGCTTGCGGTCGGCCCGTCGCCCGCGCCGCGTCCCTCGAAGAGCAGGCGGCCCACGAAATTGCCCTCGGCGACCACGGCGTTGAGCGAACCAGAGACATAGGCGAGAGGGTGATCGACGGGCACCAGATGCGGGTGGACGCGCTGGAACAGCCCATCCCTGCTCGCCTCGCCCACGCCGACGAGGCGGATGCGATAGCCGAGCGCGGCGGCCTCGGCGATGTCGGCGGCGATGACGTGGCGGATGCCGGTGATCGCCACTGAGTCGAAATCAATCTTCGTGCCGAAGGCGAGGCTGGAGAGAATCGACAGCTTGTGCGCGGCATCGACGCCGTCGATGTCGAAGCTGGGGTCGGCCTCCGCGTATCCCAGCGCCTGCGCTTCGGCGAGCACTTCGGCGAAGTCACGGCCTTCCTTCTCCATGGTGGTGAGGATGTAATTGCAGGTGCCGTTGAGGATTCCATAGACGCGGCTGAGTTCGTTGGCGGCCGCGCCCTCTCGCAGCCCCTTGATGACGGGGATGCCGCCCGCCACCGCCGCTTCATATTTAAGGGCGACGCTTTTCGCCTCGGCTGCAGCGGCAAGCTCGAGCCCGTGATGCGCGATCATCGCTTTGTTGGCGGTCACGAAAGAACGGCCGGCGGCGATGCTGCGGCGGGCGAGCGTGAGGGCTGGCCCGTCCGATCCGCCGATCAGCTCGACGACCACATCGACGCCCTTATGTTCGGCAAGCGCTGTGGTGTCGTCGACCCAGGTGAAGCGTGAGAGATCGACGCCGCGGTCCTTGGCGCGATCGCGCGCGGAGACGGCCACGATCTCGATCGGGCGGCCCGCGCGGCGCGCGATCAGATCGTGATTTTCGTCGAGCACGCGAATGACGCCGCCGCCGACGGTGCCGAGTCCGGCAAGGGCGATCCTGAGCGGTTGCGTCATTTCATGTCCTCAAATTGGTGCGAGTCGCCCCGCCATAACCACAAATCGCCATGCGGGCGAAGCCCGATGGCGCAAATGTGTTAGTCACGCGTCTATTATTTCAGCAGCCCAATCTCGCGCAGCCGCTCGGTCAGATAATCATCGGCGGTGATCGGCATTGGATAGCGATCGGGATTTTCGACGCTGATGCACTGCGGCAGCGTCCTGATTTCAAAATCCGAGGCGAGGTGCAGGAAATAGGGCATCGAGTAGCGCGAAAAGCCCCGTCGTTCGACCGGCGGGTTGACGACGCGGTGCGTCGTCGATGGCAGGACATGGTTGGTCAGACGCTGAAGCATGTCGCCGACATTGACGACCATCGCGCCGTCCGGCGGTGCGATCGGCAGCCAGCGGCCGTCCTTGTCGAGAAGCTGGAGCCCCGCTTCCTCCGCGCCGAGCAGCAGGGTGATGAGATTGATATCCTCATGCGCGCCGGCGCGCACACCGGGCGCATCGGCCGGGACCGGCGGGTAATGGAGCAGGCGCAGCACGCTGTTGCCATTCTCGGTCGGCTTCTCGAACCAGTCGGGCGCGAGGCCGAGATGGCGGGCGATCGCCGAGAGGATGCGCAGGCCGGCCTTGTCGAGCGCGTCGTAGAGCGCGAGGAAGGTCTGCTTGAACTCGGGCCTCTCGGTGGGCCAGACGTTGTCGGGCATGTGGCTGCGATAACGGTGGCCGGCGGGCAGTTCGCGCCCGACATGCCAGAACTCCTTCAGATCGTGCTGCTTGGCGTCCTTGGCGATCTCGATGCCGAAGGGCGTATAGCCGCGCGCGCCGGCCTTGCCGGGCAGGTGATAGACGTTCTTTGCTTCGACCGGCAGGTCGAAGAACGCCCGGGTTTCGGCCCAGGCCCTGTCGATGAGCGCATCGTCGACGCCATGATCGGAAATGACTGCAAAACCGAACCGCTCGAAGCTCTGGCCGAGCGCATGGGCGAATGCATCGGGATCGCGCGCCTCATCGTTGAGCGAAAGCGGCGTTATGGCGGAGGTCGGTGTATCCAGCATGGCGTAACTTTAATCCGATCGCGGCGGGAATGAAACGGCAAGGCGCTTCCAATCGGGAAGGCGAGACGCCACATAGTGCGCCTGTCCAACCGTTAAAATAGTCGAGAGCGATGATGAAAGCGCTTACCGTCCTTGCCGCCGGGCTTGCCGGCCTCGCCCTGGCGACGCCCGTAGCCGCCGCCGATGTCGGCGGTCGCTGGCTGACCCCGACCGGGGCGACGATCGAGACCTATAGTTGCGGCAACGCGCTGTGCGGCCGGATCGTCACATCGGAGGGGCTGCGCAAAAACCCGGACATGCGTGACACCAAGAACTCGAACGCCAGCCTTCGCTCGCGCCCTGTGAAGGGGCTGGTGATGCTTTCGGGCTTTACCGGCGGCCCTTCCAAGTGGAGCGGCGGCCAGGTCTATAACCCGCAGGATGGGCGAACCTATTCGGGTAGCGTCGAACTGACCGCGCCCGACAAGCTCAAGCTTACCGGCTGCGCGCTGGCGATTTTCTGCAAGTCGCAGGAATGGAAGCGCGTGAACTGAAGTTTGATCCGCTGACGTAGAAACGGCGCGCCGGTCCAGCAACGCGGGATCAGGCGCAACGCCGCCTGCGTTACTCCGGCTTGAGGGGGGCTCCCTCAAGCCGGGCGATGGCGTGTCGCACGACCTTTTCCAGCGCTTCTTCCGAGAAGAAGCC
Organism: Sphingomonas sanxanigenens; assembly: GCA_003240855.1. Classification (GTDB taxonomy): domain Bacteria; phylum Pseudomonadota; class Alphaproteobacteria; order Sphingomonadales; family Sphingomonadaceae; genus Sphingomonas_L; species Sphingomonas_L sanxanigenens_A. The sequence goes on from QFNN01000012.1 coordinate 29,143, forward strand.
GCCGGGGATCAGGCAGCGTTCGATCAGCACGCGCCGGAAGGCTGCGAACGTGTCGGCATCGGGCGCCACGGGCTTGCGCCAGAAGGCGTCGAGCCCGTTCTGGAAGGTGATGTCCGGTATATCGTAAACAGCCTGGCCCAGCGCCACGACGGGCACGCCCATGGCGAGCGCCAGCGTGCCGCTGGTGCTATTGATCGTGACCATGCCGCGCGAACGGCGCGTCACCGGAACGATATCGCCCCAGCCCAGATAGTCGACGCGGTCGGCGATCCCGAAGATCGCTGCCATCAGCGCCGTTTCCTGGCGCCAGTTGCGTACGCCATTGTCCAGCGGATGCTCCTTGACCACCAGCCGCATATTGGCCGGGGCATGGCGTGAGAAGGATTCGATCACCAGCCGCAGCGCGTCGGCAACGCCCGCGAAAGGCGAATGGAGGCGAATCTGAGCGTCTGAATCAAGTTGCAGCGGAAACAGGAAATAGGGTTCGTCAGACGTCTCAAGCCGCGCGAGCAGTTCGCACGCCTGCGCTTCATTCTCCTTGCGGCGCAGCAGCTTGCGCGTCCATCCAATCCCCTCGACCAGCGGGTGCCAGGGGCGATGATTGCTCCAGTGCGGATAGCGCCAGCGGCTCAGCACGTCGCCGAAATTATAGGCAAGCCCTTCAAGCGCGCGCCGGCGGAATGACGACGCAACCTGGCTGTGCGCCGGCACCGGCGGAAGCTTGGCGGCCGTCTGGCGATACCAGATCGGATCGCGCGGAAGCGAGGAGTGGCCGTTGACGCCGCCCAGTTCCAGCGTGACCCAATCGGGCCGGATATAGCCCTCTTCAAACACATGCACGGGCACGCCGAGTTGGCGGCAAACCGGGATCGCGGCCATGTGATAGGCGCGGCAATCGCCGAACAGCACGACGTCGGTGATTTTCTTGTCGCGGACGATCTGCTCGAAGGCAGCCGGCCATTCTTCAAGCGAGCCGCGATAATCGATGCCGTTTGGCAGGCGCCAGAACAGGCGATCGCCACCGTTGAAGTTGATCTTGTAAACAACATGGCCGTCGGCGATCAGCCCCTGGCCGAGCCGACGGAACAGCGGCCCCATCAGGCCCTGAAGCAACAGCACCGTGCGCTTTTCGGGCGCCATCGAACGACTCTCCGCAACGCCGGACCGATCCGACGCAGCGGCTGAAACATCAAGCATCTGAAAAAAACGCTCCGAATCTATATCTTCGAGAGCACCCTGGCGACTTATGGCGTGCGCCGATTGATTTGCTGGTCTGGCCCCTCTCACAATTCACTGGTTAGGCCGCCCGATGCTGCGCCGCAAGCCCGTCCATCCTGTCATTGAGGCGGGGCATCGACAGTCGTCGACTTCTGGTGACAGCTTAACGCTTCGTCGTTATGACGCCTCGCCTTCCGTCCCGGAAGTCGGGCGGATCAGGACTGGCGGCACGGCAAGACAGTGACGGGTGACTGGCTGACAATCGCGGCGTTGCTGGCGGCCGCCATAGTGCTGGACGGTCTGGTCCGGCCGCGACCGCAGACTGTTTTCGCGCCTGTCGGGCGGAGCTTAGCCGGCTTGTGGCTGCTTGTCTGGATGATGGCCGCGTTGATCGGCCTGTTTCTGGCGATCAGCGGGAATGCGCTGGTTTCGGGCGCGCTGGCGGTTGCGCTGCTGGCGCTGCTGGCGCTCGTTTCCAATGCCAAGCATGCGATGCTTGGAGAACCGCTGCTATTCTCGGATCTTGCGTTGATCGGCGCGATTTTTCGCCATCCGCAATTCTATCTTTCGGCGATCAAGGTCTGGCAGCGTATTTGCGCAGGCGCGATTGCCGGGCTGCTGCTTGTTATTTTCTCGCTGCTCTTCGTGCCTTATCTCTGGCCGCATCTCGCGGGCGGCGTGTTGCTGGTCGGCGGCCTCGCAATGTTGGCGATCAGTGTGCGCATCGCGCCGTTCAACGCGCTTGCACGTGAGCCGGATGCCTATGCCGATGTCCGCAGGCACGGGCTTTTTCCATCGCTTCTGCTTTACTGGCTGCGCTGGCGGCAGAGCCGCGATCCTGCGCCCTGTGCGCCGGTCGAGCGGCGGCAGTTGCCCGCCGTTCCCGAAACGCCCGAACTGGTGATTATCGTCCAGTGCGAATCCTTCGCTGATCCTGTCGAACTGTTCACGAACCCGGGGCTGGCGCTGCCGGCGCTGTCTGAGGCGAAGCGAAAGGCCTGGCAGTGGGGACAACTCGATGTGTACGGTTTTGGCGCCTATACGATGCGGACCGAATATGGCGTGCTGTTTGGGCGCAGCGAGGCGGCGCTTGGCTTTCGGCGTTATGATCCGTTTCTCACCGCGCTGGGTGAAACATCCTATGCCATGCCCATGCGCCTGCGCGATGCGGGGTGGCGCAGCCTTTTCGTCCACCCGCACGATATGCGCTTCTACAATCGCGATCGTCTCATGCCGGCAAGCGGCTTCGACGTGCTGGTGGGGGAGGATCGGTTCGCACCGGTTTCTCCGGGTGCCGGCCGTTATGTTGCGGACACGGCGGTGGCTGCGCAGATCGCTTCGCTCGCAAGGGATGCGACCGAGCGGACGCTGATCTATGCTGTGACGATCGAGAATCACGGTCCCTGGGCGCCCGAGGCAAGCGCGGAAAAGCCCGATCTGGTTCAAAGCTATCTGCGCCTTGTGCGGAACAGCGACGCAATGCTCGCTTCTTTGCTCGACGAAATGGCCGCGCTCCGTCGGCCTGCCATGCTCGTCTTTTTCGGCGATCATCGTCCCAGTATCCCCGGGGCGACGGCGCCGGGCGAGGCGCTTCATACGCCTTATGTCATGATGCGCGTCGATGCGGCGGGGCGCATTGTGCCCGGCGAGAATCGGCGCGTCGACCTGACCCCGGCCGAACTTCACCATGCCGTGCTCGACGCGCTTCTCGGCGATGCGGTGTTTCGGGAAAAAGCTACGAACCGGGCGGCGTAAGCGATCGCAGCAGGCGCGAGCGGAGCGGGCCGGGCATCGCCCTGTCGATCAGGCGCAGCAGTGCGAACGGCCAGGGCATGACGATGTGCGATTTTCCGCGCATCGCGGCTTTGACGATCCGCGCCGCCGCATCGTCCGCCGACATGATCAGCGGTTTCGGCCCTGGAATCTGCCGTGCGGCTTCGGTGTCGATGAAGCCCGGCGACGCAAGCGTGACCGAGACGCCGTGACTGCGGACCGCAAGGTTCAGCGCTGCGGCGAAGCGCGCCAGCCCGGCCTTGCTCCCGGCATAGGCGGTTGCGAAGGGCAGGGCGTGGAAGGCTGCGGCCGATCCGATCAGCACGATGCTACCGCCGCCGCGCGCAGCCATGCGCTGCGCCAGCGTCGCGGCCATCGCGGCCGGCGCGACGAAATTGACCTGCCCCAGCCGCGCTACGACCATCGGATCTTCGACCACCGCGCCCGCAGTGCGGACATCTCCAAGGCCCGCGGCAAGCAGCGCGACGTCGAAGGGATCGGCCGCATCCTCCGCCGCCAGCGCTGCGATGGCGGCGGAAGCGTCGCTCAGGTCCAGCGAGCGGATTTCCACTGCCGCTCCCCTGACGCGACATGACTCGGCGGTTGCCGCCAGCCGCGCCTCGTCGCGCGCCCATAGCGAGAGGCGTGCGTCAGGGCCTGCGCAATATCGTGCAAGCGCGCCGCCGAGGCCGCCAGACGCGCCCGTTATCAGAATCCGTTTTGGACCGGCTTTCCATGTCATTCTTCGGTTTTTCGACAGACGACTTGTGCAATCATCCGTTCACCTTTTTCCCTCTGCCGCTTAGTGCTTGACAGCCCCCGGGGTATTCTGTCCAGACAGCGCCTAATGTCCGCCCGTAATCCCCGCACGCAGCGTATAAGGCTGTTCAAAAGCGACAGGCTTGAACGGCTTACCAATTTTTCGCCCAATGCTTTCTGCGCGACATGGGGTGCGATCATTCCACTCGTCGCCTGGGCGGGGTGGGGCGCGGTCAGCCCGCTGTCGGGCATCGGGCTGGTTCTCTCCGGGCTGCTGTTCTGGACGCTCTTTGAATATGCGATGCATCGCTACCTGTTCCATTGGGACTCCGACTGGAAGCCGGTTGAGTGGGTTGTCTTTCTGATTCACGGCAATCATCACGTCCACCCAAACGACCGCATACGCAACCTGATGCCCCCGGTCATCAGCGTGCCTGTCTCGGCGCTGATCTGGGGTGCTTGCGCGGCATTGTTCGGCAGCGCAGGGACCTGGATCTTCCTGGGATTCATATCGGGCTATGTGATTTACGATCTCGTTCATTTCGCCTGCCATCAGTGGCCGATGCGCGGTGCGCTCGGTATGGCGCTGAAACGGCACCATATGCGCCATCATCATATCAGCGAGCACGGCAATTTCGCGATTTCGGCGATTTTCTGGGATCGCGTTTTCGGCAGCAACATCAGGTCGCTTAATCGCTAGAGCGCGCGCCGAGCAATTCGATCGCGTGGGCGACGATGGCGATGTGGCCATCCCAGTCGGGCACCCGCCAATCGCTTAGCCGTTGCATCTGGGCCTGATAAACAGGCCCATGCGCGGCATGATCGAGGATCGTTGCTTTCCAGCCCGGCCCATCGAGCGGATCAAGATAATCGGGGGCGTCGCGGCCAACTTCGCGAAGCGCCGGAATGTCGCTGCACAGAACGGGTGTGCCCACCGACAACGCCTCCGCGACAGGCATGCCATAGCCTTCGGCGAAGGAAGGCATCAGCAGTGCGCGGGCGCCGCGCAGCAGCCCCGCCAGGCGCAGGTCCGAACAGCCGTTGAGTTCCTCGACATGGTCTTTGAGCGCAGGACAGCGCTCAAGCATGTCGATCACCTGTTCATTTTCCCAGCCGCGGCGTCCGATGATGATGAGGCGCGGCACCTCGCCGGGCGGAAGCGTTTCCGCCAGATGACGCCACAGGTTGAGCAGCAGCAGGTGATTCTTGCGCGGCTCGATCGTGCCGATGCAGACGAAATAGGGGCGCTCGTCGTCGCCGACGGGGGCTTGCGCCTCTGCCAGAGGCTCGGTGCCGAGCAGCGCCACGTGCAGATCGATCCGTCGGCCCGACTGCGCAATCCATGGCCTGAAGGATTCGCCGGTCGCGGTGGAATTGACGATTACACTGTCGGCCAGCGCCGCAACGGTCGCCATGCGCTGGCGGTGCTGGAGATCGCCCGAAGGGCGCGCATATTCCGGATATTCGATCGGGATCAGATCGTGGATGAGGCACAGGAAGCGCGCCTGCTCAAGCGCAAGGATGCGGCGCACCTTCGCAGTGCGGATGAGATGATGGGGCGACGCCTGAACATAGACGCCGCCTTTCGCGGCGGCGCGGCGGCGCGCGGGTAAGAGCGCCACCAGCCACGGCAGCACCGAGACCAGCGAGCGCTGGCGCGGATTGCCGTCCTCGCGCGACCAGCGGCGCTCAAGCTCGTCGAGATAGGCCAGCGCCGATGCGCGTGAGAGGCGGCCATATAGCCCCGTCGGATGAACCGCCGCAAAGGCCAGAGCATCGCCATAGCGGGCGAGCAGGCCGCGGGCATAGGCCATCTCTACCCGGTCGACACCCGAGGGCGTGGAGTAGCGCACGCGCGACATGAGGCGTGAAATATCGAGAATGACCTGGCTCATCGCCAGCCTGCCATGAACCGGCCCTGCCAGTGGCGCAACGGTGCGATCCAGCGCAGCCGGTTGGGCGCGGCGTCCGTGGCCATGCGGCCGACCAGGATTTCCGGCGGACAAGGTAGACGTGTGACGGGATCAAGATAGCGCGGATAAAGGATCAGCACTCCCGCGACCAACTCGTCGAGCGACAGCCGCCGCGTCCGCCGATCGGGAACCGCGCCCAGATCGCTCGTCAGCCCCCAGCCGGCGTAGAATGGCGTGCCATGGCAAGTCACGTCGCGACCGCGCAGCAAAGCCTCGAACCCCGTCAGCGAAGTCAGTACATGCACGCCGTCGACGACGTCCAGCAGCGCCGCCATGCCGGGACCGCGCGCGATGCGGTCGGCCAGCTTCAGCGCTTCGGCGTCGGGCACCGCGCCCTTGCGGTGACCGGCGTCGACATCGGGATGGGGGCGAAACCATATTTCGGCGTCGGGCTCCAGAGCGCGGGCGCGGCGCAGGAGTTCGAGGTTTGAGTGAAGTCCGCCGCCGCCGGCCAGCACCGACATGTCGTCTTCGACCTGCCCTGGCACAAGGACCAATCGACGCCCGGGCCGCCTTTCGGGAACCGGAACCGCGTTGCCCGCAGCATATTTGCTGATTCCCGCAGCGACGATGGTCGCGCGCAGCGCGCGCGCGCGGTCGAGAAGGCGGGGAGCGAATTGCGTGGCCGACAATATGGCTTCCAGTTCGCTGGGCGCCGAGGGATCGAAATGAATCCCGCGCGGATCGACAACGATGGAGGAAGGCGGCACGAGATTGCTGCCGAGTCCGACCGATCGCACGAAACCGTCCTCGACGCGGACGAGCGCGACATGTTGTCGCCCCGCCTCGGCGAGCAGGGCAGGGGACACGCGCGACGGCCAGATCGCCAGCGCGCCGCCCTCCCGCCGCGCCGCAGACAGCGCTCTGTGCGGGTTTGAGACCATCCGCAGGCGACGCTGCGGCGACCAGAGGAACTGCCGGATTTCGGATCGTTTCCACCACGCCATGCCGCTGGCTGCCACGATGGAGCGGTTGGCGTCGATGACGCGCCGCCATTCTGCGAGCAGTTCGATCGTGGCTTCGATCGTCGCCGCGCCGCCACTGAACGGGTCGCGATAGCGCGCCGAGGCAAGGGCGCGGACCGCGCGGGCATCGAGCGTCGCGGCGTCGTCACCCGGCGCGCCAAAACGCCCGGCCGACAGAATCTGCACGGGAATGCTGGCGATCCGCGCGAGCGCGACCCACTCATCGTCGCCATGGGCGACCAATTGGTCGGCGCCGTCGAGCGCGGACCATGGATCGACATCGCCGCGCGATCGTGCCTCCCCCGCCTTGACGAAGCGCTCGAAAGCCCCGTCGTTTCGCGATGGGGCGATCCATAATAGGGCCTTGCGTTCGTGGGGCGTCAGGGATTGCGCGAGGCTGGCTGCCTCATCGCCATTGCGCGGGCGGATCACTATGGCGGCGGGATCAGCGAGACAGGCCGGCTCGGCCCAGAAGCGCCCGCCGACGCGTGCTGCGCGAATGAGCGCGAACAGACCGGGCGCGTCGATTGCTTGGCTGTCGCTCACTGGTTGCGCGACGGTCGCGTCTGCGGCCGGAAAAGGCGGGGCGCGGAGGAGGGGCGTGCCGTTCACGGCCGCTTGCCCCAGACCGGAACTTTTAGCCCGCCCTCGTGATTGCGGCGGATTATGCCATAGCCGCCGGTGGGGAGTTTGAGGCTGGGCAGGCTGGATATGTTGGCCGTCAGCGCGGCATCAGACAGCAAGGCGAAGCGCGCCGCGCCGTTGCTGGTCACGATCAGCGTCGGGCCGGGAGCTGCATCGGCGGCGAAGAGATCGCGCCACGCCTGTTCCCGCTCTCCGGCGTCGACGACCCAGCCCGGCGGCGCTTTGGCATGTCGATCCCAGGCCGCCAATGCGTCGTTCCCGATCCGCGCAATCACGGCATCGTCGGGCTGGTCCTCATCCGGGCCATGGTCGATCTCGCGCAGCCAGTCGCTTACCTCCGGCGTGACGGCGCACGGCTGGCGATCAAGGATGCGTTCGGCCGTTTCGCGCGTGCGGCGCAGCGGCGCGACCAGCACGCGCGCGAAATGCACCCCGCTATCGGCAAAATATGCGCCCAGCGCGTCGGCCTGCGCCACGCCTTCGGCGGTCAGCGGCAGATCGGTGCGGGCGCCGATCCTGCGTGCGGGCTCTCCCGCGGCGAAGGTGTTGCCGTGGCGGACGATCACGAACATCAAATGGTCAACCGGGAAAAGGGTCGCCCAGGCGCGCGATCGCGGCCTCCGCGGCAGCGATATCGGCCGGCGTGTCGATCCCCGAAAGGGCGTGCTGTGACGCTTCGACTTCCACCGTCGCGATCGTCCTTCCATGTTCGAGGAAGCGCAATTGTTCGAGCCCCTCCAGCCGCTCGTAGGGCGTCGGCGGAGTGGACGCAAACCATTGCAGCGCCGCCATGCGATAGCCGTAAAGTCCAAGATGCTGCCAGACGGGGGACAAGGCGCTCTCACGCAACGCGGCTTCGTCGCGGATCGCGGGCAGGATCGTCTTGGAAAACCACAAGGCGCGCCCGTCCGCCCCGCGCGCGCATGTCGTTCCGCTGAATGGCGCAATGATCTTGTGGGTGCGCAGCCGATCGAGGCGATCCCAGTCGAGACGATAGACCGGCGTTGCGACATCGGCGTCGCCGGCCCGCAGTGTGGCGATGAGCCCCGCCACGATGGAGGGGGGGATGAATGGCGCATCGCCCTGAAGATTGATGACCAGCGCGGGGAAGCGCGAGCGCTGTTCCGCCGCCGCGCAGGCGCGCGACGATCCGGAATCCAGCGCAGCGTCGGTCAGCGCGACTTCGGCGCCCAGATCGCGCGCATGCGCCGCAATATGCTCATCGTCAGTCGCCACCACGACTTCGCAATTTCCGGCCAGAGCGGATGCGGCGCGCGCCGTAGCCACCACGCGTTCGAGCAGCGTCCGCCCGGCGATCTTCAGCAGCGGCTTGCCAGGCAGCCGCGTGGAACCGAAACGCGCCGGGACGACGATCAGAGCGGGAAGGACGGGACGGGCGGGCGCCCCGCTATCAGGCAACGCGCGCCCGGACGATATCGTGCATATGCAAAATCCCCGCGAGCTTGCCGTCATCGACGACGAACAGCACGGAAACGGCATTCTCGTTCATCACGCGCAGCGCGTCGGAGGACAGCATCTCGCGCGATACCGTCACCGGGCTGGTCGACATGTGCGCGCCGATATTGTCATTCAGGTCATGGACCGCGATGCAGCGACGCAAGTCGCCATCGGTGAACGCGCCGATCAGCGCTCCCTCCTCATCGACGACGGCGGTGCAGCCATAACGCTTGCGGCTCATCTCGATCGTCGCGCTGACGAGCGAGGCGTCGCGGCCGACGCGTGGGATCGCTTCGCCTGTCCCCATGATTTCGCCCACCATGCACAGGCGGGCGCCAAGGCTGCCGCCGGGATGGAACACATGGAAGTCGGCGGGGGTGAAACCGCGCGCCTCGATCAGTGCGACCGCCAGCACATCGCCGAGGACAAGCTGCATCGTCGTCGACGACGTCGGCGCCAGTTCGTGCGGGCAGGCTTCGCGGACGATCGGCAGTTCAAGGCAAATGTCCGCTGCGCGGGCGGCGGTGCTGTGCGGATGAGCGGTCGCGACGATCAGCTTGACGCCATAGCGACGGCAGTAATGAAAGATGTCGCCAAGCTCGCTGGTCTCGCCCGACCAGGTGATCGCGAGCACGACATCCGACATAGTTATCAGGCCCAGATCGCCATGGCTGGCCTCACTGGGATGGAGGAAGAGCGACGGCGTTCCCGTCGAGCGCATGGTGGCGGCGATCTTGCGGCCGATATGTCCGCTCTTGCCCATGCCGGTTACGATGACGCGACCGGGCGTGGCGGCGATGGTTTCTATCGCGCGATCGATCGCCTTGCCGAAATCCCCCCGGGTCAGCGAAGCCTTCAAGGTTTCCAGCGCCGCAAGTTCAATGTCCAGCGTCTTGAGCGCGGAGGCCGCATAACGTGATTGGGATACGCCAGTGTGCATAAAAACCTTGAATATTGAAAGGGCGTGACCGGTTTAACTTGGCCCTTAAACTATCGGATATTTGAATCGCGAGGGGATTGCCAGTCGTTCCATTCCCCGCCAATGGCGATCATCTTATTAAGCGCACGGAGCGCCGCAGACGGGCGGCGGCCTCGAACAAGGCAATTCTAAATGCGCAAATTGAGCTTACAAGGCAGGTAGATAGATAATGATCCTTTATGGACGCAATATCGGATCGACATCCCCCCTCTTCGTCATCGCCGGCCCCTGCGTTATCGAAAGCGAGGCTCTGACCCTTTCCGTGGCGGAAACGCTGGCGGGCGTGGCGCAGCGGCTGGGCCTGTTCCTGATTTTCAAAAGCTCGTTCGACAAGGCCAATCGCAGTTCGGACCGATCCTTTCGCGGGCCGGGGCTCGACGAGGGGCTGCGCATCCTCGAAAAGGTGCGCGAACGCACCGGACTGCCCGTGCTGACCGATGTTCACGAACCCGCGCAGGTCGCGGCGGCGGCGCAGGCCGTCGATGTGTTGCAGACCCCTGCCTTCCTTGCGCGGCAGACCGATTTCATCGCCGCCGTCGCCGCTTCGGGGAAGCCCGTGAATATCAAGAAAGCGCAGTTCATGGCGCCCGCCGACATGGCCCAGGTGGTTGCGAAGGCGCGCAACGCCGCAGTCGCGGCGGGCCATGATCCCGACGCCTTCATGCTCTGCGACCGCGGCACGTCGTTCGGCTACAATAATCTCGTTTCGGACATGCGCGGGCTGGCGATCATGGCGGAGACCGGATGCCCGGTGGTCTTTGACGCCACCCATTCGGTCCAGCTCCCCGGGGGGCTGGGCGAACGATCTGGGGGGCAGCGCGAATATGTGCCGTTGCTTGCGCGAGCGGCGGTTGCGGCGGGCGTGTCGGGCGTTTTTATGGAAACCCACCCCGATCCCGACAGCGCCCTGTCCGACGGACCCAACGCCATGCCGCTGGGCGAAATCGAACCGCTGCTCGCCAGGCTGCAGGCGATCGACGCCCTTGTGAAGGGCGTTTAGGCGAGCAGCCCCGACACGGCTGGACGGCCCAGGCAATCGGGCCGTCGCACCTCTGCGCGGTTATGTCGCCGTTAAGCCGGATTGTCGTTGTATAACGCCGCGAGCTGACTCAAAGGCAGTAAATCGGATTCCAGTGTGCGAAAGCGTATGACTATTCGGGCGCAGGCCAGAGCATTGCTCCTTTCACCGGTCTGGACAGTTCAACTGCTCACGTCGGCCAAGAGCTTCCTCGACAATCCGCTGATCGGATCGCGCCGACTGAACATTATGGGCCTGCACCGCGCGCGGGTGCGGCTTGCCGATGCGCTATGCCGCTGGCGTCGCCGCCGGCTGGCGCGGCATGTGCGCGCAGACTGGCGCGAGGCATTCGATCGCGACGGCTTCGTCGCTGTTCACGACGTGGTGCCGCCGGCCGAGTTTGCGGCGCTGCGTGCGGCGATTCTCGATTATGAAGGCCCCGCGCGCGAAATGCGGCAGGGTGACGCCATCACGCGCAGGCTGGCCGTCGATCCCGACATGCTCGCGAGCATCGCGCCGCTGCAGAAGTTGCTCGCGCGCCCCGATCTGGTCGCGCTGTTCAACTATGTGGCGAGCTTTCGCACCACGCCGCTTCATTATATCCAGACGATCGTCAGCCATGTCGGCGGCAACGAGGCCGATCCGCAGGAAGCGACGCATGCCGACAGCTTCCATGCCTCGATGAAGGCATGGCTTTTCCTCAATCCGGTCACCGAGGATGACGGACCGTTCTGCTATGTGCGCGGTTCGCATCGCTTCACGCGCGATCGGATCGACTGGGAATATCGCCGCAGCCTTGCCGATCCAAAGGCGATCGACCGGCTCTCGGCGCGCGGATCGCCGCGCGTCTCGGCAGAGGATCTCGCCGCCATGAAGCTGGGCGCGATCGAGGCGCTGGCTTTACCGGGCAATACGCTGGTGGTGGCGGATACCGGCGGTTTCCACGCGCGCGGCGCATCGGCGCGGGCAGGCGAGCGCGTCGAGATCTGGTCCTATTCGCGGCGTAATCCGTTCCTGCCCTGGCTGGGCGGGGACCTGCTGAGCCTGCCGGGAATCGCCGAGCGGCGCGTGCGCTGGCTGTGGGCGCTGCGCGATCGTTTCGAGCATCGCTTCGGCCAGCCCTGGCAAGCTGTCGGCCAGCGGCGCGCCCTCGACGGCTGACGGAGCGCGCGAACGAGCGCTCCGCCGCCGGATTGCCCGCAGCCTATTTGATCGTCGCGATCTCGTAGAGGAAATCGACGAAGCCAAGCGCGGCGCCGTCGATGCCCTGAACCTTGGGGTTGCTGCTGTCGATCACATAATATTCGTCCGGCGCATGCGCGCCGTTGCCTGCGCCAAGGCCGAACTGGCCGGCAGGGAGGCTGACGGGCGCATCGGTGAACACGCAGCCCGGCCACGACCCGGCAAGGCGGGGATAGACGGTGACCTTGACGCCCGCGCGTTCATAAACCGCCTTCTGCGCGCGGATGACAAGCGCGTCCTCGGCCGTCTCGGTCGGGTTGTAGCCGCCGGTGAACTTGACCTCGATATCGCCGAAGCCGTGTTTGGCGAGGTGCGCCTTGATCTTCGCAATGCTGTCTTCCGCCGTCTGGTTGGGAACGAGACGGAGGTCGAGCTTGGCGACGGCGCGGCTGGGCAGGATCGTCTTGCCGCCCGGGCCGGTATAGCCCGCGACAATGCCTTCGATGTTGATCGTCGGCACGGCGGCGAGGCGTTCGAGCGACTGCTGCCAGGGCTCGTCGTTGACCCAGTGGGTAACGCCCGCCGCCTTCATGGCGTTCTCCTCGCTCGTTCGCGCGGCGGTGTCGGCGATGAGCGCCTTTTCGCGCGCGGTGAGCGGGCGCACCTTGTCCATATAGCCTTCGACGGCGGGCATGTTGCCATCGGGCGTGACCAGCGAGTTGAGCGCGGCGACAAGATGCCAGGCCGGGCTGTCGACATGCGCTTTCTGGCTGGAATGGAGATCGCGCACCGGGCCGCGGCCCCATTTTTCGCCGCTGGAGATCAGCTCGAGCTCAACCACGCCCTTGGCCCCGAGGTTGATCGCCACGCCGCCGTCGGCATCCTGCCAGCCGCTGGGGATGATCACGCCGACGCATTTTTTGAGCGCGGCGAGAATATCGGGCCGGCGGACGATCTGCGAGAAATGCGGGCTGCCGATCTCCTCTTCGCCCTCCGCGACCAGAATGAGGTTGACCGGCGGCTTGCGCCCGGCGGTCTTGAAGGCGTGGAGCGCGGCGAGGAAAGCGCATTCGGGGCCTTTCTGGTTCACCGCGCCGCGCCCAACCACGACCTTGCCATAGCCCGGCTTGTCGACCAGTTTCGCTTCAAGCGGCGGCGACGACCATTCGGCCGGATCGAACTGCTTGACGTCGTACATGAAGTAGATCGCCATCCAGCGCTTCGCGCCATTGTCCATCGTTGCGAACACGCCCGGCGCCCCATCGGTGGGCACGACTTCCGCCTTCTGGAAGCCGGCGTCGAGCGCCAGCTTCATCATATATTCGGCGCCGCCCTGCATATTGCGGTTCTCGGCCGCGATCGAGGGGTTGGCGATCCAGTCCTGCAGTCGCTTGACTGATGCGTCATGATTGGCGGCGATCGCTTTCTTGAGCGCCTCAAGGTCGCCCGAGGCGGCGAAGGCGCTGCCCGGCGCAAAGAGAGCAGCGCCCGCGGCCGCCCCCTGCAGCAGCGCGCGGCGGTCAATTGGCATCGTCGAGTCGGTCATGGCGGTCCCCCTTTTGGATGAGAGGCGAGTAAAACTTTATTGCGCGACCGCGTCCAGCCCCCGGGCAAAGATCGGCTTGAGGCAGTGCAATTTTTTGCTGCTGGCTGACAATCTACTCATTCGATAGAGAATTGGCTGTCGGACGGCCTGGCCGGCATCTTCCAGGCCCGCGGCTTTTGATGGTCCAGCTTGCCCCGCGTCACCAAAGGCTAAAGCGCGCGGCGTTCGTCCTCGTGGCGGCGGCGCGTTCCCAAAAGGAAAGTCCCATGTTCAATCGCCCGTCGAGCCTGCCTTTTCCCGTCACTGCGCCCGGTTGTTGTCGCTGCTGTCGCTGAATCGCAACGAAACGCCTTTATGGGGGCCGTCGTCCGGCACCCCTCACCGGAGTGGTAAGATGAGTGAGTATCGCAGCGGAGCGGCCGAGCGCCGCCTGTCCGACTATCCCATATCGTTGCAGAGCGCGGCCAGCGCGCTGTGGGGCGATGAGAACTTCTGGGGGCGCGACACGCTGCGCCCGCCGGCAAGGCCCGAGCCCCGGCGCGGGCGCCTGAGCCGCTAGTTCCGACCGCCTAAAGTCCTCCGCCCGGACTGAGCAGGCCGAAGCCGCGCATTTCCGCGCCGTCTCCCCAAACGGCGCGGACTTCGGCCGGCTTGATCCGGACGGTTCTTTCCGGCGGCGCGGCCGACGTCCCGCGCCGCCGGAGC
>QFNN01000144.1 GCA_003240855.1 Sphingomonas sanxanigenens
CAGTTGCGTGAGCCGTGCTCGACAAAAGACAACAAACCAGCGTGGCACCGAAACGGCGCATTTTGCCCCCTGTTCCGTCGGTTCGAATCCTCTCCCGACGGCGTCAGGCTGGATCAACTCTGGATCACCGGTCAAGGCTGCAATTAATTGTATTGAATAGATAATTGGTTCAAAATGGAGTAACTATCCCGCAGCGAAATTTTGCTTCCGAACGACGCGATTTTATCTAAGCTCGGCAGCATGGGGGCATCGATCGCAAAGCGCGAAAAGGCGATTTCAGCGTCGGCGACGGGGCTGGTGCATGCGTTGATCGCGCTGGCCCTGCTATTATCCTGGCGCGCACCGATCAGCGGTTCCCGGCACATCGGCGATGGCGGGCTTGCGACATTCGACTTGGGGAGGAGCAGCTTTGCCGAGGACGCCGCCGACGATGTCGGCGGACCGGTCGATGCGGCACCACCTTCACTGCCTCCGCCGCCATCGGTCGAAACGGACAATCTTGACCAGATCGAGCCGCGCCAGCCGCTTCCAGGTCACGCCGATATGGATGCAGGCGGCAAGACCGGCATTGCAGCTGGAGGCGACGATCCATACGCCTATGCGTCTTTGCGGAATGTCGCCTCGACCAGCCGAAGCTCTACCGAGTCCTCTCCGCTCATCGGGGCGATCGCTTCAGCTTTTGAGCGAGCAAGTACAGGTCCATCCGGCCTCGCGAGCATTACCGTCGAGGTTGACGATCATGGGCAGGTCGTCGCTGCTCGTTATGAAAGCGGCGGGATAGGGTCGGTGCGCGGCGCGAGGCTTGCGGGCTATTTTATGGGCTGTCCTGTCGGCGGTCCGGCCGGCGAGCGACATCTCGCGCTCCAACTCCCGTCGGACGCGGACCAGATGTCGCCCGACCAACTGACGATCGACGAGAAGGGGTGCCACATATGAAAATGTCGCGATGGGCCATCATCGCTGCGATCGTCGCGATCGGTTTTGCGGTGGCGACCTTCTATCAGCGCCAGGCGGAATCGAAACGTCAGGCAGAAGCGCTCAAGGCCGATCCCTATGCCGGCGCGAGCATGCCATCCCGCCCGTTCAAGGGCGTGCCTTCGTCGCCAGCGCCATCAAAATGACGAAAGTCGACGAATAAGACCGATGCCAGCGCAGCGGCGCAAGGCAGTTTGATAAAGTGGAGGGCAGACTGGGGGGCGGCACCCCTCTGAATCCCGGCCGTCGGCAGAAAACGCGATGTTTTTGCTTGACGATGGTGACCCCTACGGGACTCGAACCCGTGTTTTCGCCGTGAGAGGGCGACGTCCTAGACCGCTAGACGAAGGGGCCGTCGGCGGGAGGACGCGCATCTATGCAGTGCGCGCCCTCCCGTCAAGCATTAGCCTGCATCAATCGCCGAGCGGGCGGCGTCGAGGCGCTTGGCGTAGCGTTCGAGCGCTTCCGCAGTCAGCCCGGCATAAGTGTTGGCGTCGTCGAAGCGGCGGTCCTCGATCGCTTCGCGCACGCCGGGCAGCGTCTTGGCGCCATAGCCGGTGAGGCGGCCGGGGGCGTAGACAGCGTTGCGGAACCATGGGCGGCCGGGCAGCCCGCGTTCGATGATGAGCGTCTGATCGATGTCGCGGAGCAGGGCGTTGAGCCTGGTCCGTGCAGCCGGCGACAGCGTTGCGCCCTTGGCGGCATAGGCGGCGTCATAGGCCTTGGCGGACGCCTTCAGTCGATCGACGGCATTGGCGAGCGCGGCAAGCTCGATATGCGGCGTGGTCGCGACCCTTTCCGGCGGAGCAAGCGGCTTGAGCGGATCGCTCGCCAGCTTGAATCCGCTGTCGGCAATCAGGGTATCGCGCTTTTCGTCGCCTTCGCGCCGCGTGGTCGCAAGCTTCTGAATCTCGTCGAAATAGCGGCCGACAGTCGCTGCGAAATCGCCGAAACGCACCGGCGGTGTGTCCGATTCGGACGTGCGCAGCACGATGCGGCCCACGGTCTTGGACAGCGCGGCGCCATATTTCAGGCCGGGATCGTCGAAGCGGGTCATGTGATCGAAGCTGTCGTAGATCGAATGGTAGACGCCGCCGCTCTCATCCTCGCCGCCGAAGCCGATGTTAAGCGAAGGAATGGCGAGATGCTGGATGAATACCGTGTAGTCCGAACCCGAACCGAGCGGCCCCATCGGCAGATCCGCCCCGGATTCGGCGGCGGCAAGCTCGGCGGGGGAGGCGCTGCCGCCATCTGCCGCGCCGGCCTTGATTTCGGCCGCCGCGCGCGCCGCGACCGTTGCGCCGGTTTCCGGGTCGACCACGTCTGCGGCGACGCTGTTCACCAGATGCTGCCAGTTGTGCGAGCCTTGCGCGCCCAGGAAACCGCGGCCGTTGCCATCGGTGTTGATGTAGAGCACCGCCTTTTTCTGCAGTTCTTCGGCATGTTCCTCGCCCCACTCAGTCGAACCGAGCAGGCCGGGTTCCTCGCCGTCCCAGCTTGCGTAGACGATCGTGCGCTGCGGCCGCCAGCCCGATTTGACGAGCTGCCCCAGAGCTTTGGCCTCCGACAGCATCGCGACATCGCCTGACAGCGGATCCGAAGCGCCGAACACCCAGCCGTCATGATGGTTGCCGCGCACGATCCACTCATCGGGATATTTGCTGCCCTTGAGCGTTGCGATCACGTCATGGACCGGGCGGAGCTGCCAGTCGGATTTCACCGCGAGATGGACCTGCGTCTTGCCGTCGCCGCCATAATGATAGGTGAAGGGCAACGCACCGCGCTCGGCCCCCGTGGCGACCGGGCCGCCGAGGTGCGCGAGAATCTTCTGCGCATCGCCATATGACATGGGGATGGCGGGAATCTTGAGGATCGTCTTGGCCGTTTCGCGCGTCAGGCGTTTTGCCTTTTCGGTCGCACCGACGCCGGGCGTGAGCGGATCGCCGGGGTAAATGGGCATGTCCAGCACCGATCCGCGCTGGACGCCGGCGGGCGGGCGGGCGCCGCCTTCGGGATAAATGTCGGCAACGCCGTAGCCGTCCTGCGCGGGATCCGAATAGATGATGCAGCCGATTGCGCCGTGCTGCTGTGCGAGCAGCGGCTTCAGGCCGCGCCAGCCGACGCCGTAGCGCGCGATGGCGATCTTGCCCTTCACGTCGACGCCGAGCCGCTTCAGCCGCTCATAATCCTCGGGCATGCCGAAATTGACGTACACGACGTCGCCGGTGACGTCGCCGTCGCCCTGATAGGCGACATAAGGCGGCAGCGCGTCCTTGGTGTTCGAGGAGGTTGCGTCGCCTTCGACAGCCGGTTCCTGGCCGCCAAGCACGATCTTTTCAGGCGCGATCAGTTCGACGGTCGTGCTGATCGGTGTGGGATAGAGGACCTGGAAGGTCTCGATCCGCGCGTCCCATCCCCAGGATTTGAACTGGGCCAGCAGAAACTCGGCGTTCTCGCGATCATGCGGGCTGCCGACATGATTGGGGGCGGAGGACATCCGCTTCATCCATTCGAGCTGGTCGGTGGAATTGACTGAGGCGTCGAAGCGCGTTTCGAGCGCCTTGGTATCGGCAGCGCCGGCGGCGGTCGCCGCGAGCGCGAGGAGAGGAAGAGCAAGCAAAGACGAACGAACGGCCATCGACTGAAACCCCCAGACGAAAGGATGAGACGCCAAGCTATATGGCCGCATTTCTGCGGCGTCCATGGTCTGTGGCCGAGAGTTTTTGCAAGCGCCGGGCCAGGCGCGCGCCTAAGCCCGAACCGTGTCGAGGAAGTGGGCGACCTCGGCGAGATCGACCTGTTTGTCGACATAGGTCTGGCCGATCCCGCGCGCGAGCAGGAAGGGCAGGCGACCTGCCGCCATCTTCTTGTCATGCGCCATATGCGCGACGAGCGTTTCGCCATTGGCCGATACGCCTGCTTCGGCAAGCGATGCCGGCAGGCCCGATGCGCGCAGATGCGCGGCGACGCGGTCGGCATCCCCGGCCGGGCAAAGCCCTTGCCGTGCAGAGAAGGCGAAGGCGAGCGCCATCCCCGCAGCCACCGCCTCGCCGTGGAGCAGGCGATCGGAGAAGCCTGTCTCCGCCTCCAGCGCGTGACCGAAGGTGTGGCCGAGATTGAGCAGCGCCCGTTTGTCCGCCGTTTCGCGTTCGTCGGCGGCGACGATCGCTGCCTTGGCGGCGACGCTTTTCGCGATGGCGTGCGCGCGGGCCTGCGCGTCGCCGGCGAGAAGGGCCGCGCCATTGGCCTCGCACCAGGCGAAGAAGCCGGCGTCGTCGATCAGCCCATATTTGACCACCTCGGCATAGCCGGCGCGGACCTCTCGCACGGGCAGCGTATCGAGCACGCCGGGATCGATCAGCACGAAGCCGGGCTGATGGAAACTGCCAACGAGATTTTTGCCGGCGCGCGTGTTGATCGCGGTCTTGCCGCCCACCGAACTGTCGACCTGCGCGAGCAAAGTCGTCGGCACTTGCACGAAGCCGCAGCCGCGCTTCAGGATTGCCGCGGCGAAGCCGACCAGATCGCCGATCACGCCGCCGCCGAGCGCGATGATGTGATCGCCGCGCTCGACACCGCGATTGAGCAGCATGTCGAGCAGCGCCTCGAGCTGCGCCCAGCTTTTCGTGCTCTCGCCCGGGGGCAGGATGATGGGATCGATGTCGAGCGTCGCGGCAAGGCGGGGCAACTGGGCCTCGGCGACATGCGTATCGGTGACGACGATGGCGCGGCCGCGCAGGAAGGGCGCGAGCAGATCGCCGGCGCGATCGAGCGCGCCGTCCTCGATCAGGATATCGTAGCTGCGATCGCCCAGAGCGACCGGAACAATTGTCATTGGCGAAGCGCCTCGATGATGGTGTTCACCGTCGCCTCGTGCGGCGCCGGTTCGCTGCGGACATGAATGTGCGCCTGCGCATAGACCGGGTTCCGCACCTTTGCCAGTTCGGCGAGCACCTCTTGCGGATCGCGGTTGCGGAGCAGCGGCCGAGTGTCGCGGCGACCGACACGCTCGGCGAGCACGCGCACATCGGCATCGAGCCAGATCGCGATCGCCTGATCGAGAATCAGCGCCCGCGTCGCATCGTTCATAAAGGCGCCGCCGCCCGTCGCGATCACCTTGGGCGTGCCATCGACCAGCCGCGCGATCACGCGGCGTTCCCCGTCGCGGAAATGCGCCTCGCCATAACGCGCGAACATTTCGGCGATCGTCATGTCGGCCGCTTCCTCGATCGCATGATCGGCGTCGATGAAAGGCAGCGAGAGCCGCTGCGCGAGTCGGCGGCCGATGGTCGATTTGCCGACGCCCATCAGCCCGACGAGCACGATGGGGCGGTCGGGCGAGGGTAGGGGGTGGGTGAGCGGTGCTGTCATATTCCTTGCGGGGCTATACAGAATGGTCCGGCGTCGGGCAAAAGGCCCGCGCGACGTCGCCGTCGCCAATTGCGCAGAAGGTTTGCCCAAGGCTTATGTCCCGTTTTCTCCTCGTCCTCATCCTGCTCGTCCTGATCGTGTTCGGCGCGTTGTTCGCGCTGTCGCGGATGAACAGCGAAAAGCCGCTGACCAAGGTCGAGAAGGTGGTGCCGAATGAAAAGCTCGCGCACTAAGCGCGTAGCCGCGGCAGTTCTGGTGGCGAGCGGGCTGGCGATCGCCATCCCCGCGATCGGCCAGAAGCAGACGCCCGAATCGCTACTGCCGCCGGGCTTTGGCGATCCGGCGCCTTC
>QFNN01000145.1 GCA_003240855.1 Sphingomonas sanxanigenens
AGCGAAGCCACTGGCTGCGACATCTTCGCCAAATGCGAATACGCCAATCCCGGCGCGTCGGTGAAGGATCGCGCGGCGCTCTACATCATCGAGGATGCGGAGGCGCGCGGCGTGCTGCATCCGGGCGGGACGATCGTCGAGGGGACGGCCGGCAATACCGGCATTGGCCTCGCTCTCGTCGGCAACGCCAAGGGCTACAAGACGATCATCGTCATGCCCGAAACGCAGAGCCGCGAGAAAATGGATACGCTGCGCGCGCTGGGGGCCGAGCTGGTTCTGGTGCCGGCCGCGCCTTATTCCAACCCCGGCCATTTCGTGCACACCTCGCGCCGCATCGCCGAGGAAACGCCCAATGCGCTGTGGGCCAACCAGTTCGACAATATCGCCAATCGCCGCGCTCATATTCAGGGCACGGCCGAGGAGATCTGGGCGCAGATGGAGGGCCGGATCGACGGCTTCACCTGCGCGGCGGGCACGGGCGGGACGATCGCCGGCGTCGGGCTGGGGCTGAAAGCCAAGGATCCCGACGTGACGATCGCGCTCACCGATCCCCATGGCGCGGCGCTCTACAGCTATTATGCGTGCGGTGAATTGAAGGCCGAAGGCAGCTCGGTCGCCGAGGGGATCGGGCAAGGGCGGATCACCGCCAATCTGGAAGGCGCGCCGATCGACACGCAGTTCCGCATCTCGGATGCCGAGGGGCTGGCGCAGGTCTTTGCGCTGTTGCACGGCGAGGGACTGTGCGTTGGGCTTTCGAGCGGGATCAACGTGGCGGGCGCCATGGCGCTGGCGCGTCAACTGGGCCCGGGCAAGCGGATCGCAACGATCCTTTGCGATACTGGTTTTCGTTATTTATCAACACTTTATAACCGGGACTGGCTTGTCTCCAAGGGGCTGGCCGTGCCGCCCTGGCTCGAGGCCAACTGAGCCTGTTCGACAGGTTGGTCCGAAGCGGATAGACTGAAGGCCATGGCGCCAAGTGAAAAACAGATGCGGACGCAGCGGATCCGCGTCGGCCTGACCGGGCTGGCGGGTGTTTTCGTGGTGGCCGCAGCCGCGACGGCGATCTTCGCCAATGCCAGCGACGAGCCCAAGGTGACGCCGGGCGCGCATCCGACCGAGGCCGCCAGCGCCGCGCAGGACATGGCGTCCGGCAACAGCAGCAAGCCCGCGACCGAGCCGCTCGCCGAGATCGGCGTCGCCCCGGGCGCGGCCGATGCCGCCAAAGCGGCCGAGGCGACCAACAGCGACAGCAAGCTGACGCCGCCCGCCAACGCGCCATCGCACTGATCGGCGTTTTCGCGATGCATTGTCCGATCGCGCTTTCATCCCAGCCCGCAAGGGGGCGGGGCCGCAGCGCGGCTGCGCGCGAGTCGTTTCATGTCCGACTGAGCTGTGGAGTCCAAGTGGCTGGAACCGCGCGCGTTTTTGCGCGGAACATCCCGGGAACAGAAAAAATAACGCTCCAAAAAAACCATGTGAAACAGGGGGTTGGTTCGGGCTTCCCGTAATATCCCTAGATTTCCCGCAAAATCCCGTTGTTTCACCGCCCCCGCCCGGCTATTCTCCGGGCAAGGGCGGGGCTTTCCCCATGTCGAAAGACTGAATCGCGATGCCGGTGAGGGCCGGTTTCGCGAGACGGGATCTTTTTGCCGCCGTCCCTGAGGGCAGGGCGTGATCGAAAGACAGGAATTTTCCGGTATTTACGTCACCGGGGTGGACGCGAAGGGTCGCGCCGCCATTCCTGCCGCCCTGCGTTCCACGCTCGAAGTCAACGGAGCCGCCTCGCGCGTCGTGATCGCCCTTCACGACCGCTCGCCCTGCCTCGTCGGCTTCGATCCCGCCCTGCTGTCGAGCCGCGCAACCAAGCTGACCGCCCAGGCTGATCTGCGCACCAATGCCGGCGAGGAAGTGGATTTCAACCGCGCGCGCCTGTCGATCGGTCTGACCGAGACGGCGAGCTACGACGCCAGCGGCCGTTTCGTGCTTCCCGCCTTCTTCGCGATGAAGGCGAAGATCGAGAAGGGCGCCGCGCTGTTCATGGGCTCCAACGAATATTTCGAGATCTGGAACCTCGACGTGCTCGACGCCGATCCCGACGTCGCGCCGCAGATCAAGGAATATGCGCGCTTCCGCCGCGCGGAATGGAGCGCCAAATGACCAAGGCGATCCACATCCCCGTCATGGCCGATGAAGTGGTTGCGGCGGTGCGGCCTGCGCCGGGGCGTCATGTGCTCGACGGCACATTCGGCGGCGGCGGCTATGCCTCGCTGTTCCTTGCCGCGGGCGCCAGGGTTACGGCCTTCGACCGCGATCCCGACGCGATCGCCGCCGGACAGGCGCTGGTCGAGCGCTGGGACGGCGCGCTGACGCTGGTGCACGACGCCTTCTCGAACATGGGCGAGGCGGTTCCTGCGGGGTCGGTCGACGCCGTCGATCTCGATATCGGCGTGTCCTCGCGCCACCTCGACGTCGCGGAGCGCGGCTTTTCGATCCAGCAGGATGGCCCGCTCGACATGCGCATGGCGCGGTCGGGCGAGAGCGCCGCCGATTTCCTCAACACGGCTGACGAAGCCGAGATCGCCGATGTCATCTATCGTTACGGCGAGGAGCATCGATCGCGCCGGATCGCGCGCGCCATCGTCGCCGCGCGCCCGCTGACGCGCACGCACGAACTGGCCGCCGTGGTGCGCAAGGCCACAAACCATAATCCGGGGACGAAGAAAGACCCGGCCGTTCAGGTGTTTCAGGCGATCCGCATCCATGTGAATCGCGAGCTGGGCGAGCTGGAGGATGGGCTGGCCGCCGCCGAACGCGTGCTGAAGCCTGGCGGTACGCTGGCCGTCGTCACTTTCCATAGCCTCGAGGACCGGATCGTGAAGAGCTTCCTGCGGGAGCGGAGTGGGGCGACGCCGGCCGGCTCGCGTCATCTGCCGGTCGTCGCCGGCGGCCCGGCCCCGACTTTCGACAAGGTGGCCAAGCCGCAGCGCCCGAGCGCGGCCGAAGTCGCCCGCAATCCGCGCGCCCGTTCGGCGACGCTTCGCGTCGCCGAACGCACGGCTGCGCCCGCAAGATTTATGAGTGGAGAAGCCCGATGATTGCACACCGTCTCCGACCGCTTGGCTGGATCGCGGCCGTCACCATCGCCGCCCTGTGCTTCTACCTCGTCTCGTCGCGCGTCGCGGCCGAGCGCGGCCGGCTTGAGACGGCCAATCGCCAGATTCTGCAGGTGTCGCGCGACATCCGCCGGCTCCAGACCGAACTGGCGGCGCGCGGCAGCATGCGCCAGCTTGAGCGCTGGAACGGCGAAGTGCTCTCGCTTTCCGCGCCCAACGCCGATCAGTATCGCAACGAAGTGCAGCTCGCCTCGCTCGAGCTTG
Organism: Sphingomonas sanxanigenens; assembly: GCA_003240855.1. Taxonomy (GTDB): domain Bacteria; phylum Pseudomonadota; class Alphaproteobacteria; order Sphingomonadales; family Sphingomonadaceae; genus Sphingomonas_L; species Sphingomonas_L sanxanigenens_A. Next base: position 3,381 of record QFNN01000145.1, read on the forward strand.
CGCCGTCGGCGACCAAGGCCGAGACGGTCACGGTCGCGCTGGTCAGCGCCGAACCGGCGGTCCGCGACGCGATGCCCGTCGTCGAGCGCGCCGTCGAGACGCGCAAGGGCGTCGACAATGGGCCGGTCGATCCGGCGGGCGGGCGCAAGGCGCTGCTCCACACCGTTTCGCAGGTGCGCGTGGCGAAGGCTGATCCGGCGCCGGCGCAGCCCGTCGCGCGGCTCCAGCGCGTGGCGATGCTCGATGCGGGCACGCTGGGCGACATCGATCGCCGCGCGGCGCGCGAAGCGCGGGAGACCGGCGGCCGGTGACCACCCTCGTCGCCTCGCCCCGGCGCGTCCGCGAAGGCCGTCAGCGTCACGCGAGCGTGGCGCTGTCGCATTTCCGGCTGATGCTGCTGATGCTGCTGTTCATCGGCGGCACGGCGGCGGTCGCCACGCGCCTGGCCTGGCTGTCCATCTTCAGCGACGGCGGGCGCGGTCGCGCTTCCGCCGGATCGCTGATCCCGCCGCGCGGCGACATCTTCGATCGCAACGGCGTGCCGCTGGCGCGCACGATCGACGCCTGGTCGGTTGGCGTGCACCCCGGCAAGATCATCGGCGACAAACATGCGCTGGCCGAGCAGCTTGCGCTGCTGATGCCCGAGCGCGACGCGCAGGCCTATTATCGCATCCTGACGTCGAAGATGAACTTCACCTATCTGCGCCGCCGGGCGATGCCCGAGCTGGTCGCGCAGGTGAACGCCCTCGGAGAGCCGGGCATGGCCTTCGCCCGCGAGCCAGAACGCGTCTATCCGCAGGCGACGCTCGCCGCGCATGTGCTGGGTTACAACGACATTGACGGGCATGGCGCGCAGGGGATGGAGCGCGCGCTCGACGCCCGCCTCATCGATCCGGCGACGCGCGGCAAGGGCGCTTATCTGTCGATCGACACGCGCGTGCAGGCGGCGATGGAAAGCGAGCTTTACGCCGCGATGGTCAAGTTCAGCGCGATCGGCGCGACCGGCATCGTGCTCGACGTCCATACCGGCGAGGTCATCGCCATGGCGTCGCTGCCCGTGTTCAATCCCAACAAGGTCGGCGCATCGCCCGACGAGGCGCGCCGCAACGGCGTGACCCAGAGCGTCTATGAGCTGGGATCGACCTTCAAGCCGCTGACCGTCGCAGCGGGCATGGACGCGGGCGTCATCCGTTCCATGAGCCAGCGCTATGACGTGTCGGCGCCGCTGCAGGTCGGCGGCTTCCGTATCCATGACGATCATCCCGGGCACGGATCTTTCACCGTCCCCGAGATCCTCGTCCATTCGTCGAACATCGGCACGGCGCGGATCGCCGACGAAATGGGCCAGGCGCTGATGGAAAAGACCTTCCGCGCATTGGGCTTCTACGGTGCGCCCGATATCGAGCTGCGCGAGAAGGGGGCGTCGATCACCCCGCGTTTCTGGGCGCGGACCACCGTGATGACGACCGCCTATGGCCATGGCATCGCGATCACGCCGCTCCAGCTCGCCAACGCCTATGCGACGCTCGTCAACGGCGGTATCTGGCGGCCGACGACGCTGCTGAAGCGCGCGCCGGGGCAGGCGCCCGCGGGGCGGCGCGTTTTCTCCGATGCGACCAGCTTCCGGATGCGCCAGTTGCTCCGTCTGGTCGTGCAGGACGGCACCGGCCGCAGGGGCGACGCCCCCGGATTCCGCGTCGGCGGCAAGACGGGCACGGGCGAGAAACCCAACGGCCACGGCTATGACAAGCATGTCAACGTCTCGACCTTCGCGGCGGCGTTCCCGATGGACGCGCCGCGCTATGTGGTCCTGGCCATGCTGGATTCGCCCAAGGGCACGGCCGATACGTTCGGCTTCACCACGGCGGCCTGGAACGCAGCGCCCGTCGTCAAGCGCGTGATCGAGCGGACGGGGCCGATGCTGGGCGTGATCCCCGACGCCAACCGCGATATCGACACGGCCGAGCTACAGTCCATGGTCGCGAGCAAAGAGGAGAATTGAGGTCGTGAAGCTGGGCGCGCTGATCGGCGGAGAGAGCGGGCCTGAAGTGACGGGTTTCGCCATCGACCACAGGAAGGTCGCGCCGGGGACGATCTTCGGCGCCTTCCGGGGCGAACGCTTCAATGGCGAGGATTTCATCCCGGCGGCGGTGGCGGCCGGGGCCGTGGCGGTAGTCGCGCGGCCCGAGGCGACGGTCGAAGGCGCGGTGCATATCAGAGCGTGGGAGCCGCGCCGCGATTTCGCAGTGCTGGCGGCAAAATATTTCGCGCCTTTCCCCGAGACCGTCGTCGCGGTGACCGGCACCAATG
>QFNN01000146.1 GCA_003240855.1 Sphingomonas sanxanigenens
CAGGCATCGTATGGACTGTTAAAATAACCGCTGCCTGGACGCGTGTCGTCGGTCCACCCAAATTCATTCTCCTGCGTCCATGGGATCATACCTGCTGAAGCTGGCGCGGTTGTAGAAAATAGAACCGCGCACAGAAAAATGAACATAAGGAAATAGCGGGACATTTGCTCCCCCGAGCAGCGAATCGCCTGCGCCAACAATGCACCGCTCTGCGTTACAGATCGAAGATTTTTGTTATAAATAATCCGTTTAGGACTATTCTCTTCACAGATCGCGCCGAACCGTCGCGAGATCGCGCTTTGTCGCGCATGCACCGCGCTCGGTCTGTTACTCGGCGCAACTTAAGCGGCGTGGACAAATTAGTGGTGCCTGGCGAACAGGTCTCGCTGGGCTTGGTTGACCGAGCCACTGTCCCAATCGACTTCACGTTTTGACGGCGGGATGTGACCCCGGCGATCGTCATTGTCGTAAAACAGGGTGCCGTGGATGCCGAGTGCATTGCGTTTCAGGATTGGTCGGTCCCAGAGCGGCGTCAACACGGCCCCCGCAGCTTCTTCCCCAAGCCGATCGATCAGGTCTTCGACTAACTCCATGTCGCGCCCGTCCGGGAAGATCACGTCGAACTCCTCCGCTGTCGCTTGGAACACGCTGAAGGTCGCATTCGCGGCACCGTCGATGATCTGGATGTTTTTCATGATCGCGTTTTGCCACTGACAATGAGCATCGGCAATCGAACCTGATTGGCGTGAGAGGAAAGCATTGATTCAAGGCTGCCTTTTGGAGGCAAGCTTGAGCCGAAGCGATCTCACCGAAGCTGAATGGCGGGTTCTGAAAGACCTGCTGCCGATTGAGCCCGAAAATCGCGGACGCGGCAGACGCCCGGAGCAGAACCGTTCGATCATCAACAGCATCCTCTGGCGGCTTCGCTGTGGGACGCCATGGCGCGACGTGCCGCCCAAATATGGCAGTTGGAACACCATCTATCGACGGTTCCGGCGGTGGAGCGAGGCCGGTGTCTGGGAGACCGTTGCCGTGACGTTGACCGAGACCATGGCGGACGGCGGCCACTACAGCATCGACAGCACCACAGTCCGCGCCCACGTCTCGGCAGCGGGCGGAAAAGGGGAACTCATTGACGCGCTCTTGGCCGCTCTCGGGGCGGGTTCACCAGTAAGCTTCACTGCTTGGCTGACGCCCTCGGACGACCAGTCGCCTGCCACCTGACGGGTGATGAAGCGGCAGATTGCAAGGCATATGATGCCCTGATCGGCCTGCCCGAGCGTGCACCTAACGCCTTGCTTGCCGACAAGGGCTACGATGCCGACGCCATCCGCGCCGACCTTACCGAACGGAAGATCGAGGCTGTCATCCCCGGTCGATCAAACCGCCGCGTGAAGATCGAGCATGACCTCACAACTGCCGTCGGTTCAGCCCGTGATCTCGGATCGGGCCAAATCTTGCGTTCGATCGCAGTTGGCGCGCGCTTAACGGGAGATAACCGCAAGTGAATCAGAACTCAGGGCAATTGGGGTTCTCTTTTGCGACCAAGATTGACCTTTTTTAGGACGACCGCACTGTCGTTCCAGTCGATTTCCCTCTGTGTCGCGACGGCCCGGACAACCATCCCTAGGGATTGGCGCAATTCGTTAACAGTGGGGTAATCATGAAACGCTCTTCGCGCATTCTTCTGCTGGCCGCGAGCCTTTGCGGCTTGGGCGCTGCATCGTCGGCACCGGCCACAATCCGGAACTATGAGCTCGACCTGACCGCGAATCATGCCGGCTGGGTTCCGCTGCCCAATGGCGATCCGATGCTGGGCACATATATGGTTGCGCCGCTCGGCGAGCTGTTCAAGGCAACATTCAGCCTGGATAGTGATTTGTTGCTGGCAGATACGACCAACGTCATTCCGGTCGCAGCGCTGCAGATGGCGGCTGGCGACAGCAGTTGGGACGCCAGCGATGTGGTCAACGCCTATTTCGTGACGGATGCCAACAGGGACATCGCCACGATGGGCCTGCTCGCTGTGAATGCGGCCGGCGACGGCTTCAGCGTCGGGGTGAGGACGGCCAAGCTTCCCCAGCCGATCCGCAGCTACTGGTCTGTGAACGATGCCTTCTTCCCAGCCTGCGCGATCAGCACGGATTTCACCTTTTCCGGCCCCTGCTTCGGCTCGGTCAACGATGACATCGTTCTGACCAGATTGCCGGACAGCGTCTCTGGCGGTGGCCCGGAGGGATCCGTGCCGGAACCTGAATCATGGGTAATGATGATCGCGGGCCTCGGCATCCTGGGTGCAGCCCTGCGTATGCGCCCGGTGGCCATCTCGCGCGCCCATTTCACATTGTGACTCTCTGAACGGAGCTTCGATCATGATCGTTCGAAAGCGTGCCAGCCGTTGCGGGGCCGCCCTTCTCCTTGCGGGTTGTTTTTTCGCAGCGACCGCCACCCCTGCCGCGACACTCTACACGACCGGCCAATCCCCCAAAGCGAGCTATCTCTACAGCTTTGATCCCGCGACGATCACGAACAGCGTCCCCACCGGCTCCAACGACCTGATGCACGATCCTGTCAACAATGCTGACCTGATCACGACGAAGGTCACCGGTCTTGCGGCAACGGACACCGCTCTCTTTGCGATTGCCGTGACGCCCGATGGCTTCACCTCATTGTACCGCTACGACCGCACGACCGCTGGCTCCGCGAATCCAACGGGCACGCGCTCGACGCTCTTCGATCCGACCGGTCCTGGCGAGGAAGTTGGCCTGCCACTGTCTGGCCTCACCATTTCAGGCAATATGCTGTACACGCTGGGCCGGACAGCCGCGGACCAGACTTATCTCTATAGCTATGACCTCTCGACCGTCGGCTCCGACACGCCGAGCGGCAACACGACCTTGCTCTACAATCCCGAAGGAGCCGGCGTGCCGGTCGGCAATGAGCTCTCGGATCTGACGATTGTCGGCTCGACCTTGTATATCCTGGGCTGGTCTCCCGGCGGTATTAATTATCTCTATTCCTATGATCTCGCGACGGTCGGATCGGATGCGCCGGTCGGCACAGTGAGTAAGCTCTACAATCCCGAGGATGCCTCGGTGATCGGCATCCGACTCTCCAGCCTCGAATATTTCGATGGCAAGTTCTACAGCTTGGGCCGGGACGGCGCCGGAACCTATCTCTTCAACTTCAGCCTGGCGACGATCATGACGGATGCTCCGACAGGCTCTGTCGATCTGCTGCGCGACCCCAAAGACGGGGGGGCGCCGATCGGCCTGCAGCTCAACGGCCTGGCCATTGTGGGAGACTCGGCTCCCCCCGTCGCCCCCTCCGTGCCGGAACCGGCAAGCTGGGCCCTTCTCGTGCTCGGCATGGGGAGCGTCGGCACCATGATGCGGCATCGTCTCAAACTGCGACAAAGCCCTTCCGATAGGCCGATGCAGCCGGGCTTGTAAGGCTTGCCCGCACAGCTACTCTGAGCCGTAAAGTTCAACTCTGATGCGTGGGACGCATGTCAGGACCAGAGCATTTCAGGCTGTCGACCGACGACTTGCCTATTCTCAATCGGCAGGATGCCATTCGCGAATATTTTGGGCGCATGCTCCAGCGCATGGACTATGAGACCAATGACGAGCGCGGCATGTGGCTCAAGGCGGAAGCTTGGCTCCTGCCTGGAATTTCAATCGGTCGAAGCACGTACACTCCACTCGAAATCGAGCGAACCTCCGAGTTGCTGCAGGACGGCCGGGACGATGTGATGCTGTGCAAGCTTCCGAGCGGAGGGCGCATCTGGTTGCCAGACGGCACGGAAGTCGAAGTGGCGCCGGGCGACTTCGTGCTCGCGGCCCTGAACTATCGGCTGCATATGCAGTTGCAAGCGACAGAACTGGAGACGACGATGATGTTCCAGCTCCCGCGATCATCCCTAGCCGGACTTGCCGACCCTTTCGACGAGCGTCCCCTTCGCTCCCTTTCCGCAGCCATGCAGGAACTGGCACTGCTTGAGGGCTACGGACGGTCGGTGATGCAGACACCACTGACCTCGGAACCGCTTCGGCAAACCGTTTCCCGTCATTTGATCGATCTTTCCATCCTCGCGCTGGGTGCTTCACGCGAGGCCAGCGAACAAGCGAGCCGACGCGGTGTCCGTGCCGGCCAATTGGCATTCGCCAAGGCGGAGATTCTTCGGCGCCTCTGCGAGCCGGACCTGTCGGCCGCGTCTGTGGCCCAGCGACTACGCATTTCCGTGCGATATCTGCACATGCTGTTCGAGCATGAGCACATGACCTTCTCGGAGTTCGTGACCCGTCAGAGGCTGGCGCGCGCCCATAATCTCCTGAGGGATCCACGCCGCAGGAAGGCGCGCATCATCGACATAGCGCTGGAAGCGGGCTTTCGCGAAGTACGCACATTCAATCGCACCTTTCGGGAGCAGTTTTCCATTACCCCATCCGAAGCCCGCGAGGCATAGCCACGCCCCGATGCGGCGATTGGAGCGATCAGATCGGGCACACTGGGCACCTTGTCGAGGCCAACATATCGCTTCGGCGCAATTGTCGCTTTCGAGCTTGTCGCCGAAATGTGCCGCGGTCGAACGGCGCATGCCGCTATTGGGTCCGCGGGCACGGCCTGAATTACCCAAAGATCAGGTCGAACGTTCCGCTGCCTCAGTTCTGTCGACTTCAAACACAGCCGGCAGCCGCGCTCAGCCGCCCCCCCTGACCGCCCTCGCTGCCTCGACCAGTATGAGGGAACGCCGGAGTGCTGCGGCGGCATCTTCGATGATCAACCCGGTGCGTTCGGCGTCCCCGAGCGCGCCCGCATCCAACAGCCCCGGCGCCACGTCCTGGACCATCGTCGCTGCACGCGCGCACAGTATCGCGATCTTCGGTCGCGGCATGCTGTTCGCAATGTTGTCGAACCGCATCTATCTGGGCGAGATCGTCCACAAGAGACAGGCGCATCCCGGCGAACATTTACCGATTATCGATCACGCGCTCTGGGATCGGGTCCAGCAGCTGATCGATGCCGACAGCGTCGAGCGCAAGGCGGCGACCAACGTCGCGCATGCATCAGAGCAACCAGGCTGGTGGTTGCAAGCGGAGATGAAGCGCGGGCCGATCCTGCGCTGGCACCCCTGCTTGCCGAGGCGCGTCGGGTGCAGGCGCGGCTGCTCGCGCATCCCGATATGACGATCAAGGATATCGCGGCGGCGCACGGACAACGCCGTCACCGACTCGCGCGGCTGGTCCGGCTGTCCTGGCTGGCGCCCTAGATGGTCACAGCGATCATCGAGGGACTTCAGCCGCTGACACTAACTGCGCGGCCGCTGATGGATGATCGGCTCCCGGCGCTCTGGTCCGGGCAGCAGGCGCTGCTTGCGGCCTGATCCCCCCAAACCTCGTGCAGTCTGCAAATAGCGCTCCGGAGACCGGGGCGCATTTTTTATGGATATGGCCGCCGGGCGGCGATCTCTGGACTGCAGGGGCTAGAAACCAGCCCCGCAAAGCGCGCGGAAACGCGCTGGTTGGCGGCGGTTGCGCCAAGCGCTCGGAATTAGCGCGGGATATAGGAAGGGAATGGTGCCCCAAGGCGGACGAAAGCGATGAATATGAATCGCCGCTTCTACTACCCTAGAGCCGCCATTTAACGCAAATGATCGCCTTCCTTCGTCCCCGG
>QFNN01000147.1 GCA_003240855.1 Sphingomonas sanxanigenens
CAGGTTCGGCTTAGACACCCAGTTCCTAATTCAGATCAGAGGCTTATGCCACTCCCGCCAACCCTCTCGGCCCAACGCGGTGAATAAGCCGGGCTAGGGAGCGGATACCAACGCAAGCCCTCCTGAAAGAGCTGCCTGCGATCAACAAGCGGGAGGCCGTACCCGCATCGGTGGACCACCGTGTGGCACAGTGTGCCACAACAGAGACCGGCAATGATGCTGAGATAATGGATTTCCGGGCGTTTACAAGCGCCCTGGCGGAGACGGAGGGATTCGAACCCTCGATACGGTCACCCGTATGACGCTTTAGCAAAGCGTTGGTTTCAGCCACTCACCCACGTCTCCGGGTCGCTTGGCAGACGGGCGCTATAGCGAGGCATTTCAGGGCAATCAACCGACTCGTTCCAGCGCGTATTTGATTCGCCTCATCGTCGATTCATTGTGGATTCAGGCGGATCAGGCTTAGATTCCGGCCTTCTGGTCGGGGGAGTTGTGATGAGGACCCAAATCTTGCGCGTGATGACGGGGGCGGTTGCGTTGCTGTCGATTCTGGCGGCGCCGGCCGCCGCCCAGGTGCGCACGGTCGATCCGAACACCGCGATCGACGCCGATGTTACGCCGCCCGCGCATCAGGCCGATATGGCGCCCTATGACAATGCCGCCATCGCTGATCCGCAGCAGCCGGCGCCGCCGCCACCCGGCGTTCCCGTTGCGCCTGTGCAGGCCGCCACGGCTCCCGCGGGCGTCGAGGGGGCGAAGCCGGCCACCTATCACAAGGATGACCTGATCGGCGCGGCGGAGGGCGTGTTCGGCAAGGGGGCTAAAGGCCTCGCCGGCATCATCGAGAAGATTCTGAAGGATCAGGGCGAGCCCAACGCCTATATCGTCGGCCGCGAGGCGGGCGGTGCGTTCATCGCGGGGCTGCGCTATGGATCGGGCACGCTGTTCCACCGGATCGAGGGGCAGCGCCCCGCTTACTGGACGGGGCCGTCGATCGGCTTCGACGCCGGCGCCAATGCAGGCAGCACCTTCGTGCTCGTCTATAATCTCTATGACAGTCAGGATCTCTACAGGCGTTTTCCGGCTGGCGAGGGCAATGCCTATTTCGTCGGCGGCTTCACGGCATCCTATCTGCGGCGCGGCGATGTCGTGCTGATTCCGATCCGGCTCGGCGTCGGCGTGCGGCTGGGTGCGAACATCGGCTATATGAAGTTCCGCGAGAAGCAGAACTGGGTGCCATTCTAGGGCCGGCACCCTCTGTGACTTTTTGCTCAGACGGGGTGGAAAATCTCACCTGACGCCGGATCGACGCCGCCATCGACCACGCGGGTATAGGCCGCAACGATCTCCGATCCGCCGCGCGCTTCCTTGAAGCTCAGCCAGGCCTTTGTGGAGGCGATGAAGCCATCCCATGCCGCATCGAGGCGCTGGTTGAAGGCGTCCGCTCCCCAGCTCTTCATGCGTTCGACGAGATGCGCAGGCGCGAAGAAGAAAGTGGGGGCGGGGCCGGGCAGCCGCTGCTGCGGCCCGCGATCTTCCCAGTGCGAGGCGCCGACGACACAGTCGTGGCGCAGGCGATCGCCAAGCTGTTCGTGGAGGCTGGCGCGCAATGCGCCGTCGCCTGCGAAATCGACGATCGCCGCACTGTCGAGCGCATCGAGCGGCGCGAGATCGTCATAGGTGACGACGCGATCATAATAGCCTGTCTGCTGAACGAAATCGGCGTTGCGGCGCGAGGTTAGCGCGATGACGGGCGGCGCGCCTTCGTGCACGCTGAGCGACCGCGCAAGGCCAAGCGCGGTCTTGCTGGATGCGCTCGTCAGGATCACGGCCTCCGCGCCGAACCAGCTTTGCTCCGCCAGCCAGTCGTCGATCAGGAAGGAGGTCACGAAGAGCGGGCGGAACAGCATATAGGTGCGCTCGTCGTCGGTTCGGCCCAACCCAGACCAGCGCAGATAGAGATTATAGGCGGGCGGCAACGCCGCACGGTGCGCGCTGCCTTCGACGAAGTCATGATCGCGCACGCGGGTGGGCGTAAGCACGGCGTGGCTCGCCATCGGCCAATAGCCATAGAGCCGCTCACCGACCGGAATCTCGGTGCAGCGCGAGCGGATGACCTCTGCGAAGCCCCAGACGGGGATGATCCCGAAACCATCCTCCGTGGGATAAAATCGCCAGTAAGCCATTTCGTCGCCAAAGGCGCCGTAGGTTACGTTGTTCGCCGTGAAGGCGAAGGCCGAGACGCGGACAAGGATTTGCCCTTCGCCATAATCCAGCGTCCGCTCGGCCTCAGCGATGCGCCGCAGGTTGGCGCGGTCCACGCGATATTCCACGCAGCCATATTGTGCCTCGCCCAAGATCATCTCCCCGATCGCGATGATGAAACGACGCGCAACAGCGCTTGCATCCATGGGAAGCGCAAGCGAAACCCGCATATAACATAAAAGGGGATGCGAATGGCGACGATAAGTGGCGAACCGTCGGGTAAGGATATTGCGAAGCGCGACCGGCTGGTAATCCTCGCCTCATCGCTGGGCACCGTCTTTGAATGGTATGATTTCTTCGTTTACGGTACGCTCGCGGCGATCATCGCCAGGCAGTTCTTTCCTGCGGTCGATGCGACGGCCGGCTTCCTGCTCGTGCTCGCGACCTTCGGCGCGGGGTTCGGCGTGCGGCCGCTGGGCGCGGTGCTGTTCGGCTTTCTCGGTGACCGGCTGGGGCGCAAATATACTTTCCTCGTCACAGTGACGCTGATGGGGGCTGCGACGGCGGCGGTGGGCCTGTTGCCGACCTATGCGCAGGCGGGGATCGGGGCGCCGGCCCTGCTTGTCATCTGCCGGTTGCTGCAGGGACTGGCGCTGGGCGGCGAATATGGCGGCGCGGCCGTCTATGTCGCCGAACATGCGCCGGACAATCGGCGCGGCTTCTACACCAGCTTCATCCAGGCCAGCGTGATCGGCGGATTCCTCCTGAGTCTCGCCGTCGTGCTCGGTTCGACCTGGGCGGTCTCGGCAGAGGCGTGGGAGGGCTGGGGCTGGCGCATTCCCTTTCTCTTTTCGGTGCTGCTGCTCGCCGTTTCGCTTTGGATTCGCCTCAAGCTCAAGGAAAGCCCGGTCTTTCAGGAAATGAAGGCGGGCGGCGACATCAGCGCCAATCCGCTGAAGGAAAGCTTCGACACTTGGCCCAAGGTCGGGCGCATCCTCGTCGCGCTGTTCGGCATTGCGGCTGGGCTGACCGTGGTCTGGTACACGGCGCAATTCCAGGCGCTTTATTTCCTGCAGAATAGTTTGCGCGTCGCCGATACGCCCGCGCGGCTCGCCATCGGCATCGGGGCGGTGTTCAGCGTTTTCTGGTTCATCCTGTTCGGTTGGCTGTCGGACAGGGTAGGGCGTAAGAAACCGATCGTGATCGGCTATGCCCTGACGATCCTGCTCATGTTTCCGCTGTTCCACTGGATGGCGAACGCGGCCAACCCCGCGCTTGCAGAGGCGATGGAACGTAGCCCCGTGGTCGTGACGGGCAGCGACTGCCGCTACGATCCCTTCGCGACCAAGGGGCAGGCGACGGCGTGCGGACGCGTGCTCGACGCGCTGTCCAAAAAGGGCGTCGCATATACGACGCAGGATGGCGCGCCCGGCGGCGCCCCGCACGTCACGATCGGCGGGGCCGAAGCCGATGCGAGCGATCCCAAAGCGATCGATGCGGCGCTCGCGGCGGCCGGCTACCGGCTTGAGAAGATCACGCCCGATCCGGTTCAAATGGCCGAGATCGTCATCGCGATCGTGGTTATCGGCATGCTTTCGGGCATGACCTATGGCCCGGTCGCGGCGTTGCTGGTCGAACTGTTCCCGGCACGGACGCGATACACGTCGATGTCAGTGCCTTATCATATCGGCACGGGCTATTTCGGAGGGTTCCTGCCGTTCATCAGCCAATATATCGTGGCGCGGACGGGCGATCCCTTTGCCGGGCTGTGGTACACGGTCGGCGTGGTCGCGATGGCGCTGATCGTCACCTTGCTGTGGCTGCCAGAGACGGCGGGGAAGGAACTCGACTAGCGCGGGCTGCCTCGCTAGGCCGCATCGGATGATTGCTCCGCCGTCCGCCCCGCTGCGCCTCAGGCTCGATTCCGCCGCGCTCGTCGCCAACTGGCGCTGGCTGGCGGCGATGAGCGGCCGCGCGGCCTGTGGTGCGGCGCTGAAGGCCGATGGCTATGGCCTTGGCGCGCACGCGGTGAGCGAGCGGCTGGCGAAGGCCGGCTGCCGTGATTTCTTCGTCGCGACCTGGGCCGAGGCGGCGGCGCTGGCGCCGCTGGGCGAGGGGCTTTCGCTGTCAGTGCTCCACGGCGTCCGCGCAGAGGATATGGAAATCGCCCTGAGCGGCAGCGCCCGCCCGGTCCTCAATTCGCCCGAGCAGGTGGCGCGATGGAAGGCGGCGGGCGGCGGCATGTGCGACGTGATGGTCGATACCGGCATGAACCGGCTGGGCGTTTCGGGCGAAGCCGTAGGCGAAGGGCTGCTCGATGGGCTTCGCGTTGCGACTCTGCTCAGCCACCTCGCCTGCGCCGACGAGGATGTCGCGATGAACGCGGAGCAGCGCGAGCGCTTCGCCGCGATCGCGGCGGGCGTCGATGCTGCGCGCCTGAGTCTGTCCAATTCGGCAGGCATCTGCCTTGGTTCCGATTATGCGTTCGATCTGACGCGGCCGGGGCTGGCGCTCTACGGCGGCGTACCGCGGCCGGAAGCGGCGGGACATATCGCGCAGGTCGCTTATCCCGAGGCGCAGATCCTCCAGCGCCGGCGCGTGGAGGCGGGGGAGAGCGTCGGTTATGGCGCGAGCTTCGTCGCCGGCGGTCCGATCGAGGTCGCGATCCTCAATCTCGGCTATGCCGATGGCTACCTCCGCGGATTTTCGGGCAGCGGACGCGCCTGGGCCGATGGACATGCCCTGCCGGTGCTCGGGCGCGTATCGATGGATCTGGTGGCGATCGACGTCAGTACGGCGCCTGCGCTGCGCGAGGGAGACTGGCTGACGATCGACCTCGACCTGCCCGCCGCCGCCGCCCAATCCGGCCTGTCGCAATATGAATTGCTGACCGGCTTCGGGCGACGTTTCGACCGGGTCTGGGCCTAGGATCCGATCCGGCGTCGCCGGATCAGGCGCGGCGCCTGCCTGTTCCTCCACCGGCCTCCCATCCAGGATATGCTGTGGGAAGGCGGGTGGGGGAGCTGGCTGGCGCCTGCCTTTACGTCAACCGATCAGCGCTCCACGCACAGCGCGATGCCCATGCCGCCGCCGATGCACAAGGTGGCGAGGCCTTTCTTCGCGTCGCGCTTTTCCATTTCGTAGAGCAAGGTGGTCAGCACGCGCGCGCCACTCGCCCCTATCGGGTGGCCGATGGCGATCGCGCCGCCATTGACGTTGACCTTGTCGGCGTCCCAGCCCAGTTCCTTGCCGACCGCCAGCGCCTGCGCCGCAAAGGCCTCATTGGCCTCGATCAGGTCGAGATCGGCGATGCTCCAGCCCGCTTTCGCCAGCGCGCTGCGGCTCGCCGGCACCGGGCCGATGCCCATGATGGAGGGATCGACGCCCGCCGAGGCCCAGCCGGCGACGCGCGCCAGCACCCTGGCGCCGCGCCTCGCGGCTTCGTCCGC
>QFNN01000148.1 GCA_003240855.1 Sphingomonas sanxanigenens
TACGGCCATGCCGCAGCCGTCGCCGCCAAGGGCTTTCGCGTGATCATGCCGGATCTGCGCGCGCATGGCGACAGCGACAAGCCCCACGATCCCGCGCATTATCCGCCCGACGTCCTTGCGAGCGACGGCTTTGCGCTGATCGAGCATCTCGGCCTTACCGATTATGATCTGGGCGGCTACTCGCTCGGCGGCCGCACGGTGGTGCGGATGCTGATCCGGGGCGCCAGGCCGCGCCGCGCCGTGGTCGCCGGCATGGGGCTGCAGGGCCTGACCGGCGCGACCGAGCGCCGCGCGCATTTCGAGCATGTCCTGCGCAATCCCGGCACGTTCGAGCGCGGCACGCCCGAATGGAATGCCGACAATTTTCTGAAGGCGACCAAGGGCGATCCGATCGCCCTGCTCAACGTGATCGAGACGTTCACGGACACCAGCACCGAGGAGATAAGCGCGATCCAGACGCGCACGCTCGTCCTCACCGGCGCAGAGGATTTTGACAATGGGTCCTCGGCCGAACTTGCCGACATATTGCCCAATGCGGAGCTGGAAGTCGTCCCCGGCGGCCATATGAGCGCTGTCGCCAAACCCGAACTGGGGCGGGCGATCGCTGACTTCCTCGCGGCTTGACCGTTGCGCCGGGGGCGATCAGTCTCCGGCGCAACGATAAAGACTTTGCGGGGGAACAAGATGAAAGCCATGATCTCGACGCTCGCGCTTGCCGCGGCGCTGGCGCTCGCCACATCGTCGCCGGCGCAGCAACAGGCCGCGCCCACGGTTGCGCAGGCTGACGCCTTCGTCGCTTCGGCGGAAAAGGAATTGTTCGATTTCTCGGTCGATGCGGGCCGCGTCGCGTGGATCAATTCGACCTACATCACCGACGATACCGACGCGATCAACGCCATCTATTCGGAACGGGGCACTGACATGTCGGTGCGTTTCGCCAAGCAGGCGGCCGAATATCAGTCGCTTCCCGGCTTGTCCTTCGACACCAGGCGCAAGCTTGACATATTGCGTGGCGGCCTCGTGCTGCCCGCGCCGACCACGCCGGGCGCGGCGAAGGAACTGGCCGAGATCACGACGCGCCTCGCCTCGACCTACGGCAAGGGCCGCGGCACGCTCAAAGGCAAGGAGATCGGCGGCAGCGACATCGAGGCCGCAATGGGCGCCGATCGCGATCCCGATGACCTGAAGGAAATGTGGACGAGCTGGCACGACAATGTCGGCAAGCCGATGCGGCAGGATTATGCGCGCATGGTCGTCATCGCCAATCAGGGCGCGAAGGAGCTGGGCTACAGCGATGTCGGCGTCATGTGGCGCTCGCAATATGACATGCCTCCCGCCGATTTCGAGAAGATGGTCGACCGGCTCTGGGCCGAGGTGAAGCCGCTCTACGATCAGCTTCACTGCTACACCCGCGCGAAGCTCAACGCGAAATATGGCGACGCCGTCCAGCCCAGGACCGGGCCGATCCGCGCCGACCTGCTCGGCAATATGTGGGCGCAGGAATGGGGCAACATATACCCCATCGTCGCCCCGCCGGGCGCCGGCGACATCGGCTATGACGTCGGCGATCTGCTCAAGGCGAAGAATTACGACGCGCTGAAGATGGTCCGCACGGGCGAGGGCTTCTATTCCTCGCTCGGCTTCGCGCCGTTGCCCGACAGCTTCTGGAAGCATTCGATGTTCCTGAAGCCCGCCGACCGCGAAGTGATCTGCCATGCCTCGGCGTGGGACGTCGACAACAAAGACGATCTGCGCATCAAGATGTGCATCAAGGTCAATGCCGACGACTTCACGACCATCCACCACGAGCTTGGCCACAATTATTATCAGCGCGCATACAACAAGCAGCCGCCGCTCTACCTCGGCGGCGCGAATGACGGTTTCCACGAAGCCATCGGCGATTTCGTCGCGCTTTCGATCACGCCCGACTATCTGGTGAAGATCGGCCTGCTCGATCCGGCCAAGGTGCCCAGCGCCGACAAGGATATCGGCCTGTTGCTGCGCCAGGCGATGGACAAGGTCGCCTTCCTGCCCTTCGGCCTGCTCGTCGACAAATGGCGGTGGGATGTGTTCGCGGGCAACATCCAGCCCGCCGACTACAACAAGGCGTGGACGGCGATGCGCCTCAAATATCAGGGCATCGTGCCGCCGTCGCCGCGTGACGACGCGACCGCCTTCGATCCGGGGGCGAAGTTCCATGTTCCAGGCAACACGCCCTATGCGCGCTATTTCCTCGCCCGCATCCTCCAGTTCCAGTTCTACGAGGCGGCGTGCCGGCAGGCGGGATGGAAAGGCCCGCTCCACCGCTGCTCCTTCTACGGCGACAAGGAAGTCGGCCAGCGCCTGAACGCCATGCTGGAAATGGGCATGTCCAGGCCCTGGCCCGACGCGCTGGAGAAGTTCACCGGATCGCGCGAGATGAGCGGCAAGGCGATGCTCGCCTATTTTCAGCCGCTCGTCGCCTGGCTGAAGGAACAAAATAAGGGGCAGCAGTGCGGCTGGGCGCCCAGCGCCGCCGACTGATCGAAAGCCCGTCATTGCGAGGCGGCGCAGCCGACGAAGCAATCCAGATGATGCCCGGGCGTCGCGCGGGTGGATTGCTTCGCTGCGCTCGCAATGACGGAGAAGGGCTGGATCTTTCCGCCATCCCCCGTTTGGGGTGAGCCTGTCGAAGCACTTTGCTCCCTCTCCATTTCCAACGGGAAGAAGATACAGGGGCCTTCGACAGGCTCAGCCCGAACGGCTTTGAGTTACCTTACCGGAACGGCGGCTCGTTGAACGCGCGGAGCTTGCGGCTGTGGAGCTTGGCGCCTTCGCGGCGGAGTTCCTCGCAGGCTTCGATGCCGATGCGGATATGCTCGCTGATCGCACGTTCGTAGAACCGGTTGGCCTGTCCGGGGAGTTTCAGCTCGCCGTGGAGCGGCTTGTCCGACACGCAGAGCAGGGTGCCGTAGGGCACGCGGAAGCGATAGCCCTGCGCCGCGATCGTCGCCGATTCCATGTCGATGCCGACCGCGCGCGACAGCGAGAAGCGCAGCGCCGATTTGGTGAAGCGCAATTCCCAGTTGCGATCGTCGGTGGTCACGATCGTCCCCGTGCGCAGCCGGCGCTTGAGCGCGTCGGGCGTCTCGCCCGAAACCGTCTCCGCCGCGCGCGCCAGCGCCTGCTGCACCTCGGCGATCGCCGGCACCGGAATCTCGGGCGGCAGCACGTCGTCGAGGATATGGTCGTCGCGCAGATAGGCGTGGGCCAGCACATAGTCGCCGATGCGCTGGCTGGGGCGCAGCCCGCCGCAATGCCCGATCATCATCCACGCCTCGGGCCGCACCACGGCGAGGTGATCGGTGATCGTCTTGGCGTTGGACGGGCCGACGCCGATGTTGACCAGCGTGATGCCGCCGCGGCCGGGCGCGATCAGGTGGTAGGCGGGCATCTGGTGCCGCCGCCAGGCGCTGTCGGTGATGACCCGGTCGGGATCGGCGTCGTCCGCGGTGACGAACAGCCCGCCCGCGCCCGACAGCGCGGTATAGCCCTTGTCCGCCTTCACCTCGTTGCACGCCCAGCGCACGAACTCGTCGACATAGCGGTGATAGTTGGTGAACAGCACATAGCGCTGCACATGCTCGGGCGGGGTGCCGGTATAATGGCGCAGCCGGGCGAGCGAGAAATCGGTTCTCAGCGCATCGAACAGCGCGAGCGGGCGCGGCGCGGCGTCGTCGGCGGCGGGCAGGCCGTCGGCGATCTCGTCGCCGATATGGGCAAGCTCGGTCGCCGGGAACCAGCGGGCGAGCTCGGTCGGCGCAACGCCCTCCAGCGCGATCTCGTGGCCGGGGTCGAGCACATAGGGGAAGGGGATTTCCTGACGACTGCGCCCGACCTCGATCGTCACGCCATAATCGTTGATCAGCAGGTCGAGCTGCTCGATCAGATAGTCGCGGAAGATTTCGGGGCGCGTCACCGTCGTCGCATAGCGGCCCGGCGCGGTGAGGCGGCCGAAGGAGCGCAGCGGCGGGGGAAGGGCGGGGCCATCCTCGCCATGATAAGTGAGCCGCAGTTCGGGATAGGCGAAGATGCCGTTCGCCCGTGCGTCGGGATCGGGCTTGGTTCCGTGCGCGACGAACGCCTCGATCGCCGATCGGAGCGCGCGGACGGCGTCCGTATAAATGTCGTTGAGCTGGCTGAGGATCGCTTCCGCGCTTTGTTCTGTCATGGACGAGGTCTAGCCCTCGTCCATGACAGCTACAAGATCGCTATGCGCCCGGCGCGATCGCCGGCGTCTCTGCCAGATCGAACGTGTCATCCTCGAACGCGGTTGCGCGGCTGGCGGCCAGGCGGCTCCCGCCATAGACCGCAGCAGCAGCCGTCGCCGCCACGCCGCCGACGATCGCGGCGGCGGCATAGGGGCGCTGTTTCGCGAAATCGACGGCCTGATGGAACAGGTCATTGGCCTGGTCGCGCAATTCCTCCGCGCGATCGATGATATCGGCGCGCAGAGCCGCGCCCTTTTCCTGCGGGGTCATCACGCTTCGGTTGGCGGCGGGAATGATCGGATTCTCGTTCATGATGGGCTTCCTTTCACGCGAACATGACAAGGGCCCAACGAGCTTATCCTCCGATCTTTCCCGCCTGCACGACGAAATGTGCAATCCGCGCTTCGGGTTAAATCCGTTCTTGAGGACTGCCCCGGTCCGCAACAGGCGGGCATGCCCGCCTTTTCAGCCCATCAAAGCTGCGTCAGCATATGTTCGGCCGAGCTGACATTGAAATCGCCCGGCGCCTCGACGTTGAGCGCGGTCACCACGCCATCGTCGATGATCATCGAGAAACGCTGGCCGCGCGTGCCGAGGCCGAACTTCGATCCGTCCATTTCAAGCCCCACCGCCTTGGCGAAGGCGCCGTTGCCGTCGGCGAGCATCGTCACCTTGCCTTCGGCGCCCGCGCTCTTGCCCCAGGCGCCCATCACGAAGGCGTCGTTGACGGCGGTGCAGGCGATTTCGTCGACGCCCTTCGCCTTCAGCTCCTCGGCCTTGTCGATGAAGCCGGGCAGGTGGCGCGCCGAACAGGTTGGCGTGAACGCGCCGGGCACCGAGAAGAGCGCGACCTTGCGGCCCTTGAAGAAGTCGGCCGAATCGACCTGCTCGGGGCCGGATTCGCCCGCCTTCACGAAGCTGGTCTGCGGAAGCTGGTCGCCGGTCTGGATCGTCATCGCGTCTCTCCTTGGGATGGATTGGGTTGGCTTAGGTCGTGCGGAGCGCCCGCCGCGTCAAGTCGGGCATGACGCGCGCCGCCGCTTCGGTCTATGATCGCGGCGATGGACGCTTTCATGTCAACGGTCGGCAAGCTGTTGCTCGCCATGCCGGGAATCGGCGATCCGCGTTTCGAGCGCGCGGTGATGATGATGTGCGCGCACGACGAAGGCGGGGCGCTGGGCATCGGCATCGGCAGGCTCGCCGCGCGAGTCAGCTTTCACGATCTGCTCGAACAGTTCGAGATTCCGGTCGGCGTCGCGCCCGATCGGCCGGTGCTGATCGGCGGCCCGGCCGATCCGCAGCGCGCTTTCGTCCTCCACGACGATGGC
>QFNN01000013.1 GCA_003240855.1 Sphingomonas sanxanigenens
AGCGCGGTCGACAGATGAAGCCACTGTATCACCGCGGCGCTTGCGAGCACGCAGAACAGCCCCGCCGCGACGAACAGCTCGCGTTCGCCCATGCCGCCGATCAGGCGGAAGAGCGGCGTCAGCACATAACGGCCGACCAGCACGAGGCCGACGATGGCGCCGACGGTGTAGAGCGCGAGCACCCAGCCCGGCGGCGTTCCGGGCGCGATCGGCGCGCGCGACAAGGCGGAGATGATTGTGATCAGCGGGATCAGCGACAGATCCTGCAGCAGCAGGATCGAAAAGGCGCGCTCGCCGAAGGGCGTGTGCAGCCGCCCCGCCGACTGGAGCATCGGCAGCACCTGCGCGGTGGAGCTGAGCGCCAACGGGAGGCCGAGCGCGATCGACGCGGGCAGCGAGAAACTGCTCCCCTGCCAGACGATCATCGAAACCGCCGCGCCGCACAGCGCGACCTGCGCCACGCCAAATCCGAAAATGTCGCGCCGCAGTTCCCACAGTCGGCGTGGGCTGAGCTCGAGTCCGACGAGGAACAGCAGCAGCGTGATGCCCAGTTCGGCCACGCCCAGCTTGCTTTCGGGATCGCCGACCAGCCCCAGCATGTGCGGCCCGATGACCGCACCCGCGACGAGATAGCCAAGCGTCGCGCCCAGCCCCAACCGTCGGAAGATGATGACCGAGACGAGCGCCGCGCCGAGCATGATGACGCCGGCGATCAGGCCTTCGCCGTGCATCAGCCTTGTCCTGCCTGTCGCGCCGCCTCGGCTGCGGCCTCGAAGGCGAGCCGGATCGAGGCGTGGCGCGCGCTGTGGCTGATCGCGGGGGCCAGCACCTCAAGCCCCGGCCAGTCGCCGGGGGCGGCGCGTTCGCCGGCCAGCCAGCCGGCCAGCGCGTCGCGCGCGGATTCCAGTTCGTCGGCGCTGCGCCCGATGGCGTGGCTCGCCATGAGGTTGGCGGAAGCCTGCCCAAGCGCGCAGGCGTTGACGCGCAGGCCGATCGCCGCGACGCGGTCGTCCTCCCCCAGCTTGATGTCCACGGTCACGCGGCTGCCGCAGATGGGTGATCGCTTCTCGCTCGTCGCATCGGGCGCGGCGAGGCGCTCCGCAAAGGGGATCGTCGCCGCGAGGCGAAGGATGGTTGCGTTGTAGAGCGGAGCGTTCACCGCGCGTCGCCCCGCGTCGGGCTGTCGTCAGGCGCGGGGGCCGCTGTGCGGCGCTGGTTCATATAATCGACCATCGCCTTACTCGTCGCGTTGAGCAGCGCATAGCTGCGCGAATCCTTCACCCATTGCGGCCGCCGCGCCGCGCCGCCGTTGATCGTATCGAGCACCAGCGTGGCGACGAGGAACAGCAAGGTCGCGAGAATCAGGCCCTTGAGCACGCCGAAGCCGACCCCCAACGCGCGATCGACCGGGCCGAGCACCGATTGCCGCGTCCGCGCGCCGATTGATTTGGCGAGGAACTTACCCATCAGGAAGCTGACGCCGAACAGGATCGCGAAGGCCAGCGTCGCTGCGCCTGCCGTCGTGCCGACCGGCCCGGCGAGCATGTCGCTGAGCGGCGAATGGAAAAACTTCACCGCCAGGATCGCGAGCACCCAGGCGAAGAGCGACAGCACTTCAGTCACGAAGCCGCGCAACCCGCCCATGACGGCGCCGCCGCCGACGAGAAGGATCACGATGATGTCGAGGGCGGTCATGCGCTTAAATACTCATCTGGAGGGGCATGACGGTCGCTACCCACGCCCGAGCATATGGTCAACGAGCGAACCCAGCGTCGTGAAGCCCATGGCGTGCACCGGCCCTTTTTCGCGCGTGGCGGCGGAGGGCAGAAGCGCGCGGCCAAAGCCCAGCTTGGCGGCTTCCTTGAGACGCAGCCCGGCATGGGCGACGGGGCGGACCTCGCCCGAAAGCGCGACTTCGCCGAATGCGATCGTATCCGAAGGAACCGGACGTTCCGCCAGCGCCGAAACGAGCGCGGCCGCGACCGCCAGATCGGCCGCCGGGTCCGACAATCGATAGCCGCCCGCGACGTTCAGATAGACTTCGGCGGTCGAGAAGCTCAGCCCGCACCGCGCCTCCAGCACCGCGAGGATCATGGCCAGCCGCCCCGAATCCCAGCCGACGACGCCGCGTCGCGGCGTCGCGCCGCTCGCCAGCCGCACGGTCAGCGCCTGGATTTCGACGAGCACGGGCCGTGTCCCCTCCAGCGCGGGAAAGACCACCGCTCCCGTCACGCTCTCGCCGCGATCGGTGAGGAACAGCGTCGAGGGGTTGGCGACTTCCTCCAGCCCGCTTTCCGCCATCGAAAATACGCCGATCTCGTCGGTCCCGCCGAAACGGTTCTTGATGGCGCGGAGGATGCGATACTGGTGGCTGCGCTCGCCCTCGAAGGACAGCACGGTATCGACCATATGCTCCAGCACGCGCGGTCCGGCGATCGTCCCGTCCTTGGTGACATGGCCGACGAGGACGAGCGCGGTGCCGCGTTCCTTGGCGAAGCGGATCAGTTCCTGCGCCGATGCGCGGACCTGGCTGACCGTGCCCGGCGCGCCCTCGATCAGATCCGAGTGCATCGTCTGGATCGAATCGATGATGAGCAGCGCGGGCGGCGTCCCCTGCCCCAGCGTCGTCAATATGTCGCGCACCGAGGTTGCCGATGCGAGCGCCACGGGCGCCTTGCCCAGTCCCAGCCGCCGTGCGCGCAGCCGCACCTGATCGGCGGCCTCCTCGCCCGAGACATAGGCGACCGAACGTCCGGCCAGGGCCAGCCGCGCCGCCGCCTGCAGCAGCAGGGTGGACTTGCCGATGCCGGGGTCGCCGCCGATCAGCGTGGCCGATCCGGTGACGAAGCCGCCGCCCAGCGCCCGATCCAGTTCCGCTATTCCCGTCGCCATGCGATCGGGCAAGGCGATCTCGCTGTCGAGGCCGACCAGCTCGAACGGCCGCCCGCCCGACTGCAGATTGTGGTGCGCCTGAAAGGGCGTCACGACTGCGCCGGCGTCCTCGACGAGCGTGTTCCACTCGCCGCAATCCGCGCATTGCCCCGCCCATTTGGACGAGACCGAGCCGCACGCCTGGCACACATATCTTTTCTGGGGTTTCGCCATGCGCCAGACTTATGCGGTCGCGCCTTTTTTCCCAACCCCCGGTGCGGTAGGCCGCAAGGGAAATATCCGGGGGCGATTGCGCTCCTCTTGTCCGAAGGCAACCATCAGGCCCAATGATCCGCGTCGCCAGCTACAATATGCGCAAAGCCATCGGCACCGACCGTCGCCGCAACCCCGAGAGGACGATCGAGGTGCTGCGCGAAATCGACGCCGACATCGTCGCGCTCCAGGAAGCGGATCGCCGTTTCGGCGCCCGTCTCAGCGCCATCCCGCATGTCCTGCTCGATGAACTCAGCGAGTTGAAGCCCGTCGATTACGGCATCCGCCCCGGCGGCATGGGGTGGCACGGCAATGCGATTCTCGTGCGCAAGGACATCGAGGTTCTCGATGCGGTTGCGATCCACCTGCCAGCGCTCGAACCGCGCGGCGCGGTCCGCGCCGAACTGAGGATGGGCCAGCGCCGTCTGCGCGTCGTCGGCATGCACCTCGATCTGTCGGGGCTGTGGCGGCGGCGGCAGGCGCGCGCGATCATCGATCATCTCGATTCGCTTGATGAGGCCGTGCCGACGATCCTGATGGGCGATCTCAACGAATGGAGCGCCGCGCGCGGCTGCCTGCGCGATTTCGCCCACCGTTTCGAGATGGTGACGTGCGGCCGCAGCTTCCACGCCCGCCGCCCCGTAGCCGCGCTCGACCGGATCATGGTCAGCGCAGGGCTTGGCGTCGCCGGCAGCGGGGTTCATTCCAGCCGCAATGCCCGCATCGCATCGGATCATCTGCCCATCTGGGCGGACCTGAAGCCAAGATGATCCGCGAGAAGGAGCTTCGCCTCGCACTCGTCTGCTATGGCGGGATCAGCCTCGCCGTCTATATGCACGGCGTCACCAAGGAGATCTGGCACCTCGCCCGTGCAAGCCGCGCCTATCAGGATGGCGAGGGCGATACGGCGGCGGGCAGCCAGCCGATCTACAAGGAACTGATCGGGCTGATCGAGGCGCATGGCGCACAGAAGCTGCGCGTCTTTGCGGATATCGTCACAGGGGCGAGCGCGGGGGGAATCAACGGCGTATTCCTCGCGCAGGCGATCGCCACGGGCCAGTCCCTCGATCCGCTCACCGATCTTTGGCTGGACGTCGCCGATGTCGAAAAGCTGCTCGATCCCGAGGCGCGCGCCGGATCGCGCTTCAGCAAGGTCTGGGCGACGCCTTTCGCGCTGATGGCGGCCCGGCGCGGCGGCGCGGTCGAGGATGTCGATCCCGAGGCGCGCGACGAGGTCCGCGCAAAGCTGATCGAGTTCGTGCGCTCGCGCTGGTTTGCGCCGCCTTTCGGGGGAGAAGGCTTCACCGCGCTGCTGCTCGACGCGCTCGAGGCGATGGCGGCCGCGCCTGCCGGGCCGCGCCTGCTCCCGCCCGGCCAGCCGCTCGACCTCAGCGTCACGGTCACCGATTTTCACGGGCATCCGCAGCGCGTGCGCCTCAACAGCCCTGCCGAGATCGTCGAGCGCGAGCACCGGCTGGCGATCGGCTTCGCACAGCGCGGAGCGGGCGCGCCGTTCGCCGACATCGCCGATCTCGTGTTCGCCTGCCGGGCGACGGCGAGCTTCCCCGGCGCTTTCCCGCCCTTCAGGGTCGGGGAGCTCGACAAGCTTCTGGCGGATCGGGAGCGCGCATGGCCGGGGCGCGAAGCGTTCCTGTCGCGCGTCATTCCCGCTTACGCCGCAGCCGGGCAAGCCGATCGCGCGGTGCTGATCGACGGATCGGTGCTGGCCAACGCCCCCTTCCGGCCCGCGTTCGACGCGATCAAGAACCGCCCCGCGCGGCGCGAGGTCGATCGCCGCTTCGTCTATATCGATCCGAAACCCGGCCGGCGGAGCATCGCTTTCGGCGGCGGCCACGACGATGAGTTGCCGGGCTTCTTCGTGACGATCCTCGGCGCCTTGTCGGACATTCCGCGCGAACAGCCGATCCGCGATACGCTCGATGCGATCGACGGCCGTTCGGCGCGCGTGATGCGGACGCGGCGCATCGTCGAATCGCTGCGCGAGGAAGTGGAGGAGGCGATCGAGGCGCTTTACGGGCGCACCTTTTTCCTCGATCGGCCGACCGCCTCTCGTCTCGCCGCCTGGCGGAGCAAGGCGCAGAACGCCGCCTCGCGCCAGGCCGGCCCCGCCTATCCCGCCTATGGCCACCTCAAGATCGCTGGGATGGTCGAGGAAATCGCAACCCTGCTGGAGCGCATACGCGGGCCCGGATCGCCCGAGGACGGCGCGGCGCTCCGCGAGACGCTATGGGATCATGTCCAGTCGCTTGGGCTCGATCGCATCACGGCGCGCGGCGGCGGCGCAAGCGAGGCCGCGATCCTGTTCTTCCGTCAGCACGATCTTGCTTTCCGCATTCGTCGCCTGCGTTTCGTTGCGCGCCGTCTGACCGCGCTGACGGAGCATGGCGAGACGCCGCGCGAAGGGATCGAGGCGATGCGCGCGGCAGTCTATGCTACGCTCGCCCCCTATCTCGATCGCGAGATGGCGCATTTCTATCCCGCCGACCTTGCCGATACGCTCAAGACGGAAGGCGTCGTGGCGGCGGTCGCGCGGCTGGGCGAGCTGCGCGGCCTGAAGGCGCTCGACGACGAAGCCGATATCCACATGACCGATGCGCTCGCCGCGCTTCCGAAGGGCGACCGGCGCGACATGCTGTTCGCCTATCTGGGCTTCCCCTTCTACGACATCGCGACATTGTCGCTGATGCAGGGCGAGGCCGGCGGCGAGTTCGATCCGATCAAGGTCGATCGCATCGCGCCGGACGATTGCAGCTCGATCCGCGAAGGCGGCGCGGAAGCCACGCTCAAGGGCATACGCTTCAACAGCTTTGGCGCCTTTTTCAGCCGCGCCTATCGGGAGAATGATTATCTCTGGGGGCGTCTCCACGGGGCCGAGCGGGTGATCGACCTGCTGGTCTCGACATTGCCCGAAGGAGTCACGCTGCCGCCCGGCGTCGTCGCCACGCTCAAGACGCGCGCTTTCCGCGCGATCGTCGCCGAGGAAAAGCCGCGCCTGCGCAACATTGATTTGCTCTTCGCCTCGCTTGACCGCGAGATCGGCTGACCACGTGGACTGGTCATTCCGGCGCGGCTTGCCTAAACTGGCCGCCGCAACGGAGAAGGAGGCGCAGACGGCATGCAGTTTTTGAGAACCCTCTTCTGGGTCGTGCTCGCCGTTCTCCTGGCGTTGTTCTGCTACAATAACTGGTCGGTCGTTCCGGTGAATCTGTGGAGCGGCCTGATCCTCGAAACCAAGCTGCCGGTGCTGCTGGTCGTGGCTTTCCTCGCCGGGCTGGTGCCGATGCTCATCCTCCACCGCGCGACGCGCTGGCGTCTGCGGCGCAAGCTGGATGTGAGCGAACGGTCGGTGCTTGAGTTGCGCGCCGCTGCGGCTGCGCCGAACCCGCCTGAGCCGACCGATCCCGCCATGTCGAGCCCCCTGCCCCCGGTGAGCCCGCTATGAGCAAGAGCCCGATTTACGTCGCGCTCGACACGCCTGATCTGGATCGCGCCAGGGCCATTGCGCAGCGCGTCGCCCGGCATGTCGGCGGGATCAAGCTGGGGCTGGAGTTCTTTTACGCCAACGGTCGCGCCGGCGTGCGCGAGATGGCGGCGCTCGATCTGCCCATCTTCCTCGACCTGAAGCTTCACGACATTCCCAATACCGTCGCCAAGGCCATTCAGGCGCTGCGTCCGCTCGCTCCGGCGATCCTGACGGTCCACGCCGCCGGGGGGCGTGCGATGATGGAGGACGCCAAGGCCGCCGCGCCCGAAGGGACGAAGGTGGTCGCAGTGACGGTGCTCACCAGCCTCGACGGTGACGATCTCCGCTCGATCGGCGTCGGGGGCGATCCGCATGCGCAGGTCGCGCGGCTGACCGAGCTGGCGCGTGAAGCCGGGCTGGACGGCGTCGTCTGCTCGGGCGCTGAGGTGGCTGCCGCCAGAACGCTCTGGCCGGACGGCTTTTTCGTCGTGCCCGGCGTTCGCCCCGCTGACGGCAAGATCGGCGATCAGAAGCGCGTGGTCACGCCGCGCGCCGCGCTCGACGCCGGGGCGTCGATCCTCGTCGTCGGCCGCCCGATCACGCAGGCCGACGATCCCGACGCCGCCGCGCGTGCGATCGAGGCGACGCTCTGAGGGCTTGCCCTGTAGCGTCCTGACGGCGCATGGCGACTGCACCATGTCCGTCACTGCCAAGATTTGCGGCCTCAGCACGCCGGAGACGCTCGACGCCGCCATCGCGGGCGGCGCGAGCCATGTCGGCTTCGTCTTTTTCGCGCCCAGCCCGCGCAATCTGGATTTTGAGAAAGCGGCGGGGCTGGCTGCGCGCGCGCCCGGCCATGTGACGCGCGTCGGCGTGTTCGTCGATCCCGACGACGCCTTGCTGGACGCGGCGGTCGCTGCGGGGCGGATCGGCGCGATCCAGCTTCACAAGACCGCGCCCGCCAGGATCGCGGCGATCCGCCAACGCTACCGGGCTGAAATCTGGCCTGCCGTCGCCGTGCGCACCGCCGCCGATCTCGATGCGGCCCGATCGTTCGCGCCGCTTGCCGACCGCATTCTCTACGACGCCAAGACGCCGGACGACGCCGCCCTCCCGGGCGGCATGGGGCTGCGCTTTGACTGGGGGCTGCTTTCGGGATTTGCGCATCCGCGCCCCTGGGCGCTGTCGGGCGGGCTCGATGCCGGCAATGTCGCCGATGCGGCGGGCGTGACCGGCGCGCGCCTCGTCGACATTTCATCGGGCGTCGAAAGCGCGCCGGGCGTCAAGGAAGTGGACAAGATCGCCGCATTCCTTAAAGCCGTCGCCCAGCTATGACCCTCAGCAACTCGCTCCGCACCCAGCCCGACCAACATGGGCATTTCGGCGACTATGGCGGCCGTTACGTCGCCGAGACGCTGATGCCGCTCATCCTCGATCTTGAGCGCGAATATCGCGCGGCCAAGGCCGATCCCGCTTTCGACGCCGAGTTTCGCGATCTACTGAAACATTATGTCGGCCGTCCCAACCCGCTCTATTACGCCAGCCGGCTGAGCGAGGCGCTGGGCGGCGCTAAAATCTATCTGAAGCGCGAGGAACTGAACCACACCGGCGCGCACAAGATCAACAACTGCATCGGCCAGATCCTGCTTGCGAAGCGCATGGGCAAGACGCGCGTGATCGCCGAGACGGGCGCGGGCCAGCATGGCGTCGCCACCGCGACCGTGGCGGCGCTGTTCGGCCTGCCCTGCACCATCTTCATGGGCGCGGTCGACGTCGCGCGCCAGCAGCCCAACGTGTTTCGCATGAAGCTGCTCGGAGCAGAGGTCGTCCCCGTCGAAAGCGGCGCAAAGACGCTCAAGGACGCGATGAACGAGGCGCTTCGTCACTGGGTCGCGCACGTCCACGACACATTCTACATCATCGGCACGGTCGCGGGCCCGCACCCCTATCCGGAGCTTGTCCGCGATTTCCAGTCGGTCATCGGCCACGAAGCGCGCGAGCAGATATTGGAGGCCGAGGGCCGCCTGCCTGACATGCTCATAGCCCCCGTGGGCGGCGGGTCGAACGCCATGGGGCTGTTCCATCCCTTCCTCGACGACGACGGTGTCGAGATTGTCGGCGTCGAGGCGGCGGGCGAAGGGCTGGAGACCGGGCGTCACGCTGCAAGCCTCGCGGGCGGTCGCCCCGGCGTGCTCCACGGCAACCGCACCTATCTGCTCCAGGATGAGGACGGCCAGATCACCGAGGCGCACAGCATCTCGGCGGGGCTGGACTATCCGGGGATCGGCCCCGAACATGCCTGGCTCAATGATATCGGCCGCGTGCGTTACGTGCCCGTCACCGATGATGAGGCGATGGCCTCGTTCCAGCGGCTGTGCCGGCTTGAAGGCATTATCCCTGCGCTTGAATCCGCGCATGCGCTGGCGGCGGCCGAAAAGCTCGCGCCGGCGATGGGCCGCGACAAGCTGATGATCGTCAATCTCTCCGGGCGCGGCGACAAGGATATCTTCACTGTCGCCGAGACGTTGGGGGTGAAGCTGTGAGCCGTCTTGCCGCCGCTTTCGCCAAGGGACGCCCCGCCCTCGTCGCCTTCGTCACCGGGGGCGATCCCGCACCTGCCGCAACCGGCGCGATCCTCGATGCGCTCGTCGCCGGCGGGGCCGATGTGATCGAACTCGGCATGCCCTTCACCGATCCGATGGCCGATGGTCCGGCGATTCAGGCCGCGAACCTGCGCGCCCTTTCCGCCGGCACGAAAACCGCCGACATCCTCGCGATCGTCGCCGCTTTCCGCGCCCGTCATCCTCAGGTTCCACTGGTCCTGATGGGCTATGCCAACCCGATGTTGTCGCGCGGCGCCGGCTGGTTCGCCACCGAGGCTGGCAAGGCCGGCGTCGACGGCGTGATCTGCGTCGATCTGCCGCCTGAGGAAGATGCGATGCTCGGGCCGCAGCTCCGCGCCGCCGGGATCGCGCTCATCCGCCTCGCGACGCCGACGACCGATGCGAAGCGCCTGCCCGCGGTGCTCGATGGCGCGGGCGGATTTCTCTATTACGTCTCGGTCGCCGGCGTCACCGGGCTTCAGCAGGCCGCGCAGGCCAGCATCGAGGATGCGGTTTCGCGCCTCAAGGCCGCGACAGACCTTCCCGTCGCGGTCGGTTTCGGCGTCCGCACTCCCGAACAGGCGGCGGCGATCGCGCGCGTGGCGGACGGCGTCGTCGTCGGCTCGGCGATCGTCGAGATCGTCGCGCGCGACGGGGCCGATGCGCCCGCCGCCGTCACGACCTATATCGAAAGCCTCGCCCGCGCGATCGCGGGCGCCAAGGAGATCGCCGCATGAGCTGGCTCAACCGCGTCCGCAACGCCCTGCCCTTCATCGCCAAGCGCGAGACGCCGGACAATCTCTGGCACAAATGTCCGGCCTGCGGGCAGATGATCTTCGTCAGGGAATGGGAAGAAAATCTGAATGTCTGCCCCAAATGCGATCATCATGATCGCATTGCGGCGCGCACGCGCTTCCGCCAGATTTTCGACGAAGGCAGCTTCACGCTGCTCGCCGCGCCCAAGGTTGCAGAGGATCCTCTCAAGTTCCGCGATTCCAAGCGCTATATCGATCGCATCAAGCAGGCGCGCGCCGACACGCAGGAAAATGACGCGCTGCTCAACGCGCGCGGCGCGATCAACGGCGAACGCGCCGTCGTCGGCGTCCAGTCCTTCAATTTCATGGGCGGATCGATGGGGATGGCGGTGGGCGCGGCCTTCGTCGCGGGGGCGCACGCCGCCATCGCCGACAAATGCCCCTACATCATCTTCACGGCCGCCGGCGGCGCGCGGATGCAGGAAGGCATCCTCTCGCTGATGCAGATGCCCAAGACGACGGTTGCGATCGCGCAGCTTCGCGAGGCGGGCCTGCCCTATATCGTCGTGCTGACCGATCCGACGACGGGCGGCGTTACCGCCAGCTACGCGATGCTGGGCGACGTGCAGATCGCCGAGCCCAACGCGCTGATCGGCTTCGCGGGCCAGCGCGTGATCGAGAATACGATCCGCGAGAAACTGCCCGAGGGCTTCCAGCGCGCCGAATATCTGCTCGATCACGGCATGCTCGACATGGTGACGCATCGCCGCGATCTGAAGGCGACGCTGGCGCGCCTGATCGCCTATCTCGCCCCCGTCAAGGCGGCCTGACGCCGGCGGCATGGATTTCGCCCGATCGTCGGACCCGGCGGTCCAGCAGCAGCTCGATCGCCTTGCCGCGCTGTCGCCGGGCCGCGACATATTGGGGCTGGAGCGCATCGCCGCGCTGCTTGACCGGCTCGGCAATCCGCAACTGCGCCTGCCGCCGGTGTTCCATGTTGCGGGAACCAACGGCAAGGGATCGACCTGCGCTTTCCTGCGCGCCGCGCTCGAAGCGGCGGGCTGTCGCGTCCACGCCTATACCAGCCCGCACCTCGTTCGTTTCAACGAACGGATCCGCCTTGCCGGGCGGCTGATCGACGATGCGCTGCTCGCGGGCCTGCTCGCCGAGGTGCTCGACGTCGCCGACGGGCTTTCCGCGAGCTTCTTTGAAGTGACGACTGCGGCCGCCTTCCTGGCCTTCGCGCGCACGCCTGCTGACGCCTGCGTGATCGAGGTCGGTCTCGGCGGGCGTCTCGACGCCACCAATGTGATTGCGCACCCCGCCGTCTGCGGCATCGCCCAGCTCGGCATCGATCATCAGGCTTTCCTGGGCGATACGCTCGCCGGGATCGCGGCCGAGAAAGCCGGGATCGCGCGCGCGGGCGCGCCGCTCGTCACCTTCGCCTATCCGCCCGACATCGCCGCGGTCGTAGCGGCCGCTGCCCAAGCGGTGGGCGCGCCGTTCATGCCGCAGGGCGATGCCTGGACCATCGCCGGCGTTCCTGCGCGCCCCCAAGGCGCAGAGGCGTCGTCGTCGCCGCCCGATCATCTGGCCTACCGCGATCGGAACGGCGCGCTGAACCTCCCGCTCCCTTATCTTCCCGGCGCGCACCAGTATCTCAACGCCGGCCTCGCGACGGCCATGCTGCGCAACCAGCATGCCTTGGCGATCCCCGACGACGCCATCCGTGCGGGCGTCGCGAATGCGCGCTGGCCGGCCCGCCTGCAGACGCTCGACAGCGGCAAGCTCCTCGATCTCCTGCCGCACGGCACGATGTTGCTGCTCGACGGCGGCCACAACCCAGCCGCCGCCGAAGCGATCGCCCTCGCCCTTGCCGGCAAGCGCATCGGCGTGGCGATGGGGATGCTCGCCAACAAGGATCTCGCCGGTTTCCTCAAGCCGCTCGCGCCGTTGATCGCGCATCTCGTCGCGTTGCCGATCCAGGGGCATGACCATCATGCGCCGGAGGAGATCGCCGCGGTCGCCCGCTCGCTGGGTATCGACGCCGGCGTCGCGCCCGATCTTCCCGCCGCGCTGTCCCGCCTCGCCGATCCCACCGTAATGATCGCCGGATCGCTTTATCTGGCCGGCGTGGCGCTCGAAGCCAACGGCACCCCGCCCGACTGACTTTATTGATATTGACTTGCAATAGCTAACTATGCTCGATCGTCGCCATGACCCGCGACGGAGACCGACTCATGCAAGCCAATGCCGATTTCACCGCGATGTTGCCCCATGCCGGCCCCGCCGACGACGCCTCGCGCCTGCTGTTGTTCGGGATCCGGCGGATGGCCGCCGGCGGCCTCAACGATGCGCATGTCGCCGCCGCTTTCCTGATGGCGTTCGGTAAAAATTATCGGCGTCCGCTCATCCTGCTCCGCGCGTTGATGGCCGAACTGGCGCGGGCGGCGAAGCAGGCGATCGTCATCGCCCCCTGCTGCTGCCCGCGCATGACGGCGGGCGAGCATGAGCTTGTCTCCGCCGTCACGGCGTCCGCCGCCGACGCCCGCGTCGCGCATCGGGGCATAGCGACGCTGATCGCCACCCCGACCGCGCTCGGCGCGCTCACCAGCGCACAGGCGCTCGCCCAGTCATTCCTCGATCTTGGCCAGCCCCTTGGCGGGTTCGATCGTGCCGGCCGTCCCGATGGATGCGTCGATCAGGCCGCTGCGGATCATCAGCCAGAATAGCAGGATGCCGGGCAGCGCCGCGACGGTGGTCAGAAGATAGAAGTTCACATAGCCGAAGGCGTCGACAAGCGCGCCCGCGCTCGTCCCTGTCAGGAAACGCCCCACCACGCTCGCCGCTGCCGAGATCATCGCATATTGCGCGGCGGTGAAGCGCAGGTCGGTGAGCGCGGAGAAATAGGCGACCACGGTGACGCCGCCGACGCCGCTGGCGAAGTTCTCAAATCCGATCGCGCCCGCCATTCCCGCATTGCTGTGCCCCGCCGCCGCGAGCAACGCGAAGCTGAGGTTGGAGACGGCCATCAGCCAGAGGCTGAGCAGCACGGATCGCTTCATTCCCATCCGGGCGTAGATCACGCCGCCCACGAAAATGCCGATCAGATAAGCCCAGAAACCGACGCCTACGTCATAAAGCGCGATCTCGTCATTGCTGAAGCCGAGCGAGTCGAACAGCAGCCGGAGCGTAAGGTTGGCGAGCGTGTCGCCGATCTTGTGGACGAGGATGAAGAGCAGGATGACGACCGCGCCGCGCCGCTCGAAAAACTCCACGAGCGGCCCCGCGATCGCCGCGCCGACCTCGCTCAACCCCTTGCGCCGGGTCGCCTCGCGGTGCCGCTCCGGTTCGCCTGCGAACAGGCCCGCCAGCATCGCCGGCAGGGCAAGCGCGGCGCAGCTTATATAGGCCGGTCCCCAGCCATAGCGCGCGGCGATGACGAGCGCGACCGCGCCCGCGCCCGCCGATCCGATCCGCCAGCCATATTGCGACATGCCTGATCCGACGCCGAGCTGCTCGGGGCTGAGCAATTCGATGCGATAGGCGTCGATCACGATATCGAAAGTGGCTCCGGCGATGCCGACGAGCACCGCCGCATAAGCCGTCTGCATCAGGCTGGCCTTCGGATCGACAAGGCCGAGATTGACGACCGCCGCGATCACGAACAGCCCCGCGACGATCAGCCAGGATACGCGCTGGCCCAGCCTGCCGATGATCGGAAGCTCGACGCCGTCGACCACCCAGGCCCAAAGCCATTTGAGGTTGTAGACGAGGAAGGCCAGGCTGAACGCCGTCACCGCCTTCTTGTCGATGCCGTCCTGCGCGAGCCGCGTCGTCAGCGTCGCGCCGATCATCGCATAGGGAAAGCCCGATGAAATGCCGAGGAACAGCGCGGCAAGCGGCGCCTTCTCCAGATAGGGCTTCACCGATTGGATGAGCGAGGGCCTTGCGGACCCGTTTTGAGCAGTCGCCATGACGGGACGTGAGCGAGATGCGGGGGCCGCGTCAAGCGCTCAGTCGGGCCGGCGCGCCGCAAGGCCATTGCCGTTTACGTTAACTGGAGTCATGCTGCGCAGCATGAACGCGCTCACCCCCACTTCAGGCCAGCTTGCGCTTGCCGGACGCATCGCCGCCGGCGATACGCCGCGCAATCTCGGCATCACTCATGTCGATGCGGCCGCCTATATTGATCCGGCGCGCTATCTTGCTGAAAAAGAACGTATCTTCGATCGAATGCCGCAGGTGATCGCGCCGTCGGCGCTGCTTCCCGAGCGCAACATGGCGGCGCCGCATGACGCATTCGGAAAGCCCCTGCTCGTCACGCGCGACGGCGAAGGCAAGGCGCATGTCTTTCTCAACGTCTGTCGTCATCGCGGCACGCGACTCGTCGAGGGCGGCGCGTGCGTCCGCGCGCCGCGCCTCGTCTGCCCCTATCATGCCTGGTCCTACGCGCTCGACGGGCGGCTTACCGGCCTGCCCCGCGCCGACAGTTTTCCCGGGTTGGACAAGGCAGATCATCCGCTCGTCGAATTGCCCAGCCGCGAGGCGGGCGGGCTGATCTGGTTCGCTTTCGACGCCGCCGCCGATTTCTCCGACGCGCTCGCCATCGCGCCCGATTTCGACGCTTTCGGGCTGGGCGCGCTCCATCTCTTCGATCGCCGGCTGCACGAGGTGCAGGCCAACTGGAAGCTGATCATGGACGCCTTCCTCGAAAGCTATCATGTCCAGCGGCTTCACGCCTCGACCATCGGTCCCTTCTTCAAGGATGGCGTGACGACCGGCGACTCAGTCGGTCCGCACCGCCGATCGGCGGTCGGCCGCGAGGCGGAGGTGGCGGCGCTCGATCCCGGCGACTGGGCGCAACTGCGCCGCACCGTCACGTTCGCCTATCAGCTTTTTCCCGCCACCGTCCTGATCGTCAGCCCCGACTATGTGAACCTGATGACGCTGATGCCGCGCGGGCACGACCGCGTATTCGTCGAGGATTTCATGCTGATCCCCGAGCCGCCACGGACCGAAAAGGCGATGGCGCACTGGCAACGTAGCTGGAACCTGCTCGACGGCGGCGTTTTCAGCGCCGAGGATTTCCGCGCCGCCGCCCTTGGCCAGGAAGGTCTGCAATCGGGCGCGGTCGACAGGCTGACGCTCGGCACGCTCGAAACCGGCCTCCGCCACTTCCACGACGAGGTTGAGGCGCACCTTCAGTAAAGCGTCAGTCCTTCGGGCAGCTTGCCGGTCTTTCGTCCGCTCAGCTTCGCGTCGACGGCCTCGATCGCGGCCTTCAGGTCGCGCTGTGAATAGGGCTTGGAAAGGCAGCCGATCGAAAGCTCGCGCGCGTTGGCCGGGCAGGTCGCCGTCACGAACAGCGTCGCGATCTCGCGCTCCTGCGCGGCGCGCGCCACTTCGATTCCGTCGCCCCGGTCGGACAGGTTGACGTCGGCCAGCACCAGATCGATTTCCTCCGACGCGATCACCGCCAGCGCCTGCGCGGCGCTGTTCACCGTCGCGACCACGCGGTAGCCATGCTCGACAAGGAAATGCTCGTTATCGAAGGCGACGAGGGGTTCGTCCTCGACGATCAGGATCTGGTCGACCAGACGCTTCCCGCGTGTGAACAGCATTGCCGCCCCGCCTCGTTTCCGCCATGCCTGTGGCCGCCGATCCATCGGGCCGATCCCGATGGCGCGCGTCGCGCCGATTCCGGCGCGCTATGCGCCAGGCGTTGCCGATTTTGAAGGATAATCTGTGCCCGTTCCACCCGAGTCCCGCCCGCAACACCGCATCGCCAAGCTGCTGGCCCGCGCCGGCGTTGCATCGCGGCGCGAGATTGAACGGATGATCGCCGAAGGGCGCGTTGCGCTCGACGGCAAGATACTGGAGACCCCCGCGACGGTGCTCCCCTCGCTCCGCGGCGTCACGGTGGACGGCAATCCCGTCGCCCAGCCGGAGGCCGCGCGGCTTTTTCGCTTTCACAAGCCCAAGGGCGTCCTGACCGCAGAACGCGAGCCCCGTGGCCGCCCGACCATCTATGATCGCATGCCGAGCGGGTTGCCGCGCCTCGTCCCCGTCGGACGCCTCGACCTCAACACCGAGGGGCTGTTGCTCCTTACCACCGACGGCGGTTTGAAGCGCCAGCTTGAGCTTCCGGCAACCGGGGTCGAGCGCACCTACAGAGCGCGCGCCTATGGGCAGGTCAGCCAGGCGCAGCTTGAGGATCTGATCGAGGGCATCGAGATTGACGGCGTGCGTTATGGCCCGATCGACGCCAATCTCGAACGCCGCACCGGCGCCAATGTCTGGGTCGAGATGAAGCTGCGCGAGGGCAAAAATCGCGAGGTGCGCCGCGTGCTCGAACATCTTGGCCTCGAAGTCTCGCGCCTGATCCGCACCTCCTATGGCCCCTTCCCGCTTGCCGACCTGCCCGTGGGCGAGGTCGAGGAAGTGCGCCAGCATGAACTGGTGGCCTTCATGAAGGCGATGAAGCTGGGCGGCCCGCTGCCTACTGCGCCGCGTCAGCCCACGCCGCCGCGCGAGGGGCGTCGGCCCGCCCCCATGTCTCGTAGTCCCGAAAGGCAGGCAGAGGCCGCGCGTCCGGCCCGAAGCGGAAAGCCGGCGAGGCCGGCGCCGGGCGCGAAGCCCGCGCACGCTGAACGCCCCCCGCGCGTGGAAAAGCCGGGCAAGC
Source organism: Sphingomonas sanxanigenens (assembly GCA_003240855.1). Classification (GTDB taxonomy): domain Bacteria; phylum Pseudomonadota; class Alphaproteobacteria; order Sphingomonadales; family Sphingomonadaceae; genus Sphingomonas_L; species Sphingomonas_L sanxanigenens_A. The sequence continues at coordinate 16,672 of QFNN01000013.1, forward strand.
CGCAACGCCCCGGTTCGTCGGCGCGCAACGAACTGTCGACCCGCTCGGAACTGTCGACCCGCTCGGAACTGTCGCCCAAGCCCGGACGCCCGCAGCGGCCGGGCAGCCGCCCGGGGCGGCGACCGCCTTCGCGTTCCGGCCCCGCGCCCAAGCGTAGGGGCTGACCGGTGCGGATCATTGCCGGCGAATGGCGCGGTCGTTCGATTACCGCACCGGCGGGCGACGCAACGCGCCCGACCGCTGATCGCATGCGTGAGGCGCTATTCTCGATGCTTGCGAGCCGCCTCGGCGATTTCGAGGGACTCGCGGTCGCCGATCTGTTCGCGGGCACCGGCGCTTTGGGGCTGGAGGCGCTGTCGCGCGGCGCGGCGCGCTGCACCTTCGTCGAGCAGGATCGCGCGGCGCTGGCGGCGCTCAAGGGCAATGCCGAACGCCTCGGCGCGGGCGGTCGCGCAGCGATCCGCGCGCAGTCTGCGACCAGCTTCGTGGGCGGCCCGTTCGATCTCGTCCTGCTCGATCCGCCGTACAACAAGGGGCTTGGCGCGCAGGCGCTGGAGCATCTGCGCAAGATCGCGGCGGTCACGTCGGCAACGCTGCTCAGTCTCGAGACCGCCAAGGGCGAGCCCGCCGATTTTCCCGGTTATGTCGTCGAGACCGATCGCACCTATGGCAAGGCGCGACTGCTTCTCCTCCGGCCCGAATAAGCGCCGCGCAGGCGCCTACTTCATCCCGAAGGCGTGAACTGCGCCGAGGAACAGGGCGTAGAGCGAACCCGAAAGCACGATCGCCGCAGGCAGCGTCGTCACCCAGGTGAGCGCGATGCGGCGGATCGTTCCCGCCTGCAGGCCCGCCGGATTGCCGACCGCCGCGCCGGCGACGCCGCTCGACAGGATATGCGTGGTCGAAACCGGCAGCCCCTTCACCTGCGCGAGCAGGATCGTGCTGGCCGCCATCAGCTCGGCCGCCGCGCCCATGGCGTAGCTCATGTGGCGCTTGCCAATGCGCTGGCCCACCGTCACCACGATGCGCTTCCAGCCGACCATGGTGCCGAGGCCGAGCGCAAGCGCCACGGCGACCTTCACCCAGGTCGGGATGAAGCGCGTGCTGCTCTCAAGCTGCTTGCGATAATCGACGAGAATCTTGTCCTGCCCGCCGGGGAAGCGCCTGGCGGCCTTCTCGCCATCCTTGGTCAGCAGGTTCAGCGTATCCTGCGTCAGATACATGTCGTTGCGCAGGTTGGCGGTCGCCGCCGCCGGTACGCGCGCCAGCGAACCATAGCCGGTCAGACGCGTGTCGATGTCGCCCGACAGCGTGGCGAGCGCGCCATAGACCGCCGGCTTGTCGACGGCGCGGTGGCGCAGCCCGTCGCGCAGCGTTTCGCGCGCGAGTTCGGGGTTTGCCGCCACGACGCCGCCCGCGTGGATCTGAAAGACGTTGCGCGCCGCTTCAGCGCTCTGGACGAAGGCCGGAGTCGCGCTGTCGGGCATCGTGCGGTTGAGCGCATAGGCGGTGGGCGCGACGCCGATCAGGATCAGCATGATCAGGCCCATGCCCTTCTGCCCGTCATTGCCGCCATGGGCGAAGGACACGGCGGTGCAGGTGAAGATCAGCAACGCGCGGATCGGCCCCGGCGGCGGCGCGCCTTCCTTGGGCTCCTCGAACATCGCCTTGTTCCTGATGAACAGGCGCATCGCGTAGATCAGCAGCATCGCGCCGATGAAGCCGAGCAGCGGACTGAACAGCAAAGCGGCGAGCACACTCTGCGCCTGTCCCCAATCGACGCCCGACGTGCCGCTGGCGCCCGAGGACATCAACTGGTTGGCGATGCCGACGCCCATGATCGATCCAATCAGCGCGTGGCTCGACGAATTGGGGATGCCGAAATACCAGGTGCCCAGATTCCAGGCGACGGCGGCGATCAGCAGCGCGAAAATCATCGCGAAGCCCGACGCGCTGCCTACCTGCAGGATCAGGTCGACGGGCAACAGCGTGATGATGCTGTAGGCGACCGCGCCGGTCGAGGTCAGCACGCCGAGGAAATTGAATGCGCCGGACCATATCACGGCCGCCAGCGGGGGCATCGAATTGGTGTAGATGACGGTGGCGACAGCATTCGCCGTATCGTGGAAACCGTTCACGAACTCGAAGCCGAGCGCGATCAGCAGCGCAAGGCCGAGGAACAGGAAAGCGCCGAGGGCAAGTTGCTCGCCCACCTGCTGCGTGTCGTTGAACACGCTGATCCCTGCGTAGATCAGGCCCCCCGTGATCGCGAACAGAAACGCGATGATCGTCGCCGGGTGAACGCCTTTGTCGAGCCCGTTCGCAAATGAATCGGCGTCGGCGGTAGTAGCTGTCATGTTGTTGGTGTTGCCCTAATAGCTGACTGCGCCCTTACCGTTCGCGGAACGATCGGACAAGTCGCGAATTGCCGCCGATGGTCTCATGGTGGTTGCCCCGGCGCTTCGCGTTCCCTAACTGTTCGCGCGTGACCATGCCTGCTCCCACTCCCATCGACCCGCCTTATCTGAAGGGTCTTAACGAGCCGCAGCGCGCCGCCGTGCTGACGACCGAAGGGCCTGTTCTGGTCCTTGCCGGCGCGGGCACGGGCAAGACGGCGGCGCTCACTGCGCGCCTCGCGCACCTGCTGTTCACCCGCAAGGCTTGGCCGTCCGAGATTCTCGCGGTCACCTTCACCAACAAGGCCGCGCGCGAAATGCGCGAGCGAGTCGGCCGCCTTGTCGGCGAGGCCGTCGAAGGCATGCCCTGGCTCGGCACCTTCCACGCCATTTGCGCGCGGATGCTGCGCCGTCATGCCGAGCTGGTCGGGCTCCAGTCCAACTTTACGATTCTCGATACGGACGACCAGCTTCGCCTGATGAAGCAGTTGATCCAGGCGGAAGGCATAGACGAGAAGCGCTGGCCCGCGCGCCAGCTTGGCGGCCTTATCGATCGCTGGAAGAACCGGGGGCTTACCCCGGCCGAAATCGACGCCGGCGAAAGCGAGCATTATGCGAACGGGAAGGGCCAGGCGCTCTACGCCGCCTACCAGGATCGGCTGCGCACGCTCAATGCGTGCGATTTCGGCGATCTGCTGCTCCACATGCTGACCATATTGAAGCGGGATCGCGACGTGCTGGAACAATATCAGCAACGCTTCCGCTACATCATGGTCGACGAATATCAGGATACCAACAGCGCGCAGTATCTCTGGCTCCGTCTGCTCGCCCAGACGCGCAAGAATATCTGCTGCGTCGGTGATGACGATCAGTCCATCTATTCGTGGCGTGGGGCCGAAGTGGCCAACATATTGCGGTTCGAGCAGGATTTTCCGGGCGCCACGATCATCCGGCTCGAGCAGAATTATCGTTCGACCCCGCATATTCTCGCCGCCGCGTCGGGGGTGATCGCCAATAATGGCGGCCGCCTCGGCAAAACGCTGTGGACGGAGTCAGGCGAAGGCGAGAAGGTGAAAGTGCTTGGCGTCTGGGACGGCCCGGAGGAAGCGCGCCGCGTCGGCGAGCTTGTCGAGGAGGCCGAGCGGCGTGGCGAACGGATCGACGACATCGCCATCCTCGTCCGCGCCCAGCACCAGACCCGCGAGTTCGAGGATCGCTTCATCGCGATCGGCCTGCCCTACCGCATCGTCGGCGGCTTCCGCTTTTACGAGCGCGCGGAGATCAGGGATGCGCTCGCCTATCTCCGCCTCGTCAACCAGCCCGCCGACGACCTTGCCTTCGAGCGCATCGTCAACACGCCAAAGCGCGGTCTGGGCGACAAGGCGGTCGAGAAGCTCCACCGCCTCGCCCGCGCCGAGGGGATTCCCCTCGCCTTCGCCGCCGCACGCATACTCGATACTGACGAACTGACCGGCGCGGCGCGGCGCAATCTGGGCGCTTTCGTCGGCGATCTTGCGCGCTGGCGCGATTTGTCCGCCAGCGAACCCCATGCCGAGCTTGCCCGCCGGATCCTTGAGGAAAGCGGCTATACCGCGATGCTCCAGGCCGATCGCAGCCCCGAATCCGCGGGTCGCCTCGAAAACCTCGCCGAGCTTGCCCGCGCGATGGAGGAGTATGAGACGCTCGGCGCTTTCCTCGAACATGTCAGCCTCGTCATGGACAATGACGCGCAGGCCGAAGGCGCCAAGCTAACGATCATGACCATCCACGCCGCCAAGGGGCTTGAGTTCGGCTCCGTTTTTCTCGTGGGGTGGGAGGAAGGCATTTTTCCCTCGCAGCGCGCATTGGACGAAGGCGGGCTCGCCAGCCTCGAGGAGGAACGCCGCCTCGCCTACGTCGCGATCACGCGCGCGCGGCACAAGGCCTTCATCTTTCACGCCGCCAATCGCCGCATCTACGGCCAGTGGACATCAAGCATCCCCAGCCGTTTCATCGCCGAACTCCCCGCCGCGCATATCGAGAGCGAGACGAGCATGACCGGCGGCGAAAGCCTGTGGCGCGCCAACTGGTCCGAACGCGCCGACCCTTTCGCCAATGTAGCGCGCGGATCGGGGCGCGGCCCGGGCTGGCAACGCGCGTCGACCCCTGGCCAGTTCGTCCGCGAGCCGACCCGTATCGTCGAAGCGCGCGCCAGCAGCGTCAGCCTTGGCGCGAAGGCGCGCACCGATCTGTCGATCGGCCAGCGCGTATTTCACCAGAAATTCGGCTATGGCGCGATCGCCGCGATCGAAGGGAACAAGCTGGAAATCGATTTCGAGACCGCAGGCCGCAAACGCGTGATGGACAGTTTCGTCACGGCGGGGTGAGAAACTCCGCGATCATCCGCCCTTCCCAATTTTTCACCAGCGCCTATTGAGGCTTGCCATGCAAACGCAAGCCGAAGTCGATCGTCTGCTCCGTGAGGGCGTCGCCGCCATGCAGCGGGGCGATCCGCATGCGGCGCGTGCGCATTTCGAGCATGTCGGTTCGCTGCAGGGCGTGGCTCCGCCCTATCTGTTGATCGCCCAGTCGTGCCGGGCGCTTGGCGATGAGGCGGCGGAGGCGCAGGCGCTCGATGCGCTGCTCGCCGGGCAGCCGCGCCACCTGCGCGGCCTCCTGATGAAGGGCGACGCCGCCGTCCGGCGCGGCGACGATCGCGCGGCCACCAGCTTCTACCAGTCGGCGCTTGCGAGCGCTTCGCTGTCCGCCAATATTCCGCAGACTCTCGCCGCCGAGCTTGGCCGCGCACAGGCTTTCCTCGAAGGCGCGAGCGGGCGTTACGAGACGCATCTGATCGATCATCTCGAAGCCGCCGGCTTCGGCGGAGAACGCCTTGCTCCCGCCGTCCGCCGCGCGCTCGACGTGTTGACCGGAAAGCGCCAAGTCTATCTTCAGCAGCCCAACAGCTTCTATTATCCGGGCCTGCCCAATATCGAATTTTACGAGCGCGAGCGCTTCGCGGACTGGCTGCCGGCGGTCGAGGCCGCCACCCCGGCGATCCGCGCCGAACTGGAAGCAGTCATGCGCGACGACGGCGACTTTCCCGCCTATGTCGAGGCGCGCGCCGACCGGCCGCGTTCGTCCAGCCCGCTGCTTGAGGATCCGAGCTGGGGCGCTTTTCACCTCTGGCGCGCGGGCGAGCGCGTCGCGGGCAATGTCGAGCGTTGCCCCGCAACGATGGCGGCGCTTGAGCACGCCCCCATCCCGCTGATCGCCGGCCGCTCGCCGATGGCGCTCTTTTCGCTGCTCAAGCCCGGAACGCATATTCAGCCGCATCATGGCCTTATCAACACCCGGCTCATCTGCCATATTCCGTTGATCGCGCCGGCCGATTGCGCGCTGCGCGTCGGCGCGGAGACGCGCGCCTGGCGCGAGGGTGAAGCGCTGATCTTCGACGATTCGATCGAACATGAAGCGTGGAACCGCTCGAACCGGACGCGCGTCATCCTGCTGTTCGAGATTTGGCGACCGGAGCTTTCGATCGAAGAACGCGCAAGCCTGACGGCGCTTTACGAGGCGATTGGCGCTTATGGCGGCGTCCCCGCAGAAGAAGCGCTCTGAAGCTCCATGAGCAAGCCCCCGCATCCTTTCAGCTTCCCAGACTTTCGCGCCTATTTCGTGGCGCGGCTGAGCAGCACGCTGGCGCAGATGGCGATGGTCATCGTCATCGGCTGGCAGGTTTACGATCTCGCGCGCAGCCAGCTTGGCATGAGCCCCAGGGAGGCGGCGTTTCAGCTCGGGCTGATCGGCGTGGCGCAGTTCGCTCCGCTCGCGGTGCTGACCCTGGTCGTCGGCTGGGTCGCCGATCGCGTCGACCGGCGCTGGATCGCCCGTGCGTCGGTGGCGCTTGAGGCCCTTTGCGCCGCCGCGCTCGCGATCCTGACCGCAACGGACGCCATCAACCTCCCGGCGTTGTTCGTCGTGGCGGCGCTGCTTGGCGTCGCCCGCGCTTTCGCCAGTCCCGCGCTCCAGGCGCTGTCGCCCAATCTCGTCCCGCCCGCCGTGCTTCCCACCGCGATCGCGGTCAGCTCGATCGCGTGGCAGAGTGGGTCGGTGCTCGGGCCGGCGATGGGCGGCCTGCTTTATGCCGGCCATCACAGCCTGCCTTATACAGTCTCGTTCGGGCTGTTTTTCCTCTCCTTCCTTGCGCTGATGACGATCGGCCCGGTGAAGCGCACCACGCTCGCCGCCGCCGCGCCCTGGCGGCAGATGATCGAAGGGTTGCACTATGTGCGCCGCAATCGCCTCGTTCTCGGTGCTATCTCGCTCGATCTCTTCGCCGTCCTGCTCGGCGGCGCGACCGCGATGCTGCCCATCTATGCGCGCGACATCCTGCACGTCGGACCCGAAGGATTGGGCGAGCTGCGCGCGGCCCCCGCAGCAGGCGCTATGTTGATGGGGCTTTTCTTCGCGGTCCGCCCGATGAAGAATCATGTCGGCTACAAGCTGCTTTTTGCGGTCGGGGTGTTCGGCGGCGCGACGATGGTATTCGGATGGTCGCGCTCAATGCCGCTGTCGCTGCTCATGCTCGCCCTGCTCGGCGCGGCCGACATGACCTCGGTCTATGTCCGACAGTCGTTGATCCAGCTTTACACGCCGGATGCCATGCGTGGGCGCGTCGGCGCTGTATCGACGCTGTTCGTTTCCGGGTCGAACGAGCTTGGCGAAGCGGAGTCCGGTTTCCTCGCGGCGCTTGTCGGCCCGGTGGCGGCTGTCGTGGCGGGCGGAATAGGATCAATTCTGGTCGCCATGCTATGGGCGAAATGGTTCCCCGAATTGCGCAATGCGCGTAGCTTTGCCGCACCAACTTCTCTCGAAGACGTTCCCATCAAGGAGACAAAAGATGAAGGCTGAGACCGTTCTCGAGACCATCGGCAACACGCCGCATATCCGCATCCAGCGCCTGTTCGGCGACGCCGAAGTCTGGGTGAAGGCCGAGCGATCGAACCCCGGCGGATCGATCAAGGACCGTATCGCGCTAGCGATGATCGAGGATGCCGAGAAGTCCGGCGCGCTCAAGCCCGGCGGCACGATCGTCGAGCCGACCAGCGGCAATACCGGCATCGGCCTCGCCATGGTTGCGGCGGTGAAGGGTTATCGCCTGATCCTCGTCATGCCCGAAAGCATGTCGATCGAGCGCCGCCGCCTGATGCTCGCCTATGGCGCGACCTTCGATCTTACCCCGCGCGAAAAGGGCATGAAGGGCGCGATCGAGCGCGCGATCGAGCTGGTCGAGCAGACCCCGGGCGCCTGGATGCCCCAACAGTTCGAGAACCCGGCCAATATCGACATTCACGCCCGCACCACGGCTGAGGAGATCCTCGCCGATTTCCGCGACGCGCCGATCGACGTGCTGATCACCGGCGTGGGTACCGGCGGCCATATCACCGGCACGGCCGAGCGGCTGAAGAAGGATTGGCCGGCGCTGAAGGTCTATGCGGTCGAACCGACGCTTTCGCCTGTCATTTCGGGCGGCCAGCCCGGCCCGCACCCGATCCAGGGCATCGGCGCGGGCTTCATTCCCGCGAATCTCCACACCCAGTCGATCGACGGCGTGATCCAGGTCGATCCCGCCGACGCGAAGGACTATGCTCGTCGCTCCGCGCGGGAGGAAGGCCTGCTGGTCGGCATCTCGTCGGGCGCCACGCTCGCCGCGATCGCGCAGAAGCTGGCGGAGCTTCCGTCCGGCAAGCGCGTGCTGGGTTTCAACTATGATACGGGTGAGCGCTACCTCTCGGTCCCGGACTTCCTGCCAGAGGCCTGACGGAGCCGGGTCGTGCACCTGCGCACTGCCACCGAAGCCGATATCGACGCGCTGGATCGCCTGATCCGGCGCGCGATGGCGCAACTGCTTGATCCGGTGCTGAGCCCCGATCAGGTCAAGGCCAGCTATGCCGTAATGGGGCTCGACCGACAGCTTGTCGCCGACGGCACTTATGTCGTCGTCGAGGATGGCCGGCGCCTCGTCGGCTGCGGCGGGTGGAGTGACCGCGCGACGCTTTACGGCGGAGACCATTCGGCGGGGCGCGATGCGCGGCGTCTCGATCCGGCGCATGACCCCGCGCGCATCCGCGCCATGTACACCGATCCCGATCACAGCCGGCGCGGCATCGGCCGGCTTGTGCTTGGGGAATGCGAACGTCGCGCACGCGCTGCGGGATTCGCCCGCACGCAATTGATGGCCACGCTGGCGGGCGAGCCGCTTTACCTCGCCTGCGGCTATCGCGAGGTGGAGCGCGTGGTCGATATGGTCGACGGCGTCGGTGTGCCGCTCATCCGCATGGAACGCGCGCTGCCGTGAGAACGGAAAGCCGGGTTTTGGCGATATGGGCCATTCCGTTGCTGGCGACGGCCGCGATCCTGCTTGGCCTCGCAAGCTGGTGGAGCAGCCACGCGCCCCAATCGCCCCAGGCTGCGGCAAAGCTGTTCAAGCGCGCTGCGCTTCCTCCACCCCCGCCGATCGAGCCGCTCGAACTGCGCGACCTGTCGCGCGATGATGCGGTGAAGATCAACGACGCCGTGCCCTTCGTCAAAGGCCCCGTCCCGCCCGCGCGCCCGTTCAGGTTGTCGGATAAGGACGAAGGCTATGATCGCGCGGTCGATTGTCTGGCTTCGGCGATGCTCTACGAAGCGGGTTCTGCCGATGATCCCGGCCAGCGCGCGGTGGCGCAGGTGGTGCTCAACCGCCTTCGCCATCCGGCCTTCCCCAAGACCATCTGCGGCGTGGTGTTCCAGGGAGCGGAGCGGACGACCGGGTGTCAGTTCACCTTCACCTGCGACGGCGCGCTTGCGCGCACGCCTCCGCCGTCAGTCTGGGAAGATGCGCGCAGGCGGGCGAAGGAGATGCTGGCTGGCAAGGTGTTCAGGAGCGTCGGCTACGCCACGCATTACCATACCAACTGGGTCGTGCCTTATTGGAGTGAGACGCTCGACAAGATCGCGGCGGTGAACACTCATCTCTTCTTTCGCTGGACCGGATGGTGGGGCACGCCGGGCGCCTTCCGTTTCGGCGAGGAGGGGCCGGAGCCGACGATCGGCAAGCTCGCCTTCCTCTCGCCCGCGCACAAGGCGACGACGGATGCGCTCAAGGTCGATCCTGCCGTGCTCGGGATCGATGCGCTCGCGATCCTGCCGGCCAGCAAAGCCCGGAAGATGACGGCGGTATCGGTCGCCGGCGACACTTTCCTCGTCGTTCTCGACGGCAAGGCGTCGCCCGACAGCTATCCGGCGCTCGCGCTCCAGACCTGCGGAGACAGGCCGTTCTGCAAGCTGATGGGCTGGACCGATCCGGCCAGGGCCGCAGCCGCGCTGCCGCTCAGCGAGCAGCAGATCGCGGCCCAGTCCTTCAGCTATCTGCGCAACCGCAGCAATGGGTTCGAGAAGATGCTGTGGAACTGCCGCCAGTTCAAACGCGCCGATCCGGCGCAGTGCATGAAACCGGCGGCGCTCCCCGTTACGCCGCGAACAGCTCCGGCTCCAGCGCCATCAGGCTCTCCGACCCCGCCTCGAGTTCGCGACGCAGCGAACCCGCCCGCGGCATGATCCGCTCGGCGAAGTAGCGCGCCGTCGCCCGCTTTGCCTTCACGAAATCGGCATCCTCGCCGTCAAGCGCGCGCAGCGTCTTGAGCCACATGAAGCCAAGCGCAACAATGCCCATGATGTGCAGATAAGGCGTCGCCGCAGCGCCGGCGTTGTTGGGATTGGTCAGGCCGTTCTGGACCAGCCACATCGTCGCGGCCTGCAGTTCGCCCAGCGCCTTTTCGAGGCGCGCAGCGAGATCGGCGGTCGCCTCGTCGCCCTTGCCCGCCGCGATCTCCTCGCCGACCAGTTTGAAGAAGGCCTGCACCGCACGGCCGCCATTCTGCGCCAGCTTTCGGCCGACGAGATCCATCGCCTGCACGCCGTTGGTGCCTTCGTAGATCATCGCGATGCGGGCGTCGCGGACATATTGCTCCATGCCCCATTCGGCGATGTAGCCATGGCCGCCATAGACCTGCTGGGCGTTGGTCGCGATCTGATAGCCCATGTCGGTGCCATAGCCCTTGATTACCGGGGTGAGCAGCGAGATCAGATCGTCGGCGGCGGCGCGTTCTTCCTCGGTCTGCGCCTTGTGGCTGAGGTCGACCTGGAGCGCGCCCCACAGGCACAGGGCGCGAAGCCCTTCGGTCAGCGCCTTTGATTCCATCAACATGCGACGCACGTCGGGATGAACGAACAGCGTATCGGCCTTCTGGTCGGGTTCGGCCGGGCCGGTGAGCGCACGGCCCTGGCGGCGGTCCTTGGCGTACTGGACGCCGTTCTGATAGGCGACCTCGCCTTGCGACAGCCCCTGCAGGCCGACGCCGAGGCGCGCGACGTTCATCATGATGAACATGGCGGCGAGGCCCTTATTCTCCTCGCCCACCAGATAGCCGGTCGCGCCGTCATAGTTCATCACGCAGGTCGCGTTGCCGTGGATGCCCATCTTATGTTCGATCGATCCGCACGACACGGCGTTGCGCTCGCCCAGCGATCCATCCTCGTTGACCAGGAACTTGGGCACGATGAACAGCGAGATGCCCTTCACATTGTCCGGCGCGCCCGCAACTTTGGCCAGGACGAGGTGGATGATGTTCGAGGTCAGATCATGTTCGCCGGCCGAGATGAAGATCTTGGTGCCGGTGATCGCATAGCTGCCATCGGCATTGGGATCGGCCTTGGTGCGGATGAGGCCCAGATCGGTGCCGCACTGCGGCTCCGTCAGGTTCATCGTGCCGCTCCACTCGCCTGAGATCATCTTGGGGACATAAGTCGCCTTCTGCGCGTCCGATCCCTTGACGAGGATTGAGGCGACGGCGCCCTGCGTCAGGCCGTTATACATGGCGAACGCCATATTGGCCGAGCAGAGATATTCCTCGAACGCGGTCGCGACGACATGCGGCATCGCCTGCCCGCCAAACTCCTCAGGCCCGGTCAGCGTCGACCAGCCGCCTGCGACGAACTGGTCATAGGCGTCCTTGAAGCCGGTGGGCGTGCTGACCGACGCGTCGTCATGCCGCGTGCAGCCCTCGCGATCGCCGACCTGATTGGTCGGGAACACCACTTCCTCGACGAACTTGGCGCCTTCGCCCAGCACCGCCTCGATCATGTCGGCCGATGCGTTCTCGAAGCCGGGAAGATTGGCGTAGCGATCGAGCCCGAGCAGCTTGTCCAGCACGAAGCGCGTGTCGCGGAGCGGGGCTTTGTAGATGGGCATGTCGTGTCTTTCCTGAACTTGAAGCTATATGTGGGGCGCACGGGTTCATCCGCGCGCCTTGCGGCGGGCGTGGCGCGTCAGACGCCGTCGGCCTCAGCCTGTTCGACGGTATGGATGAAGCGTTTCAGTTCATCGACGGTCGCGTCGATGTCGCGCTTCTGCGCTTCGAGCATCGTTACCCGCGCGGCGCATTTCTCGATCGTCACCCGGCGCTGTTCGTGGCGACCGTCGCCAATGTCGTACAGGTCGATCATCTCGCGAATCTCGCCAAGCGAGAAGCCGACGCGCTTGCCGCGCAGGATCCAGGCGAGGCGGGCGCGATCGCGCTTCGTATAAATACGCGCGGTTCCACGCCGCGTGGGCGAGATCAGCCCCTCATCCTCATAGAAACGAAGCGCGCGGGCGGTGACGCCGAACTCCTCCGACAGGTCGGAGATCGAATATTGATGCCGGTTGCGTTTGTCCGGCGTGTCGACAGTAGCGTGATGCTGGGTTGCCATGCCGGGCGTTATAGCTTGACGTTTACGGAATGGTCAAACCCGCTCTAGCCCGTCGGGGCCGATCCGGCGGTAGAAACAGCTTCTTTCGCCCGTGTGGCAGGAAGGGCCGGCGGCGTCGGCGCGGATCCAGATCGCGTCCTGATCGCAATCGATGCGCATCTCGACCACGCGCAGCACGTTGCCGGAACTCTCGCCTTTCTTCCAAAGCCGGCCACGGCTCCGTGACCAGAAATGCGCTTCCCCCGTCAATCGGGTCAGCGCCAGCGCCGCGGCATTCATATGCGCAACCATCAGCACTGCGCCGTCGCCAGCGTCCGTGACCACGGCGGTCACCAGTCCCGATGCGTCATATTTTGGATCGAGCACCGATCCCTGTTCGCGATCCTGATCCATGTCGCTCCCGATCCCCATAGCCCTCAGGCTTCGCCGCAGGGCTAGCCATGGTTGCGGATCGCGTCCACCAGCTCTTGCTTGCTCATCGCGGATCGGCCTGCGATCCCGATGCGCTTCGCTTCGCCATAAAGATCGCCCTTCGATCGATCCTCCAGATGCGTCGATCGGCGTCGCAGCGTTCCCGCCGCCTCGGCATTGGCGATTCGCGCCGATTTTTCCTGGGAATTGCCTTCCTTTCTGAGCCGTTCGTAAAGCGCTTCATTCCTGATCGATGGGCCTGGACCGCGCCCGGGCATGGCGTTTCTCCTTGTCTGACGGCGGCTGAACGCATGGGCGGGGGCGACGCTCCGCATTTCATCTGTTACAAAAGGGCGACAAATCGCGGAGGGGTTCCTATATGGCGCGAAACGCTCACCCGACGGGTCCGCAATCGATGATCACCACCAATCCTTTCGACGACGACAAGCTCCGCGAGGAGTGTGGCATTTTCGGTATCTGGAATGCCGAAACTGCATCCGCGATGGTCGCGCTCGGCCTCCACGCGCTCCAGCATCGCGGCCAGGAAGCCGCCGGCATCACCAGTTGGGATGGCGCGCATTTTCATACGCATCGGGCGATGGGCCACGTCGCCGGCAATTTCGATCGCGATGACGTGATCCGCGGCCTTCCCGGCCGGGTCGCCTGCGGCCATGTCCGCTATTCGACGACGGGCGAGACGGCGCTGCGCAACGTCCAGCCGCTTTTCGCGGATCTTGCCAGCGGCGGCTTCGCCATCGCGCATAACGGCAATATCTCGAACGCGATGAAGCTGCGGCGCGAACTCGTCCGGCGCGGCAGCATCTTCCAGTCGACCTCGGACACCGAGACGATCATTCACCTCGTCGCGACCAGCGCCTATCGCACGCTGCTCGACAAGTTCATCGATGCGCTGCGCCAGGTCGAAGGCGCCTATTCGCTGATCTGCCTGACGCCGGAAGGCATGATCGCCTGCCGCGATCCGCTCGGCATCCGGCCGCTGGTGATGGGCAAGGTCGGCGATGCGACGATTTTCGCGTCGGAAACGGTCGCGCTCGACGTCGTCGGCGCTGAATATATCCGCTCGATCGATCCGGGCGAGATCGTGATCGTCACCGAATCGGGCATCCGATCGATCAACCCCTTCCCGCCGATGAACCCCCGGCCCTGCATTTTCGAGCACGTCTATTTCTCGCGCCCCGATTCGATCGTCGAAGGCTCGTCGGTTTATTCGGTGCGCAAGGCGATCGGCGCGCAGTTGGCGATCGAATCGCCGATCGACGCCGATCTCGTCATTCCCGTGCCCGATTCCGGCGTGCCGGCCGCGATCGGTTATGCCCAGCAATCGGGCATTCCTTTCGAGCTGGGCATCATCCGCTCGCATTATGTGGGGCGCACCTTCATCCAGCCGGGCGATCAGGTTCGCCACCTTGGCGTGAAGCTGAAGCACAACGCCAATCGCGCGCTGATCAACGGCAAGCGCATTGTGCTGATCGACGATTCGATCGTGCGCGGCACGACGTCGCTCAAGATCGTGCAGATGATGCGCGACGCCGGCGCGGCCGAAGTCCATATGCGCATCGCCAGCCCGCCGACGCGGCACAGTTGCTTCTACGGCGTCGACACGCCCGAGCGCGCCAAGCTGCTCGCGGCCAAGCTCGATGTGCCGGGGATGAGCGACTATATCCATGCAGACAGCCTTGCGTTCATCTCGATCGACGGGCTCTACAAGGCGCTTGGCCAGGACAAGCGCACGCAGGTCCGTCCGCAATATTGCGACGCCTGCTTCACTGGCGACTATCCGACGACCTTGACCGATCAGGATGATCTCGCGCCGCCCGAGGACCAACTGGCCCTGCTGGCCGAACGCGTCATCTGATCTTCCGTCTCTGCAGGATATTGCCGCAATGACCGCGACTCCCCTCGCCGGCCGCCTCGCCCTCGTCACCGGCGCGAGCAGGGGCATCGGCGCAGCGACGGCCGAACGGCTGGGCAAGGCCGGCGCGCATGTGATCCTTACCGCGCGCACGGCGGGAGGCCTTGAGGAAGTCGAGGAGCGTATCCATCAGGCGGGCGGATCGGCCACGATCGCGCCCGTCGACTTTACCGATGCCGAGGGCGTGGGGCGGCTTGCTTCGGCGATCGCGGATCGCTGGAAGGCGCTCGACATGCTCGTCCTCAACGCGGCGATGCTCGGCAATCTGGGGCCGGTCCAGTCGATCGACGCCAAGGAGTTCGCCCGCCTGCTGACGCTGAACGTCTCGGCGCAGCAGGCATTGATCGCCGCCTTCGATCCGATGCTCCGGGTTGCGGGCGGCGGGGGCAGCGTGATCGGCGTTACCTCCAGCGTCGGGCGCAAGCCGCGCGCTTTCTGGGGCGCCTACGGCGCCTCCAAGGCCGCGTTCGAGACATTGCTCGACGCCTATGCGGAGGAGCAGCGCAATCTGGGCAAGGTTCGCGTCGCGATCATCGATCCGGGCGCCACGCGCACCAGGATGCGCGCCGCCGCCTATCCAGGCGAGGATCCGGCGAAGGTCAAGCCGCCCGAAGCGGTTGCGGATCGCATCGCCGCGCTGCTGGCGACCGGCTTCGAGACCGGCCACCGCGAGCGCGTCGACTGATCACTTCGCGTCGATCGCCGCCTTGATCTCCGCGATGAAGGCGCGCCGCTTGGCCGACAGATCGGGGTCGGTCGCCTTGGGCCAGGCGCTCGACATGGCGACGACCAGCTTGCGCGCCGGATCGACGAAAATCGTCTGGCCGAAGATGCCGACGGCCTGAAAGCTGCCGTCGTCATTGGTCCACCACTGATAGCCATAGCCGGCGCCGGGCGCCCCGATATCGGCCTGCTTGTGCGTGGCGGCGGCGAACCAGCCCGCGGGCACCACGCGCTTGCCCTGCGCAATCCCGTCGGCCAGCACGAACAGGCCGATCCGCGCATAGTCGCGCAACGCCACCGAGATACAGCAGCCGCCGATATTCTGGCCGGAGGCGTCGACCATCCAGAACAGGTCGCGCTCCATGCCGAAGGGTTTCCAGATCTTCTCCTCGGCATAAGCGGATAGCGTTTTGCCCGTCGCCTTGCTGACGATCACGCCGATCAGGTTGGTCTCGCCGGTCTTGTAAACCCACTTGGCGCCGGGGGCGGCCTCGCGCGGCAGTTTGGCAAGATAGAAGGCGGTCTGGTCGACGCCCGGCGGTGGCGCTTCCTTATACATGCTCGCCACGTCGGAATTGGGATCGGTGTAATCCTCGTTCCATTTGACGCCTGATGTCATGGTCAGCACCTGGCGCACCGTCACGCCTTCATAGGCGCTGCCTTTCAGATCGGGCACATAGTTGGTGACCGGATCGTCGACCGACTTGATGTAGCCGTCCTGCACCGCCGCGCCGACCAGCGTCGAAGTCAGCGACTTGGCCACCGAGAAGCTGGTGTAACGCCCCTCGCGCGAATAGCCGCGCGCATAGTGCTCCAGCCGCACCTTGCCGTCCTGTATGACGATCAGCCCGGCGACATTGTTCGCTGCAATATAAGCGGAAGGATCGAACTTCAGCGGCTTGCCCGTCGGCAGCGGCCCCGGTTTCTCCCCGGCATGCGCGGTCGTGCCGGGAAAGAGCTTGTCCATATGCGGGAAATTGGCGTCGCGCTGCGCCTGTGACCAGAAGAGGATTTCGGCCCCGGCCTGCCGGACCTGGGCTTCATTCTCCCTGGTGAGCGTCACCTGATCCCTGGCGTGGACAGCCGTCACCGGCGCGAGCGCCATCAGCGCCGCACAAACCAGCATCCTCATCCCCTCACTCCCCTTTTTTGACCAACGTCACCTGTGCGACGTCGATGCCGCCGCCCCGGAAACCACCCTCGCAATACATCAGATAATAGCGCCACAGCCGCACGAAACGTTCATCGAACCCCTGCGGCAACTGCCCCGCTTCGACCGCCATGTCGAAGCGCGCGCGCCAGCGTTTGAGGGTTTCGGCATAATGGAGCCCAAAGCCCCTGCGATCGCGCCATTCGAGACCCGCTTCTGCGCAGAAGGCCGCAAACCGGCTTTCGGACAACAGCATGCCGCCCGGAAAAATATAGGTCTGGATGAAATCGGCGCCGGCCGCATAGCGATCGAAGATGCGGTCGTCGATCGCGATATACTGGATGGCGGCGCGCCCGCCGGGCTTCAGCGCGCGGGTGATCGCCTCGACATAGGTGCGCCAGTAATCCTGCCCTACCGCCTCGACCATCTCGACGCTGGCGATCGCGTCATACTGGCCGGCCACGTCGCGATAGTCGGTCAGGTCGATGCGGATGCGGCCTGCGTTCACATTGGCGCGGTTGAGCGCCAGCGCATGGTCGCGCTGCTCGGTGGAAAGCGTTATGCCGGTGACGGCGGCGCCATATTCGTCTGCTGCAATCTCGGCGAGCGTTCCCCAGCCGCAGCCGATTTCAAGCAGTTGCTGGTCAGGTTTCAGATCGAGTCTGTCCAGCAGCGCACGCACCTTGTTGAGTTGCGCATAGGCCAGTTCCTCGTCGGGCCTGATCGGCTCCTGGAACAGCGCCGACGAATAGGTCATCGTTTCGTCGAGCCAGGGCTGGTAGAAATCATTCCCCAGATCATAATGAAACGCGATGTTGCGTCGCGACCCGGCCCTTGAATTGCGGTTCAGCCCGTGGCGCAGTTTGTTCATCGCAGAAAACAGCCCGCGCGCCCGCGCGATCTGTCCCAGCGTCACCGCATTGCGCATGAACAGGTCGAAGAGCGGAACCGGATCGGGGCTGGTCCACTCGCCCTTTTCCCATGCCTGATACCAGCCGACTGATCCGTTCCGCGCCAATCGCAACAGCGCCCGCCAGCTCGTCAGCGTCACTTCGGCCACGGGGCCCGGCGATCTCCCCCCGATAATCCGGTAGGAACCATCAGGCAGCCACGCTTCGATCGCGCCGGCCGCAAGCCCTTTGTCGATGCGGTCGAGCAGGCGGTGGAACGGCGCTGACGTCAGCACGGTCCACAGCCCCGCGCCGCCGCGCAACCCACGACGTCCGCTCAGGAACTGGCGCCCACGGTCTGGCTTCTGCGCGTTCATGGCCTTCATTCTACTGGCGTTGCCGGCCAGGTCCAGAAAGCGACTCAGGCCTTGATATGTTTGAACGCCTCTAGCGCGCGTTCGCGAGCCTCGCGATGACCGATCAGCTTTTCAGGATAGGATTTCGGCCTGACGCCCGCCGCATCGGGATCATGGATCGCCTTGTCGTCCAGGCCGGCGAGTTCGGGCGCCCATTTGCGGATATAGGCGGCGGCGCCGAACTTCTCGGACTGCGATAGCGGAGCCATGATCCGGACGAACATGTTGGAATCGATCCCCGTCCCCGCGCTCCACTGCCAGTTGACGGCATTATTCCCATAACCCGCATCAACCAGCGTATCCCAGAACCAGCGCTCGCCGTGCCGCCAGTCGATCAACAGATGCTTGATGAGGAAAGAGGCGGCGATCATTCGGACGCGATTGTGCATCCAGCCCGTCGCCCAGAGCTGGCGCATCCCGGCGTCGACGATCGGATAGCCTGTCTCGCCGCGCGTCCACGCCTTGAACTCGGCATGGGCTACGCGGTCGGTCCGCCAGGGGAAGGCGTCGAACGCCGCGCGGCCGTTGAACCTGCCATAATCGGCCTGCTGCGCAATGACCCCCGTCGCATAATCCCGCCAACCCAGTTCGCGCCGAAAGCTTTCCCGCCCCTCGCCGCGCCCCGCCACGGCGTGCCAGACCGCCGCCGGCGATATTTCACCGAAGTGAAGATGCGGGCTCAGGCGCGACGTGCCTTCGATCGCCGGCAGATTGCGTTTCCGCTCATATTCGTCGGCGCTGTCTGCGAAATGATCGAGCGCGGCCTGCGCGCCTGCCTCGCCCGGCCGCCAGTCTGCAAAGCCGGTCGCCCAATCGGGACCGGTCGGCCTCAGGCGCCAGTCGCTCAGCCGGTCGCTTTCGGGCCAGCGGCCAGGCGCTGCTATCGTCGGGGGCGTCGGCCTTGGCAAAGGCGGCGGCAACATTGCCGACAGTGCGCGCCAGAACGGCGTGAAGATGCGGAAATAGCCGCCGGACCCCGTACGGACCAGATCGGGCGGCATCAACTGATTGCCGTCGTGCAGATTCAGGTCGAGCTGGCTGGAGACCGCCGCCTCCGCCGCTTTCCACCAAGGCTCATAATGGCGGATCGCATGCACGCGCGCCGCGCCGATTTCTTCCGCAAGCGACGCCAGCGCCTCGGCCGCCCGGCCACGCCGCAGGATCAGGCGCGATCCCCTGCCCTCCAGCGAAGTCGCCAGCGCGGCGAGGCTATGATGCAGCCACCAGCGCTGCGCGCCGCCGATCCGCCGGTCGCCAGGGCCTTCGTCGTCGAGCACGTAAACCGGCACGACCGGGCCGTCGGCGGCCGCCGCCAGCAGCGCCGCCTGATCCGCCAGACGCAAGTCCTGGCGGAACCACAGGATCACCGGATCGGCCATGCGGGTTTAGCGCATCATTCGGCGCGCGGTTCCTTCTCGACCATCCAGGTCTGGCCTTTGGCGACCAGTTTCTGCAGGTCGGGGACTTTGCCTTCGGCGGCCGCGCTGTTCTGGGTCTCCACCGCACGCTCGAAAGTCGGGCGCGAATGATTGAAGATTACGCCGAGCGCGACCGGGAAGCCCGCCTCGGCATCCATGTCGATCAGCATCTGGGCGACGCCCTTGTTGGTCTGATCGTGGACGATCACGCCCGCCGCCTGCCAGTCGCCATCCGCGACATTGACGACTTCGAGGCGCAGCAAGTCCCGGTCGAGCGTCAGCCCTCTGGCTCCGCCGGCGAACAGCATGGGCTGCCCATCCTCGAGCCAGATCTGCCCCGTCGGGGCGTTCGCCTTTTCGGTGAACGGTGCGAACACCTCGTCATTATAGACGATGCAGTTCTGATAGATCTCGACGAAGCTTGCGCCCTTGTGGGCATGTGCGGCCTTCAGCACGGCGGGAAGGTTCTTGTGAACGTCGATCCCGCGCGCGACGAAGCGGGCGCCTGATCCCAGCGCGAAGCTGCACGGGCTTGCGGGGCGATCGACTGATCCGAATGGCGTCGATGGGGATCGCGTGCCGATCCGCGAGGTCGGCGAATATTGCCCCTTGGTCAGGCCGTAAATCTCGTTGTTGAACAGCAATATCTGGCAATCGAGATTGCGGCGGAGCAGATGCATGGTGTGATTGCCGCCGATCGACAGCGCGTCGCCGTCGCCGGTGATGATCCAGACATCGAGATCTGGATTGGCCAGCTTCACCCCCGTCGCCACCGCCGGCGCGCGGCCGTGGATCGTGTGGAAGCCGTATGTCTCCATATAATAGGGAAAGCGCGAGGAGCAGCCGATGCCGGAGATGAACACCGTGTTCTCGGGCTTCACGCCCAGATCGGGCATGGTCCGCTGGACCGCCTTCAGGATCGCATAGTCGCCGCATCCGGGGCACCAGCGAACTTCCTGATCGGTCTCCCAATCCTTGATTGCCGTCTTGAAGGGCGTCAGGTCGTTCATGCCAGTGCACTCCCGATGGCGGCCTCGATCTCCGCGATGCGGAAGGGCTGGCCGGAAATCTTGTTGAGCGGCTTCGCGTCGACGAGGAACTGATCGCGCAGCACCGTCTTTAACTGGCCCGTGTTCATTTCCGGCACCAATATCCGCTCATAACCTTTTAGCATCTCCCCAAGATTGGACGGCAACGGCCAGATGTGCCGGATGTGAATATGATCGACCGATGCGCCGCCCGCCCGCGCGCGTCGGACCGCTTGATGGATCGGCCCGAAGGTCGACCCCCAGCCCACGACGGCGAGGCGTGCGCGCCCGTCCCCCAACGTAATATCCTGCAGCGGCATATCGCCGGCTATGCCGTCTATCTTGGCCTTGCGCAGTTCGGTCATCGCCTGATGGTTGGCCGGCGAATAGTCGATATGTCCGCTGTCGACGGCCTTCTCGATGCCGCCGATGCGGTGAAGCAGCCCCGGCGTACCCGGCTTCACCCAGGGGCGGGAGAGCCGGTTGTTGCGGCCATAGGGTTTGAAGCCGCCCTCGGGCGCGGTCTCCAGGAAGCTGACGGGGAAAGGTTCATAGCCTCCCATATCAGGCACTTTCCAGGGCTCCGCCGCATTGGCGATATAGCCGTCGGTCAGCAGCATCACGGGCGTCATGTAGCGCGTCGCGATCCGGCATGCCTCGATCGCGCAGTCGAAGGCGTCGGCGGGCGATCGTGCGGCGATGACGGGCATCGGCGCGTCGCCATTGCGGCCGTAGACCGCCTGGTAAAGGTCCGACTGTTCGGTCTTGGTCGGAAGCCCCGTGGAAGGGCCGCCGCGCTGCGAGTTGACGATGATCAGCGGCAACTCGGTCATGATCGCCAGCCCGATCGCTTCGGTCTTGAGCGCGATGCCCGGCCCCGATGACGATGTGACGCCCAGCGATCCGGCATAGGATGCGCCGATCGCGCTGGCGATCGCCGCGATCTCGTCCTCGGCCTGAAAGGTTGTGACGTCATATTCCTTCAGTCTCGCCAGATGATGAAGGATCGCTGATGCCGGCGTGATCGGATAGCCGCCGAAGAACATCGGCAGTCCGGCCAGTTGTGCGCCGGCGACGAGCCCCAGCGAAATCGCTTCCGCGCCGGTAACGGTGCGATAAAGCCCCGGCTCGGCGGGAGCGGCCGGGATATGATGCTGGCGCATCGGCCCGCCAATTTCGGCGGTCTCGCCATAGGCATGGCCGGCGTTGAGCGCCGCGATATTGGCTTCGGCAAGGTCGGGCGCTTTGGCGAACTTCGCCTTGAGCCAATCGACGATCGGCTGCCGGTCGCGATCGAACATCCAGAGCGCCAGCCCCAGCGTCCACATATTCTTGCAGCGCAACGCTTCCTTGTTGCCCAATCCGAACGGCTTCACCGATGCGAGCGTCAGCGCCGATATGTCGAACGCCATCACCTGCCAGCGCGAAAGCGAGCCGTCGTCGAGCGGACTGACTTCATAACCCGCCTTGGCAAGATTACGGGCGCCGAACTCGCCGCTGTCGGCGATAATCAAGCCGCCTTCCTTCAGCGTCCCGACATTGCTCTTGAGCGCGGCCGGATTCATGGCGACCAGCACGTCGGGCTGGTCGCCGGCCGTCTCGATCGATGCAGACCCGAAATTGATCTGGAAGGCAGAGACGCCGAACAAGGTGCCCTGCGGCGCGCGTATCTCGGCCGGAAAATCCGGAAATGTCGCCAGATCATTGCCGGCAAGCGCTGTCGAAAGCGTGAATTGGCCGCCGGTCAACTGCATCCCGTCGCCGGAATCCCCGGCAAAGCGGACGACGATCGCCTCTGGCGGGGGCGCTGCCGTCGATTCCGCGCGTGTCACCTCATGAGCGGCTGAAGCCATAGGTCGACATCCTGTTCTGGCGTTCGGGTCTCTGGCGGACCCTCCTCTCCTTTGGCCTTTTTAGAAAAACTGCCGAAAAGAGCAATCAGCCTCGCAGGGTCGTGCGGTGGAGCGCTTCGATGCTTGCCGCGTGCCGCCGCGCCACTGCCAGCGGATCAGCGCCATATCCGCCCCCGGCCACGCTGGCGAGCGCGATGCCGTAACGGCGCGTGAGCCGCCCGACCAGGTCGTCGCGCGCCGCCAGCCCGGCATCGCTCAGGGCGAGCCGGCCCAGCCGGTCGGCTTCATGTGGATCGACGCCCGCCTGATAAAGGATGAGGTCGGGCGCAAATCGCCGGACGAGCGGCGCAAGGCTCGATTCGAACTGTTCGAGATAGGCTTCATCCCCCGTGCCGTCCGACAGTTCGACGTCGATCGTCGAGCGCGCCTTGCGGACCGGAAAGTTACGCGCGGCATGGATCGAATAGGTTGCGATTTCATCGCGGCCGCCCAGCAGCGCGGCGGTCCCGTCGCCCTGGTGGACATCGGCGTCGACGATCAAGATGCGCCGCGCGGCTCCCTCAGCGACCAGCCGGTTTGCGGCGATCGCCAGATCATTGAACACGCAGTAACCCGCACCGGTATCGTACAGTGCATGATGGCTGCCGCCCGCCATGTTCGCTGCGAAGCCTTCACGCAGGGCTATCTTCGCCGCAAGCCATGTTCCGCCGGGCGTGAGTTGAACCCGCCGGGCAATCTGGTCGGTCACCGGAAAGCCGATGCGCCTTTCCTTGTCGCGCGGCACGCGAAGCTCGATCACTTCGGCAACCCAGTCCGGATCGTGCACAGCCTCGATCCACGCGCGGGGCATCGGATCAGGGCGATGATAGCGCGCAGGCTGGTCCCGTTCGTCGAGCAGAAGCTTCAGCAGACCATATTTGTCCCAGGGGAAGCGACTTCCGGTTGTTGCAGGCGTCATATAATCGGGGTGATGGACGAGATTGAGCATCGCACTTAGTTAAGGCGTGAAAACCGAAAAAGGAGAGCCCTGATGACGCAGCCCAACGCCCGTCCGCATTTCGTCCGGCCAGACGTGCAAGCCTTCCTGGCTTTCCTCGAATCGATCCCCGGCCCGAAGATGCACGAGCTCGACGCGCCGGCAGCGCGCCTGCCCTTCGTCGCGATGAAGGATCTGCTCGATCTTCCTGCGGGTGCGCTCGCGATCAAGCGTGACCTCTCGACGCCGGATGGGATCCCGCTGCGCTATTATGACGCACGCGCCACGCGCGATTCGGGGCCTGTGCTGGTCTTTTTCCACGGCGGCGGCTTCGTTATCGGCGACCTCGAAACGCATGACGGTTTCTGCGCAGAGGCTGCGCGCCAGCTCGATATGCCGGTCATCGCGGTTGATTACCGGCTCGCGCCCGAATACCCCTTTCCCGCCGCTCCGGAGGATTGCGAGGCGGCGGCGCGCTGGATCGCGGGCAGCCCGGCCGATCTGGGGCTGAAGGTCACGTCGCTCGTGTTCGCCGGCGACAGCGCGGGCGGCAATCTTACGATCGCGACGACGCAGACGCTGCGCGATCGCCCGGCCGCAGCGCCGGTCATCGCGCAATGGCCGATCTACCCGGTGGTCGATGAAGGCGGCGCTTACGGATCCTACGAGCAATTCGGCCAGGGTTATCTGCTCACCGAGGATTCGATGGCCTGGTTCATGAACCATTATGCCGCCGAGCCTGAGGATCCGCGCAACTATGTGCTGCGCCAGAACCATGAAGGCACCCCGCCGACTCTGGTGATAACAGCCGGGCTCGATCCGCTGCGCGACCAGGGCCGCGCCTACGCTGCGGCGCTGATCGAAGCGGGCGTCGATACCGTTTATCGTGAGGCGTCGGGCAACATCCACGGCTTCATCACGCTCAGGAAGGCGATTCCCTCGGGCATCGCCGATCTCGACGCCTGCTTCCGCATCCTCAAGGATATGGTTGCAGAGGCGGAGGCAATGCGCGAGGAGGCGCGCGCCGCCGCCTGACCATTTCGAGAGAGCCCATGTCGTCCGATATCGCCGCGCTTCCCTATCGTCCCGCCGTAGGGGTGATGCTCCTCAATCAAGAAGGGCAGGTGTTCGTCGGCCAGCGCATCGACAGCACGCAGGAGGCCTGGCAGATGCCGCAGGGCGGGATCGACGAGGGCGAGGAAGCCGAGGCGGCGGCGTTGCGCGAGCTGGGCGAGGAAACGGGGATCGACGCCAGCCTTGTCCGGATTGTCGCGCGCCATCCCGAGGAATTGCTTTACGACCTGCCGCCCGAGCTTGTCGGCCGCGTGTGGAAGGGGCGTTTTCGGGGGCAGCGGCAGACTTGGTTCCTTGCACGCTTCACCGGCGGCGATGGCGACGTGAACATCGCTACCGAGCATCCCGAGTTCAGCGCCTGGCGCTGGATTGCGCCTGAGGACTTGCCCCGGCTAATCGTGCCGTTCAAAAAGGCGCTTTACGAACAAGTCGTGAAAGCCTTCCGCGACCAGATCTGACCGAGGAGCCGATGCGCGGTCCGACAATCGCTGTCCTTCTGATGGCCTCGTGCCTGGCTGCGCCGGCGCGCGCCAGCCTGCCCTACAATCTCAGCACCATGCTCGATTCGGCGCTCCAGTCGAACAACGAGACTGACATCGTCACGATCGCCAAATATATCCGCATGGTGGCACCCAACGACGTGGCCGAGGTGGACGATCGGATCACGGCCTGGCGCGATCAGCGCACCAAGGCCCAGAAACAGGCGGTGATCGAGGCGGGGCCGCTTCAACTCTGGAAAGGCCGCGCGGACATTGGCGGCTTCATCACCACGGGCAACACGGATTCGCTTGGTCTCACCGCCGGGGTCGACGTGAAGCGCGAAGGCCTCGACTGGCGTCACCGCATCCGCGCACGCGTCGATTATCAAAGGGACAATGGCGTTGCGACGCGTGAGGCCTATCTCGCGTCGTGGGAGCCGAGCTACAAGATCAACGAACGGCTCTCGGTGGTCGGCCTCGGCCAGTTCGAGCGCGACCCTTTCCTTGGCTATGATGAGCGCTTCTCTGCGGGCGTCGGCGTCGGCTACCGCGCGGTCACGACGCGACGCTTGACCGTGGACGTCAACGCCGGCCCGGCTATCCGCTTCACTAATTTCACCGATGGCGCGCAGCAGGACAGTCCGGCCGGGCGCGCCTCCGCCACGATCGCTTTCGCGCTGACCCCGACGCTCAAACTGACCAACGACAGCGCGGCCTATTTCGACTCGCTCAACAATACCGTCACTTCGATGAGCGCGGTCGACGCCAAGCTGATCGGGCCGCTATCCGCCCGGCTGTCCTACAATATTCAGTATGAAGGCAATCCGCCTGCTGGCCGCAAAACGGTGGACACGCAGACCCGCGCATCGCTCGTCTATAATTTCTGAACGCCTCAGGTCGCGAAGAGCTGGCCGATGTCGCGGAAAGCCTTGAACTCCAGAGCGTTGCCCGCCGGATCAAGGAAGAACATCGTCGCTTGCTCGCCCGGGCGGCCCACGAAACGGATATGCGGCTCGATCACGAACTCGACCCCGGCTTCCTTCAGATGCATCGCCAGCGCGTCCCAGTCATCCCAGCCGAGGACGAGACCGAAATGGGGCACGGGAACGGCGTCGCCGTCAACTTCATTCCGCACCGGCGGGGCCGATCGCGCTGCGCGATGAACGACCAACTGGTGACCCCTGAAATCGAAATCGATCCAGTGACCCGGGTCCTCCCTTCCCTGCGGGCATCCCAGAAGCCCGCCGTAAAACGCGCGCGCGGCCTCGATGTCGTCGACCGGGATTGCGAGATGGAATAGCGGCTGCACGATAACCTCATGGATTGGACCTGGCTTTCCTGCCCCGCCCTGCTTCCGCGCGCCATATGCAAATCATATGCTTTCGCGCTCTCCGCCATCTCGTATCCCAATGCCGGCGCGGGCTAATCGCTCCCGCAGTGACCAGGCCCGGAACCAACCCCGCTTCCCTGCAGTCATCCCGTGGATGGAGCGCATGTCCCACCCGATCTGCCACGGCTGCGCCCCGGGTATCGATTCCTCACT
>QFNN01000149.1 GCA_003240855.1 Sphingomonas sanxanigenens
GCATGGCCCATATGGATGTCGCCATTGGCGTAGGGCGGGCCGTCGTGAAGGATGAAGCGCTCGCGCCCCGCGCGCTGCTCGCGCAGTCGCTGGTAGAGGCCGATCTTCTCCCACCGTTCCAGAATCGCCGGTTCCTTGGCGGCGAGGCCGGCCTTCATGGGGAACTCGGTCTTCGGCAGGAAGACGGTGTCGCGCCAGTCGCGCGTGCTTTCGGGTGCGTCGGTCATGGGTGCGCGGGGATTAGCGAAGCTTTGCCCCGCGCACCAGCCCCCCGGTTTCGATCAGGCGATCGCGGCCGCCGGCCGGCGACGGCGCGCCGCCGCCCCGGCCAGCCCGAAGCCGGCGATCATCATCGCCCAGCTCGCGGGTTCGGGCACTGCGTCGATCGACAGGCGGTAATGGACGGGCGTGAAGCCCTGGAACACGCCGGAGATCGTCATCGAGGCGGTCGCATAGGCGGCGGGATCGCCCAGCGGCTTCACGGCGTCGAGCAGATAGGCGCCGAGCGTGCTCGACGTCGCGAAATAATTGGCGGTGCTGACGGCATCGTTCCAGCCGCCGCCGGCGATCGGCGTATAGGCGTGGCGCGTGACCGTGACGTAGAAGTCGCCGACCGCGCTGAACGTGCCGTTGAAGGCGTAGCGCGACGACAGGTCCGCGCTCGAATAGGTGGGCGAGGACCAGTTGAACAAAATGACCGGCCCCATGGGCGAGACATCGCCCTCGAATACAGCGGCGCTGGTCGGAGCCGCAGAGGCGAACATTGCGGCGACGCATAGTGAAATTGCACGAATCATCTGATTACCCCCAATAATTCCGCCGCGCACTGTCAGCGCGGCGCGGCGTCGGGATCGGATGAACGCGACATCGTCCCGAAAAGGGATGCGTCTGGTTAATTTTTCGGGGATGATGCGAGGATCGCGCGCGCTTCGGCGCAATCCCGCCCGATCTGCGCTTTCAGCGCGTCGAGGCTATCGAACTTCGCTTCGGGGCGGAGAAAGTGGCGCAGCTCCACTTCGATGCGCTGGCCATAGAGATCGCCCGAGAAATCGAAGAAATAGGGTTCGAGCAGTTCCTTGGGCGGATCGAAGGTCGGGCGGATGCCGAGGCTCGCCGCGCCGTCGAGCAATTGGCCGTCGGGCAGGCGGCCCCTGACCGCATAGACGCCGTAGCGCGGGCGCAGATAGGGGCCGAGCGCGAGATTCGCCGTCGGGTATCCGATCGTCCGGCCCAGCGCGTCGCCATGCTGGACGACGCCCTCGATCGCGAAGGGGCGGGTGAGGAGGCGCGTCGCCGTTTCGCAGTCGCCGGCCTCCAGCGCCTCGCGGATGCGGCTGGAAGATATGGTCTCGCCGCCCGCTGCGACGGGCGTCACCGTCTCGACCAGAAATTGATAGTCATGCCCCAGCTCGGCGAGGATGCGCGTATTGCCGTCGCGCCCCTTGCCGAACGTGAAGTCCTCGCCGGTGACGACGCCCGCCGCGCCGATCGTCCGGATCAGCCGCTCGGTCACGAATTCGCGCGCGTTCAGCCCGGCCAGTTCCGCGTCGAAGCGAAAGACGATCATCGCGTCGGCCCCGGCCTCGGCGAACAGCCGCTCGCGCTGGTCGAGCGTGGTCAGGCGGAACGGCGGGGCGTCGGGCTTGAAGAAGCGCACGGGATGCGGGTCGAAGGTCGCGACCAGCACGGGCCGATGCTCGGCGCGCGCCATGGCGACGGCGCGGCCGACCACAGCCTGATGGCCGAGATGAAATCCGTCGAAATTGCCGAGCGCGACGATCCCGCCGCGCAGATGCGAAGGGACCGGCGCGGCTCCGTCGAGGCGCTCCATGCGCGCGCTATAGTCGGTGCGGCGCGGGAATCCATCCCTCGCGTGCCGTTTCGTCATTGCGAGCGCAGCGCGGCAATCCAGATCGACGTCCGACATCGCAGATGGATTGCGTCGTCGGCTCCGCCTCCTCGCAATGACGGCGGGGTTTATTGCTGCGGCAGGTTCTGCATCAGCAGGCGCAGCGTGTTGCCGCCCATCACCGCGCGAATCTCGTCGTCGGTGAAGCCCCGGTCGATCAGCGCCTGGGTGATCTGGGCGAGCTGCGAGCTGTCGAACGCCGTCGTGACCGCGCCGTCATAGTCGCTGCCCAGCCCGACATGCGCGATGCCGACGAGATCGCGGACATGCGCGATCGCCTTGGCGATCGAGGCGGGCGAGATATCACATACCGCGCCGTCCCAGTAACCGATGCCCACCACGCCGCCGGTGCGCGCGACGCCCCTGATTTCCTCGTCGGTCAGGTTGCGGTTGACCTTGCACGTCGCCTGCACGCCGCCATGGCTGGAGACGACGGGCTTTTTCGCCATGGCGAGGATGTCGGCGACGGCGGCGTGGCTCGAATGGGCGATGTCGACGATCATGCCCTTGGCCTCCATCGCGCGCACCGCCTGCCGGCCGAGCGGGGTGAGGCCGCCCTTGGCGACGCCGTGCATCGATCCTGCCAGTTCGTTATCGAAGAAATGGGCCAGCCCCGCCATGCGGAAGCCGGCGTCGTAGAGCGTGTCGAGATTGTCGATCCTGCCTTCCAGGTCCTGCAGCCCCTCGATCGAGAGCATGGCCCCCGTCACCTGCCGGCCCTTCGCCCGGTCGGCGAGCAGGCGGCGCAGGTCGGTCGCGCTGCGGACGATGCGCAGATGCCCGTTCGATCCCGCCTCGGCGCGGCGCAGCTTCTCCGCGTGCCACAGCGAACGCTGGAGCAACGAACCCCAGGTGCGCGGCGGCTGGAGCTGTGCGACAGCGAGCAGGGTGATATTGTCGCTGTCCGCGCCATTGGCGTCGTAATTCTGGCCCTTGGGCGTCTTGGTGACCGAGGAGAAAACCTGCAGCGCGACATTCCCCGCCATCAGGCGCGGCAGATCGACCTGCCCGCGATCGGCGTGATCGAGCAGGTTTCGGCTCCACAGCAGCGTATCGGCGTGGGTGTCGGCGATCTGCAGGCTCTTGTGGAGCGCCGCCGCGCGGGGCGAGACGGTCAACAGGCCCCTGGGCGTCACCTTGTTCATCCCGCGCTCGACGACGCCGGGCGCAAGCGTGAAGAACAGGATGGCGGCGAGGATGAGCAGCAGGACGATCGCGAACATGGTCTTGCGCGGTCTGGTCATTGCTTTCCCCTCCGTTCGGGCCGATCCCGCCGAGGCCCTTTTTCCCGCCCTTTGGTCGCAGAAGCGCGCGGCTTCGACAAGCAGGGCGAGGGGCTTATCTTTCCAGCGTCACAAAGCTGTGCGTGTCGAAATCCTCGCGCGCGGTTTCGCGCCAGCCGGTAAAAGCGGGCAGATGCGTGTCGCCTTCCGGATCGGCATGGACTTCGGTCAGCTCGATCCGGTCGGCGAAGGGCAGGAACAGGCGGTAGATTTCGGCGCCGCCGATGATCGAGGCGCGCGGACCGCCCGCCAGCGCCAGCGCCGCTTCGACATCATGGACCACTTCCGCGCCTTCCGCCCGCCAGTCGCCGCGTGTCAGCACGATGTGGCGGCGGCCGGGCAGCAGGCCGGGCAGGCTCTCGAAGGTCTTGCGCCCCATGATCATCGGCGCGCCCT
This sequence comes from Sphingomonas sanxanigenens, assembly GCA_003240855.1. Lineage (GTDB taxonomy): Bacteria > Pseudomonadota > Alphaproteobacteria > Sphingomonadales > Sphingomonadaceae > Sphingomonas_L > Sphingomonas_L sanxanigenens_A. The sequence goes on from QFNN01000149.1 coordinate 3,589, forward strand.
GCGTCAGCGCCTTGAAACGCCTGAGGTCGGCGGGCAGGCGCCACGGCATCGCGCCGTCACGGCCGATCACGCCATTGTCGGCGCGCGCCACCACCATGATGATTTCGGGCATCGCGATTTCCGGACCGGTCAAACCGCGACCGGCGCCTTGATATGCGCCTGCGCCTCATAGCCGACGAGGCGGAAATCCTCATAGTCATAGGCGTCGATCGACGGCGGCTTGCGCAGGATTTCGAGTTTGGGCAGCGCGCCCGGCTCGCGCGATAGCTGCTCGCGCGCCTGATCGAGATGGTTGGAATAAAGGTGGCAGTCGCCGCCCGTCCAGATGAACTCGCCCGGTTCCAGCCCCGTCTGTTGCGCCAGCATGTGAGTGAGCAGCGCATAGCTCGCAATGTTGAACGGCACGCCCAGGAAGATGTCGGCCGAGCGCTGGTAAAGCTGGAGCGACAGCCGGCCGTTGGCGACATGGCACTGGAACAGGCAGTGGCACGGCGCCAGCGCCATCGCGTGAAGATCGCCGGGGTTCCACGCCGATACGATCATGCGGCGGCTGGCGGGATTGACCTTCAGCGTCTCGATCAGCTCGGCGATCTGGTCGACATGGCCGCCGTCGCTTGTCGCCCAGTCGCGCCATTGCTTGCCATAGACGGGGCCGAGATCGCCGTCCTCGCGCGCCCATTCGTCCCAGATGCTGACCTTGCGGTCCTGCAGCCATTTGACGTTGGTGTCGCCGCGCAGGAACCACAGCAGCTCGACGATGATCGATCGCAGGTGCAGCTTCTTGGTGGTGAGGACGGGAAAGCCCTCGGCCAGATCGAAGCGCATCTGGTGCCCGAACACCGATCGCGTGCCCACCCCGGTGCGGTCGTCCTGGATCGCGCCATGATCGAGCGCGCGCTGCATGAGATCGAGATATTGGCGCATGCCGCCCTTCTATGGCGCGGGCGCGGGCAGGCCAAGGGGAGATTGGGGCGGGAGGCGCCGCGCGCGCCCCTCAATTCGCGCAGGCGGCGATCGTCTCCGGGTCGGGGCGCGGGCCGACGGCTTCATAGGCGGCGAGATAGCCGCCCGCGCTCGGCATCGCCTGCATGTCGACGCGGCGATAGCCGACGGCGGCGAACTCGCAGTCGAGCAGCGTGTGCGGCGTGCCATGCTTGTTGGTCGGGCGATCGGCGTCGACCACGATCACGCGCCCGCCCGCGCGCAGCGCCGGGCGGAGGTTCCACAGAAACTCGTAGGGCGAAGCGATCTCATGATACATGTGAACCATGAGGATGCGGTCGAAGCTGTTTTCGGGCAGCATCGGGTTGGCCGGCTCGCCCAGTTTCACGCTGACATTGTCGAGCCGCTCCCGGTTGACGCGTTCGGCCAGCGCATCGCGGACGCTGGGCACGATGTCCTGCGCCAGCACACGGCCCTTGGCGCCCACGCGCGCGGCGAGGCGGATGGTGTAATAGCCTTCGCCCGCGCCGATGTCGGCCACGGTCATGCCCTGCTCGATGCCGGCGCGGTCCATCACCTCGCGCGCCTCGCTCAGCCGGTCGCGCGCTTCCTCGTTCGACCAGCGGCTCGACACGATCGGCGCGACGGGGCGGGCGGCGACGGGGAAGCGTGGATCGGGGCCGGCGGCCTCGTGGCTGTTATTGCCCGTGGGCGCGACCTTGCATGCGGCGAGGGCCAGCAGAGCGGCAATGGCTGCCGTTCGTCCCGAGCGCAGTCGAGGGACGCCCGCGCGATACCCAACGTCCCTCGACCGCGCTTGGGACGAACGGAAGGGAGCGGGCGATCCCACGGTCAGTCGACGTCCTCGACTTCCACGGTCTCGCCGGTCACGCGCTGCGAAAGGGCGGCGGCCATGAAGGGGTCGAGATCGCCGTCAAGCACGTCCGACGGGCTTGTCGATGTCACGCCGGTGCGCAGATCCTTCACCAACTGATAGGG
>QFNN01000150.1 GCA_003240855.1 Sphingomonas sanxanigenens
CGGCATTTACGTCCGCCTCATCCTGGTCAATCCGCTCGATGTCGGTCGTATAGGGGATCGGGCTGCTCATCGGGCCTCCGGCGATAGTTTGAAACATCTCAATCCGGGCGCGCGTTGTCGCGATCCTCGGCCGGATAATCCTCGGGTTTTACCGTGCCGACATTGGGCCGGTCCTCCACCTTTTCGGAGGGTTTCCCCTTGGGCCGATCATCCTCAGCCTCATGGTCCGGACGGGCATCGCCGAGCGGTCCTCGCGCTACTCTACTGGTATCCTTGGACATTCTGGCCTCCTATTGCGCACTGCCGGGCTCAGCCATCTTGCGATGCTGCTCAGCCAAAAACGATTGTCGCACTATACCCGCTGCTGCGACCTGCAGCTTGTTCGAAAAGCCCGAAACGATATGGCCCTTTCCCGCCAAGAGCGCGTCCCAGCCATCCTTTGCAACCTTGGCCGGATCGGCCTTGTTGTCGTCGGCACCCACTGAAGTGTCGGTTCCCAGGCCGGCGCGGTCGAAAAATTCCGTATCGGTCACGCCGGGCATCAGCGTCGTCAGCGTGACGCCCTCATGATCCTTGAGTTCATTGCGCAGCGCTTCGGTGAAATTGTCGATGAAAGCCTTGGTGCCGTTGTAGACCGCGTTGAAGCTGCCGGGGATGAATCCAGCGATCGAGCCAGTGACGAGGATCTTTCCCGCATCGCGCGCCACCATCGGACTGAGCACCTTGTGAAGGAGGTAGATGGTCCCGGTGATGTTGGTGTCTATGACATGGCGCCAATCGGATAGCTGCTGGTCGAGAAACGCATGTCCCAGGCCATGCCCGGCATTGGCGCAGAGCAAGTCCACCTGTCGCCCGCCGGCACGATCGAGCAATTGATCGACGCCCTGTACGGTAGAAAGATCGACCTCGAGCGTATCGACCGCGACACCAAAACTTGCGAGTCCAGCCGAGGCATCGGCAAAGGGCGTGTCGGCAACCACGAGGAGATCATAGCCATCTGCGGCCGCCAGTTTTGCCAATTCAGCGCCAATCCCGCTGGACGCGCCGGAGATGATTGCGAATTTACTAGCCATGTCTTTTCTCCTCACGCCGCAACGCGATCAAAGGCGGGCTTCAGCACGATCTTGGTCACTTCATTCTGCTGGTCGTGGAACATCTTGTAGCCCATGGGAGCATCCTCCAGCCCCATCCGATGCGAAATGAGGAAGGTCGTGTCGATCTTCCCTTCGACGATCGCATTCAAAAGTGCGGGCATATAATGCTGGACGCTGGTCTGGCCGGTCTTGAGCGTCAGCCCTTTCTCCATGAAGGCGCCCAGCGGGAATTTATCGACAAAGCCGCCATAGACGGCCGGCATGGAAACGCGGCCGCCCTTGCGGCAGGCATGGATCGCCTGTCGGATCGAATGGGTTCTGTCGGTACCAAGAAACATCGACGCCTTGATCTGATCGACCACATTGTCGAGGAAGAAGCCGTGCGCTTCGAGGCCAACGGCGTCGATGACTGCGTCGGGACCGATGCCGCCAGTCATCTCCATCAGCGCCTCATATGTCTTCGTTTCTTCATAGTTGATGGTTTCCGCGCCGAAGCGCTTCGCTAGCTCAAGGCGATGCGGGAAATGGTCGATCGCGATCACCCGATGCGCGCCCATCAGGAAGGCGGACTGGACCGCGAACAGGCCGACCGGTCCGCAGCCCCAGACCGCGACGGTGTCGCCCGGCTCGATATCGGCATATTCGGCCGCCTGCCAGCCGGTTGGGAGAATATCGGAGAGGAAAAGGACCTGGTCATCATCCAACCCATCGGGAACGACGATCGGCCCGACGTCGGAAAATGGCACACGGACATATTCGGCTTGCCCACCTGCATAGCCGCCGGTCAGATGGCTGTAGCCGAACAGTCCGGACATTGGTTGGCCATACATTTCCCGGCCGATATCCTGATTGTCGGCGGGATTGCCGTTATCGCAGGCGGAATATTGATGCTTGCCGCAATGGTAGCAGTTCCCGCAGGCGATGGTGAAAGGCACCACGACCCGCTGCCCCTTCTTCAACGTCGATTTTGCACCGGTCTCGACCACTTCGCCCATGAACTCATGGCCAAGGATGTCGCCGGCTTTCATGGTCGGGATGTAGCCATCATAAAGATGCAGGTCCGAACCGCATATGGCGGTCGAGGTGATCTTGATGATGGCGTCGCGCGGATTGAGGATTTCAGGGTCGTCGACGGTATCGACGCGGACATCATGCTTGCCGTGCCAGGTTAGCGCGCGCATCAGTTCTTCTCCTCGGCAAATTGCTGTGCTGTGCGGGCGGCAGTGGCGACCTCGCCGGTTTCCATGAGCTGCTTGAACCGCCGCAGATCGCGCCGCGCCTGAATGGCCGGTTCGCGCTGGAACATCTTGGCGACGATCTTGCCGATGAAGCCGGCGGGCGGATCATAGGTGATGGTAGCCGTGACGATCGTGCCGCGCTCGCCCGCGTCGCGAAATTCGATTCGACCGCTATTGGGGACGTCAGCGCCTTCGACAGAAGCCCAGGCGATCAGCTCACCGTCTATCTCTTCGGTGATGACCGCGTCCCATTCTACGGTCTTTCCCGCCGGCGCCTTCACCACCCAGTGGGAGCGTCCAGCGGCGAGGACGTCCACGCGCTCCACATTCTCCATGAAGCTGGGCAGCCGGGTGAAGTCGCGCCAATAGGCAAAAAGTTCGGTGCGAGTGCGATTGATGGTCACGGACTTGCCAATGAGGCTTCCATGATCCGCCCCCTCGATTGCGGTTGAAGCCTCTTTCTTCTGCTCGTTCGACTTTGCAGTGGCCGCAGGGGCATCGTCTGTCGCATGACTCATGGGCATAGCTCCTTGGGCATGGGAAATAGGCTGCGCCAACATGGATGGGCGCAGCAAAAGCGAGCCTTGGTCTCGCCGCTACTCAACGCGACTGCCGCAGCAATAGTCCCATAAACACGGGGATAAATCTTATTGATGGAGATCAGTGTTGGAGCCACAGCGGGCGCCGGGTTGCGCGATAAACGGCCGCACGAGGGTCTTCAGGCGTGAATGCCCTGCTCTCTGGCACTGGAACGGACGGTAGCCTGGACCGTTCGCCTGGGCGTCCCCCACCAGTCGAGGAGTGATCCATGAAAACCGTGATATTCGTCCATGGCATGTTTCAAAATCCTGTCAGCTGGCGCAAATGGACCCACTATTTCAGCGAGAAGGGCTATGAGTGCGTGGCACCGGCCTGGCCGCTTCACGCAGGAAACCCACTCGATCTGCGTGAGAACCCGCCTGAAGGTCTGGGCGACCTTCGCCTTCGCGAGGTGATCGAAGCGGTCGAGGCCCAGGTGCGTCGTTACGACCTGCCGATCATGATCGGTCATTCGGTCGGCGGGCTCATCACCCAGATCCTGCTCAGTCGCGGATTGCTGTCGAGCGGCGTTGCCATCAATTCGGTCGCCCCCAACGCAATTATCGATCTCGATTGGGGCTTCATCAAAAACAGCGCGATCATCGCAAACCCTCTGAAGGGCAATGCGCCTGTGCTCATGGACGAGAAGACCTTCCGTGATGCGTTCGCCAATAGTTTGAGCCCACCGGACGCAGCAGCCGAATTCGAGGCGACGGCGACGCATGACAGCCGCAACATTCTGCGCGATTGCATGGGCGAAGATGGCCGGATCGATCTCGATGCGCCGCACGCGCCCCTGCTGCTGATCGGCGGTGAAGAGGATCAGATCATTCCCGCACATCTTAGCGAGAAAAATTTCAGGGCCTACACGGACGTAGCGAGCCTGACGGAGTTTCTGCCCTTCGCCGGCCGCAGCCACTATATCTGCAATGAACCGGGCTGGCAGGATGTCGCGGAAGCCGCCTACCAGTTTATCGAGCCCAACAGCGCCGCAACCAGCGCCGGCGCGATCATCTGATAGCCCCCGCCGGCCCGAAGGCGAGCGCCGTGCGAACCGGCGCAGACTTGTCCATTCGACCCCGGACCGCTGCACCCGGGGTGTTACGTGGCAATCTTTACCGACGGTCCGCGAGCCAGCAAGCCGTCACCCAAAGGATCATGAGGATTGGAAGATGGTCATGGTGCGGAACAACGGACTGACGCTCGTCCTGCTGTTGTTGTTTGGGGCGAGCATTATCGGACAATGGATCGCGGGCTGGCATGTTCAGGTCGAAGATGCGCACCGTCATGGCGAACAGGCGCTTTCGCTCAGCGCCTACAGCTTCAGCCCCGAATTTCTCTCCAGCGTCTTTGAGAATTGGGAGAGCGAGTTCCTGCAAATGTCAGCCTATGTGGTGCTGACCGCTTTCCTCGTCCAGCGCGGTTCGGCCGAATCCAAGGACCCGGACGGCCCGCCGCGAGACGCAGACCTCGATCTCCAGGCGAGCAAGCCCGGTGCACCGAAAATCCTGCGATGGGGGCCAATCTGGCGCGCTCTCTATGCGCAATCGCTCGGCCTGGCTCTGGCCGCCCTTTTCGTCATCTCTTTTGTCATCCACTGGAGCCAAAGCGCCAGGGTGGCAGCGCAGGATGCAATAGCACATGGAGAACAGCCGCTGACAACGATAGCCTATCTCGGCGATCCTCAGCTTTGGTTTGAATCCTCCCAAAACTGGCAAAGCGAATTTCTCTCGACTGCCGTTCTGGTGCTTCTATCCATTTTTCTGCGCCAACGGGAATCGCCGGAATCCAAGGCTGTAGCAGCCCCTCATAGTCAGACGGGCGAGTAAGCAGATGTGGATGGCTCCATACTCCCGGCCTCCTTCCTTTTTGCGAGTCGTTAGCGAGGAACCATAATTGGTGCCGACTGCTTCATTGGCCATCACCCCATAGGAGAATTAGGATGGCCGAGCCGCAATTCACCGATGCGATCGCCCTGTTAAAGGCCGACCATCGCAAGGTCGAGGATCTGTTCGAGAAGTTCGAGAGTGCCAAATCCGCAGACCGCAAGCAGGCGCTGGCGCACGAGATTTGCGTCGAGCTCAAAATCCACACGCTCATCGAGGAAGAAATCTTCTATCCCGCCTTCCGCGGGTTGATCGAGGACGACACGCTCGACGAAGCCTATGTCGAACATGATGGCGCCAAGGTGCTGATCAACGATTTGGAGGCCGGGTCGCCAGACGACGCTTTCTACGATGCAAAGGTCAAGGTGCTTTCGGAAGAAATCAAGCATCATGTCCATGAGGAGGAAATGCCGTCGGAGGGCATGTTCGCTCAGTGTCGGAAGACGGATGTCGATCTTGTGGCACTCCGCGACGCGATGGCTGCACGCAAGAAGGAATTGCTTGCGCAAGCAAAGGCAGACGGGCTGCCCGCTGCAAAGCCGACAGCTGTGAACCTGCTCGCAGCCTAATCAGCCGGTAAAACGCAATGGGCCGGCGTCTGAAAATGGCGACGGCTCATGTCTTGCAACGTAAGCGGTCAAAATCCCCCACATTCTCATGATTTCGCGATTTGGTAGGTGTTGAGCCTTGCATTTGCGAGGTGGTGATGAGTGGTGATTTCGAAACC
>QFNN01000151.1 GCA_003240855.1 Sphingomonas sanxanigenens
GAGGACATGCTTTCGACGCCAGCGGCGATGAACGCATCGCCCGCGCCGATCGCGATCTGACCGGCGGCCATGTGGATCGTGTACATGGACGAGCCGCAGAAACGGTTGAGCGTCGCGCCGCCCAGCGTCTGGGGCAACCCTGCGAGCAGCGAGGCGATGCGCGCAATATTGTTGCCCTGCGGACCTTCCGGATAGGCGCAGCCCATCAGCACATCCTCGATCAGCGCGGGATCAAGCCCGCTGCGATCGACGAGCGCACGGATCGCGATCGCCGCCAGATCATCGGGGCGCGTGGCCGCAAGCGGCCCCTTGCGCGCAAAAGCGAAGGGGGTGCGGACATAGCCCGCGATCACGGCTTTGGTCATGGGCGTTATCTCTCCTGCGGCTTCTTGAGCTTTACCGTCGCCGTCACAGACAATCCGCGGCGCGGGCTGTCAACTGCGCTCTGGCCGGGATCGGGCCGAGGCAATGATCCTCTTGGCAAATGCGCAGACGAAAGCCAGTGAGGGGCCGCGATGCGATATGATAGCGAACATAAGGCGCGGACGCGCCAGCGCGTGCTGAAGGAAGCCTCCCTCGCGATCCGCGAGGAAGGCGCGGGCAATATCGGCGTGGCCGACATAATGGCGCGCGCCGGGCTGACGCATGGCGGCTTCTATGCTCATTTCAAATCCAAGGACGAGCTGATCGCAGAGGCGATCACGCATATGTTCGAGGATCGCTATCCGCTCTTCTTCAGCGACATTGCCGAGGGCGATCCTCGCGCGGCGCTGGCGACCTTCATCGACCATTATCTCTCGCCCCAGCATGTCGCGGCATCGCGCCATGGCTGCCCGATCCCGGCATTGGCGAGCGAGCTGCCGCACCTCCATGCCGATGCGCAGCGGCGTTTCGCAGCCGGCGCGCGCCGGCTGTCGCAGGCGCTGGCGACGCTGATCGGGCGCGCAGGCCTGCCCGACGCCGAGACGCTGGCGCGATCGGCGCTGGCCGAACTGGCCGGCGCGGTGGGGCTGGCGCGCGTGGCGGAGGACGAGGACGAAGCCCGGGCGATATGCGACGCGTCGCGCGCCGCGGTGAAGGCGCGCCTCGGCCTCTGAAGGGGCGGCTATCCTATATTTAGGTTTGCAGTCGGGCCGGAAACATCTTGTCCGCACCGGCAAAGACAGGAAATAAGGCCCGCTGAAGGGAGCTCGCCGGCATGCAGGTCACCCATGAAGGGGACTATAAGTTCGCGCCGGAAGAACGGCCGCTGCTCCCCGGCTCACCCTTTTCGCCGGCGCACAGGCCCGCGCGGCGGATCGCCTACGCCTTCGCCGCGCTGCTGACCGGGATCGCATCGACCTTCGGCAACGCGCTCGTCACGGTGAATACGGTCAATCTGGCCGGCGATCTGGGCATCTATGTCGTCACCGCCAGCATCCTCCCCGCCATCTATGCGGCGATGACCGGCACGGCGGCGCTGACGCTGGTCAAGGGACGCGCGCAGTTCGGCGTGCCCGCCGTCACCCACGGACTGCTGATCGCCTATGCGACGGCGGGGATGATCCAGTATCTGTTCCCCAGCCTGTCGACGGCGATCCTCGTGCGCGCGGTGGCCGGGCTGTGCGCTTCGGCGCTGATCACGATGACGCTCTATAATCTGATGCAGGCCTTTCCGGCGCGCCATCGGCCGCTGGCGCTGCTGTTCGGGATCAGCCTGCCCCAGCTTGGCGTTCCGCTGGCGCGGCTCGTGCCTGTCGAGCTGCTGTCGCTCGACCATTGGCGCGGGCTGCACCTGATCGAGACGGGAATGGCGCTGCTCGTGCTGGCCGTCAGCCTGGCGCTGCCGCTGCCGCGCAGCGAGCGAAGCAAGGCGTTCCAGCCGCTCGACATCCTCATCATCCTGCTGTTCATCCCGGCTATCCTGCTGGTCTGCGTCGTGCTGAGCGTCGGGCGCTTCTACTGGTGGACGGACACGCCCTGGCTGGGCGTCGCGCTGGCGGCGGCGGTGCCGCTGTTCGCCGCCGTGGTCATCATCGAGCTGGCGCGCGAAAAGCCGCTGATTCACGTCCGCTGGATCAGCTCCTACGAGATGATGCGCTTCATCATCGTCGCGGCGATGGTGCGCATTGCGCTGGCCGAGCAGACCTATGGATCGATCGGCCTGCTCACGTCGGGCGGGCTCAACAACGACCAGCTTCACACGCTCTTCATCTTCGTCGCGCTCTCGATGGTCGCGGGCATGATCGTCGCCGCGCTGACGCTGAAGGAAGAACATATCCGCTATCAGGTGATTACCGCCGCGCTGATCGTGGCGCTGGGCGCGTGGATGGACACCGACGCGACCAATATTACCCGGCCCCACCAGCTTTACATCAGCCAGTCGCTGATCGGGTTCGGCACCACGCTGTTCATCGGGCCGGCGCTGGTTTTTGGATTCATTCGCGTGCTGCGGCAGGGCGTGGACGTTTTCCTGACCTTCGTGACCATGTTCAGCATTTCGCAGAATGTCGGCGGCCTCGCCGGGTCGGCGCTGCTCGGCAGCTATCAGGTGATGCGGGTGAAGGCGCATTCCTCCGCGCTGTCCGAACATCTGGTCGCGGGCGATCCGCAAGTCGTCGCGCGCATCCAGGACGGCGTCCGGACGCTTGCGCCGACGATCACCGACCCGGCGGCGCTGAGCGCGCAGGGCGCGGGTTTGCTTGGGCAGGCGATGACGCGCGAGGCGACCATATTGGCCTATAATGACGTAGCGATGCTCGTCGCCGAAGTCGCGCTCGCGACTGCGCTCTACGTCATCTATGTCGCGGTTCATAATGCGTTGCAGCAGCATCGGCTGTCTGCCTTGGGGGCACAGACATGACGGACGACAGAAGCACTCCGGCGCCCGAGGCCCCGCCCCCGCGTTTCTGGAGCCCCGCGCCGCGCACGCCGCTGACCATCGGCGTCATCATCCTCGTCGCGATCGGGGCGGTGCTGGCGATCCTTGCCGCCTGGGGACTGCCGCCGTTCCGCGGCCCCATCCAGAAAACCGACAACGCCTATGTGCGCGGTCGTACGACGATCATCGCGCCGCAGGTGAGCGGCTATGTCTCTCAGGTGCTGGTGCGCGACTATGCGCAGGTGCGGGCAGGCGAAGTGCTGGTGCGCATCGATGATTCGATCTACCGCGCCCGCGTCGCGCAGGCGAAGAGCGACGTCGCCGCCGCCGAAGCCGCGCTCGCCAACAGCCAGCAGGCGCATGCCGCGCGCACTGCCGCGCTCAGCGGGCAGACCGCCAATGTCGCCAACGCCGAGGCCCAGTTGCTGCGCGCCCGCGCAGACATGGCGCGCGTCAACGATCTGGTGAAGGACGGATCGGTTTCGGTGCGCGAGCGCGACCAGACATTGGCGGCGCTGCGCGCGGCCGAGGCAGGCGTTCGCCAGGCGCAGGCCGGCGGGCGGATCGCGCAGGAAGATATCCGCACCGTCGATGTCGGGCGCGGCGGATTGCAGGCGCAGGTGGAAGCCGCGCGCGCGCAGTTGCGCCTCGCCGAGATCAATCTGGGCTACACGGTGATCCGCGCGCCCGAGGCCGGGCAATTGGGCGAAGTCTCCGTGCGGCTGGGGCAGTTCGTCACCAACGGCACCCAGTTGATGGCGCTGGTGCCGCCCGACCGCTGGATCATCGCCAATTACAAGGAAGCGCAGACGCGCCGCATGGCGGTGGGCCAGCCCGTGGCCTTCACGGTCGACGCGCTGGGCAGCCGCGAGCTGAAAGGCCATATCCAGCGCATTGCGCCGGCGACGGGATCCGAATTCGCGGTGCTCAAGCCCGACAATGCGACGGGCAATTTCGTGAAGGTGCCGCAGCGCATCGGCATCCGCATCCTGCCCGATCCCGGCCAGCCGCTCGCCGGGCGGCTGCGGCCGGGCATGTCGGTCGTCACCGTCGTCGATACGAGCCGCGATCGATGAAGCGCATTGCCTGCCTCCTGCCGCTGGCGCTCGCCGGCTGCGGCGCGGGCGAGCGCCCCGCGACGCCCGGGAGCGCGGCCATAGGCGCGCCGGCAAGCTGGCGCGACGGGCCGGGAAGCGATGCGGCGATCGCCGGCGACTGGTGGAAGGGCTTCGGCGATCCCGCTCTGGGCGCGATCGTCGACAAGGCGCTGGCCAACAATCCCGACATCGCGATCGCGGCCGCGCGCGTGGCGGAGGCCGATGCGCAGTTCAGGCTCGCCCGGTCGCAGCAACGCCCCTCGATCGGCGGCGCGATCGGCGGGCTGGCGCGCGACCGGTCGGTCAGCCCCTTCGGCAAGCCCGAAGAGCAATCGGCGGCGCAACCTTCGTTGTCGGCATCATATGAGATCGACCTGTTCGGCCGGCTGGCGCAGGCGACGGCGTCCGCGCGCGCGGCGCTGCTCGCCACGCGCGCGACGCAGGCGAGCGTGCGGCTGGCGGTCGCAGCCACAGCGGCGAACGGCTATATCACGCTGATCGGGCTCGACGCGCGGCTGGCGGTGCTGCGCGATACGCTGACCGCCCGCGCCGAATCGCTGCGCATCGCAAGGCGTCGCGCCGAGACGGGCTATTCGCCGCAGCTCGACCTCCAGCAGGCCGAGGCCGAATATCGCGCGACCGAGCAACTGATCCCGACCGTGGAACTGGCCATCCGCCGGCAGGAGGACGGGCTGAGCATCCTGCTGGGCGAGAGCCCGCGCGCGATCGAGCGCGGCGAGCCGCTGGCGGCGCTGGCGATCCCTACGCTCGACGGCGGGCTGCCCGCATCTTTGCTGCGGCGGCGCCCCGATATCGCGGCGGCCGAGCAGCAGCTTGTCGCCGCCGACCATGCGCTCGATTCGGCGCGCGCGGCTTTCCTGCCTTCGATCCGGCTCAACGCCTCGGCTGGTTATGCGGTGTCGACGCTGCTCGCCGACCCAATCGGCATCTGGTCGCTGGGCGGAAGCATCCTCGCGCCGCTGTTCCAGGGCGGGCGGCTGCGCGCGCAGGCTGACAGCGCCGCCGCGCGGCGCGATCAGGCGGCCTTCGCCTATCAGAAAACCGCCCTCGGCGCTTTCCGCGACGTAGAGGATGCGCTGGCCGCAGTCGCCCGGACATCGGAACAGGAACAGGCGCTGGTCGCACAGCGCAGCGCGCTTGCCGAAGCGCTGCGCCTCGCCACCAATCGCTATCGCGCAGGCTATAGCGCCTATCTGGAGCAGCTCGACGCCCAGCGCGGGCTGCTGTCAGCCGAGCTTGCCCTGGCGCAGGTGCGCGCCGACCGCCTCAACGCCGTGGTCTCGCTCTACCAGGCGCTGGGCGGAGGATGGGACGCGAGCCTGCTTTAACGGCCGATCCGGCTTTGCCGGATCGGGTTCGGCGCCCGCCCGCTCCCGACTCTAATACACCACGACGGATCGGATGGATTCGCCTTTGTGCATGAGGTCGAAGCCCTTGTTGATGTCGTCGAGCGAGAGGACATGGGTGATCATGGGATCGA
>QFNN01000152.1 GCA_003240855.1 Sphingomonas sanxanigenens
AAAACACCGCCAGAGGCGCTCGTCCGGATCACATCACCGAAAACGCATCGCCACCCAACAAGCCCGGAACCTCAGTCTCATGAATAGGCCGGGCTAACTATAAAATCGATTTCTTCATCGCTGGCGTTCATTATTCCAACACCTTCAACGCAGAAGGCATGGCCTCGTTCATGGCAGGCTATACCAAGCCGGCCTCGCAGAGCGCTTACGACACCTTCCTGGGGAATAGTTCGTTCAACGCCCAGTGGCAGACCTACTGGGGAACGAATGCGCCGCCCGTTATCGATGTCGTAGGCGACCAGATCATCCTGGAAGACGGAACGCTTATTCTCACCGTCCGTATGACTGATGACATCACGCCGGCGGCGGGCCTCTCGGTCAATGCCACGGCGGTCGATCCGCAGAATGAACTGTGGGTGAGCGGTGTCGTGAACGCGCCGAGTCTGAGCGCGGCCGATGCCAACGGCTACCGCACCTTGACGATTTCCGGCAAAGCGCGGGCCGCCGGTCTCGCGAAGATCAATTTGACCGCAACTGATGCCGGAGGGATCTCCTTCTCGCGTTCGTTCAATCTGACCGTGGCTCCAAAGGCCAATACGCCGACGGTAACGCGCGTGGCCGCAATAGATGCGAATGGGAACACCATTGCATCGGGCACGCTTGATAATGGTCCGATACGCTTGGCTGTCGAAGCGACGCTCGATGATGCCGACGGCTCGGAAATCATCGACATCATCACCATCACCAATGTTCCAGCCGGGCTCAGTTTCAATCAGGGCACCAATAAGGGCGCTGGCGTCTGGGAATTTGCGGCGACGAAGAAGGCCGGCACCATAGCCACCTTCGAGGTTGCCAACTTGTCGATCCTACAAAACTCCGGATGGTCGCTTGATCTTCTTGGGGCGGCTGCGCTGCAGGTCAAAGCGCGCGCCAAGGAAAACGCTCTTGCGGTTGGGCAGCCGAATGCGACGGCCGAATCTGCAGCCGCGTCCTTGAGCTTGGCTATCAATACGCGGCCAAATGCTGTGGGGCTCCAGTCCGACACGCTTCACTCGGAAACATTCGCGGGCGGACCGTCGCATGCAGGGCAGACGGTAGCGAGCTTTGCGCTCAGCGATCCTGACGGCTCTTCCCCGAGCTTGTGGATCGAGGACGGAAACCAGAATGGCTGGTTCAGGGTTGTCGGCAACAGCATCGTTTTTGCCGACGATCAGAATTTCACGGCCGACCGTCTGCGGAGTATCCGGGGCACGTTGGGAACCGATTCTGGGTTCTATTTTGACAAGGACGGCGACGGTGTCGCCGAAATGAAGATCGCAACGCTCAAGCTGCGCGCGCGCGATGCGGACGGTCTGGTCTCCGATCCATATTATTACAACGTCTTGATCGAGAATGTGAACGAGAAGCCCGGGGTGCCTACACTGGCGTCAAGCACACTCTATTCGGAGACCGTTGGCGGCGCTTCTCACGCCGACCAGGTGCTGGCGACTTTCAACCTGAGCGATCCGGACGGTAATGTTCAGGGCCTGGCTATCACGGGCGGCAACGCAAATGGCTGGTTTCAGGTGGTTGGCAACCAACTTCGGTTCACCGGCGCCAATTTTACTGCCGATTGGCTGCGGTCAACGCTGGGCCAATATGGGCAGGACGCCAGCTATGCTTATGATAGCGATGGCGACGGGCGTCTTGAGATACGCGTCGCAACGTTGTCGTTGGCGACCAGGGATACGAACAATCTTCTGTCTGACCCGATCCAGTATAACGTCTTCATCGAAGACACTAATGAAGCACCGTCGATCTCGACCTCAAGCTTCACCGTTTCAGATTCCACGCCCGGTATTCACACCGTTATCGGACGCATTGCCGCATCCGATCCCGATCCATCAGGCGCGTTCAATGGCCTGACCTACTCGATCCCAGGCTGGGCAACGGGAAGTCGTTTTTCAATCAACCCATACAATGGCGATCTTTATCTGGATGGGGGGCTCAATGCCTACACCGCGAACCAGCATAGCATCAATGTTGCCGTAACGGACTCGGGCGGGCTCACGACGGCCAAAACGATTACGATCAATGTGACGCCGACAAACCACGCGCCGCAGCCATCGAGCGTCGGCTCGATCAATACGGGGTATGCCTTGCAAGGAAAGTATGTAGGGATCGTATATCCGAACGATCCTGATCCAAATGACACGTTTAGTTATCAGATAACTCACGTCGAAAATATAGATATGTCCGGCTTTAACCCGGTTTATACTATAAATTCAAGTGGTCAGGTCTTTGCGAACTATCAAGGTCCGAATGCTTGGCAAAATCGTGATCAAATAACTGTCCGCATCACGGATGCGGGTGGACTTAGTGGTGAGACAACGTTCGAGGTCACATATAACTCGAATCGGCCGTTCGCACCCGTTATCCTGGACCTCGACGGCGATGGTGTTGAGCTCATTGGACTTGTTAATTCAAATACTTGGTACGACATTGATGGCGATGGTCAGGCGGACAGAACCGGCTGGGTCGGTGCGGATGACGGCTTTGTCGTTCTTGACCGAAACGGCAATGGGGTGATCGATAATTCGAGCGAGTTCAGTTTCATCAATGATTTGCTTGGCGCCCAATCCGATCTCGAGGGTCTGCGTGCCTTTGACAGTAATGCGAACGGCTTTCTTGACGTGGGCGACGACCGTTTCGCGGATTTCCAAGTCTGGCAGGACGCCAATCAAGATGGCATAAGCCAGGCAGAGGAACTTTCGTCGCTGTCGCAACGTGATATCCGGTCAATCAATCTCAGCCTGACCGAAACCGGGGCGGTCGTCGAGGGCGCCACGGACAATGTGCTGTTTGCGATGAGCAAATTTACACGCGCCAACGGAACGACAGGGGATGTGGGCGACGTATTCCTAGCTTATCGGAGCAATAGTGCGGACGACAATGCCGATTTGAGCATGATGGGCAGTTACGCCGAACGGATGCCCATTGCTCGGTCGCAGGTGAAGTTCCTCGGCCTCGATGACACTTCGCAGCTGCCCGACCGCCTGCGTTGGCGCGCCGCCGATTCGAGCGACAATGCCGAAAGCGACACGCAGCCGGATGTCGAACGGGGTTCTCCTATCGACTCGCCACTTCAGTTTGCTGCCCAGTCCCCTTCACGGAGCGCGTCGGAGGACGCGAGCGATTCGGGAGGCGCCGACGCAGCGGCAAGCGAAAAGCCCAAGGTCGATATCGAAAATGTCACCGCCTCAAATATTGCGAGGCCATGGCAGCCGGCGGAGGATCATTTTGTGGCCGGCTCCGTCTTTGCAGGCGAGAAGGTGGTCGAAGATGACGTTTCGCTTCGATCCGCGGCAGCGCTTCTGCGCGAACAGCCCGAAATATCGCTCAATGCGCTACTGGCGCCCGCGTCGGGCGCTGCAAGCCAATCCGTCTGGTCGCGCTCTTATGCCGGCGAGGATCCTCTCGCTGGCCTGAGCAAGCTACTTGCGGCGATGGCCGATTTCCATTCAGGCGAAGGAATTGGACCGGCGAGCCAAATCGCTCATCCCATGACCGACGAAGCGTTGCAGCTCGCGCCTTCAGTATAGGAGTTTTGAATGTCTGATGAAAAAGGGCCGCAAACCGTTGCTGAGGCGCTGGGGCAGATTACCTGGTTGCTGAGCCAATCTCCGGTTCACCGACATCTGAAGATCGGAGATCTGGAGTGGTCGATCATGCCGGCGATCCTGCATGAGCAGTTCCGAATTTTTCGGTTTGGTCCATTGCCTGGCCTTAACGATGTCGATCCGGAGACGCTCTTGCCCGGCGTAACCCGCGAGGGGCTGGAGCAAATGCCGCTCGGGGTCGCTTTATGGGGGCATTTGTCGGAAGCTGTCGAAGCCAAGGTCGAACGAGGCGAGCGCCTGTCCGCCGATGATTGGAAATCGGGGGACAGGCTATGGCTTCTCGAGCTGATCTCGCCCTTCGCCACGCCGGAAAATAATCTGGCCGAAATCATGCTCGCTGATCTAGTATCCGGCCCCTTCGCGAACAGAAGGTTCAGCCTGCACCGGACCGATGCGGCGAGCGGTCGCAAGGATAAGATAACCCTTGGTGTAGAAGCAAAGGTGCCCGTGCATTGAGGTGCGCACCGGCGATCGTTTCTCTGGTTGCGATCCTGGTTGGCGGCTGCGCGACGACGCCTGGTTGCCCGCCGGGCACGAGTTCAGATGTTGTACTTACTTGTCAGGCGGCTCTTGGTAATAAAGGCGCTCAACTCGCCCTTGGCAAAGCTTATGAGATGGGCGACGGTGTTACTTTAGATCCCAAGCGGGCGGCGCGATTATATCAGGCGGCCGCCAGACCGACGCGAGGCGTGACGTATGTCTACTCTCCCGCTGTCGGGCAGGCGAGGGCGCAGGTGCTCGCCATCCGCACGGGTGAGGATCAGCCGGGGCTCCCCGAAGCCATGTATCGGCTGGGGCTCATGTACCGCGATGGTAGGGGTGTTCGCCAAGACCAGCGCCGGGCAGATGCTTTGATCGCGGAGGCGAAGGCTGGCGGATATTCAGAATCAAAATGAGGTAAGGTTGACGATCAATTTTCGCCAATATGGTATCTAAAAGGGCCTGCGTTTGCACGCAGGCCCGGATTTTTCGCTGACCTTGGAGTCATCACCGCCAATGATCGGTCAACGCGGCGCCTCCGCCGAACGGTAACGCTGTGTTACCGCGAATGCCTGAACCATACAATAATCAGCTTTTGCACGCGGTTTTCGACAACAGACTTGACGGCCCGTGGCCAGGAAGAACGCCGAACTGAGCAAGGTTTGAGAATGGCAGGGTGCGCACTCGACAACTCGCCCTCTCAAAGACCGGAACGAGGGCTACGGCAGTTGCGGTCGCCAGGCTGGTCTGCGCCACATACTACGCCAAATGTTCTGATGAAGGACAAACTCAACGCGGGATGCGGCCGATCGTTCCAATACGACCGATTGAAAAACGAAAGGGCCCGCGCTTGCGCGCAGGCCCTGGTTCTTCGCTGACCTTGGACCCACCACCGCCAGGGATCAGTCAGCGCGGCGCCTCCGCCGTGCGGTGACGGCGCGATACCGCGAGCACCTCGATCATACAATAACCAGCTTTTCGACGCGGATCAGTTTTCAGTCCGCGACGACTTGCGAGCGGAGCTCCAATCATGGATTTTCTTGAGCGTGCAGAGTGTCTGGCCCGCCAATTGTCCGAACGGCATTGTCGAGGCTGTCAGCAAGCAACTCGAGCATGGATGTGCTGCGTGCTTTGCGCGAATGGTAATCGTCCAGCCACTTGCCGACATCTTGGGGCGCCAATGCGTCGATCTCGGCATATAGCCCGGCTTATTCACCGCGTTGGGCCGAGAGGGTTGGCGGGAGTGGCATAAGCCTCTGATCTGAATTAGGAACTGGGTGTCTAAGCCGAACCTGCCG
>QFNN01000153.1 GCA_003240855.1 Sphingomonas sanxanigenens
GCTGCCGCCGGCCTGATGACCCTGGCGGCGTGCAACAAGTCGGAAACGACCAACGTTGAAGCCGAGAATACCGCTGCGACGCTCGAGAACGCCGCTGACAACCTCGACGCGCTGGCCGACAACGCCACCGAGGCCGGCGAAGCGACCCTCGAGAACGCGGCTGCCGACAACGCTGCCGACGCTGCGGCGAACGTCGCCAAGTAAGGTTCTTCGGTCGCTTCGGCGATCGATGGCAGGATCAGGGGCGGCCCCGATGGGCCGCCCCTTTTTCGTGGCCAATTGAATATCGCGAGGCGGCAAGCGCAGCATCAGCGGTTGTCGATTTAACCAGGCATACCTAGATTGCCGCCATGGGATCGCATATTTCGCGCAGACAGCTCGTCTTTTCAGCCGCCGCCATCGGCGCGTCCTCGGTTCTTCCCGCTGCGGCGCACGCGGCGACGCAGGACAGTGTGCTTCGCGGGATCGCCACGCGCGAACTGTCCCGTATGGGCGGCGCGATCAAAAATCACGACATGGTCGGCGTCGCCGACTTTGCGGCCGCCTCGTCCTCGCCGCGCTTCCACCTCGTCGATCTCGCGGCCGGCCGCGTTAAAAGCCTGCTGGTCGCGCACGGCCGTGGTTCCGACCCCGCACACAGCGGCTGGCTCCGGCGCTTTTCTAACGATCCCGGGTCGGCGGCGACTTCGGAAGGCGCCTTCGTCACGTCAGGCCTTTACTCAGGCAAGCACGGCGCATCGATGCGCCTGGTCGGGCTCGATCCCACCAACAACAATGCCGAGGAGCGCGCCATCGTGGTCCACGGCGCCTGGTATGTCGGCGACGACATGCTCCGCCAGCACGGCCAGCTCGGCCGCAGCGAGGGCTGCTTCGCCTTTTCGGAATCCGAGATCGCGATGGTCCTCGATCGGCTCGGTCCGGGACGCCTGATCGTTTCGACGCGCATCTGATCCCTCTTGCCCGCTCTTGCCGTCTGTCTAAGACAGGCGCGGGACTGGAGGGTTCGATCCATGAACATGCTGAAATGCGCCGCCGCATTCGCGCTGATCGCCGCGGCTGCTCCGGCTCTGGCGCAGGGAGCGACGGCGAGTTCCCCCGCCGAGCTTGCCCGCACCGTGGACAAGCTGAAACCCGGCCAGTGGGTCTGGGCGCCGCAGGTTGCGCCCAGTGGCCCGGTCCTGATCTATGTCGATCTCTCGCGTCAGATCGCGACCGTCTATCGAAACGGCGTGCGGATCGGCGTCAGCACCATTTCTTCCGGCAAGGAGGGCTACGAGACGCCTACGGGTGTCTTTACCATCCTTCAGAAGGACGTCGACCACCGCTCAAACAAATATAACAGCGCCCCCATGCCCTATCAGCAAAGACTGACCTGGGACGGCGTGGCGCTCCACGCCGGGGGCCTGCCGGGCTATCCCGAAAGCCATGGTTGCATCCACTTGCCTTATGGCTTCTCGCGCGAGTTGTTCGGCATCACCAGCCTCGGCGCGACGGTCGTCGTCGACGGCAATGCCATCGATCACGTCCGGACCACCGACAACAGCCTGCTCCAGCCGCTCGACAAGACCGGCGACGCCACGCCGGTGCGGCCGCTGACCAACCAGCAATATCGCTGGACGCCCGAACTTTCGCCAACCGGGCCGATGACGATCATCGTCTCCAAGGCCGACCAGACGATCGTCGTCCTGCGTAACGGCATCGAGATCGGGCGCAGCGTCGCCAGTATCGACAATACCGATCCCACTTCGCACGTCATCAGCCTGACGGCGGGGCCTGACGGCAAACCGCGCTGGGTTTATGTCGGGCTGCCCGGCCACAGCGAGGATGCAGGCAAGCAGCTCGACGAAGCGACCCTCAACCGCGTGCGCATGCCCCAGGCCTTCTACGATGCCGTAAAAGCGGAGATTCGGCCGGGCGCCACGATCCTGGTCACCGGCTCCAGCGTAGGCGCCGACACCGGCAAGCGCATTACCGTGATGGATGCGGTAAAGCCGAAGCTCTGAGGCTGGAGGGCGCCATGCCGCTGGACAGCGGCCAAGCGCCTCCGCTATCGGCGTTGCCTTCGCATGGCGGGCCTGTAGCTCAAGGGTAGAGCTGGCCGCTCATAACGGCTTGGTTGCGGGTTCGAATCCTGCCGGGCCCACCATGCGTTTGCCGGTTGGCGCGGCCGCGCTATATGGCCGTCAGCGTCGGGGAGTAGCGCAGTCTGGTAGCGCATCTGCTTTGGGAGCAGAGGGTCGCAGGTTCGAATCCTGTCTCCCCGACCATCACGCTGCCCGATCATCACGCTGAACGCCGGCGCTGTAGCCAGCGCACCAGCAGGCCGGCGTTGAGCAGCATCACGACGCCATAGAGCGTCGGGGCGATCGCCAGCGACAAATCCTTCAGGATCGACAATGTCAGCAGCGTCGCCATCGTCGCATTATGCACGCCTGCTTCGATCGCGATGGTCAGCCGATCCTTCGGGTCAAGCCCGATCAGCGCCGCCAGTCCAAGCCCGATCGCCATGCCGAGAGCGTTGAGCGTCCAGATCGCCGGCCCGGCCCGAACGAGGTTGGCGAGGAGGAGCGACGCGCTGGCGATCACCGAAAAACCGATCACGACGATCAGCACGACCAGCGACGCAGGGCGCAGATAGGGTGCGGCGCGTTCGGCAAAGACGGGAGCGGCCTTGCGCAGCGCCATGCCAAGCGCGATCGGAATCACCGTCATGATCGCGAGCTGCGCCATCGTCGACACTATGGAAAGCTCCGGTGCCTCTCCTCCCACATAGAGATGCTGCAATCCCCAGCGCGCAAGGATCGGAATCGTAAAGACGGTAATCAGGCTCGACAGCGAAGTCAGCACAACTGCGAGCGCGACATTCGCTTTGGCGGCAAAGGTGATCGCATTGGACGTCACGCCGCCGGGGCAAATGGCGAGCAGGAACAGCCCGGCCGCCATTGGCGAGGGCAATGCGAACAGCCAGGCGACCGCCAGCGCCAGCGGCGGCATCGCCACAAGCTGGGCCGTCAGCCCCACTCCCACCGCGACAGGATTGCGCCCCACCTCCGCGAAATCGGCGAGCCGCAGCGACAAACCCATGCTGAACATGATCGCGATCAGCCCGACGGGCACGACGAAGCTGTTCACGAATGCCGATATTTCCGGCGGCATAGCCCCCACCCCGCCCGTCAGATGATTCACAGAGCTTTGACATAGCGCAGAAAAATCGGCCGCGGCCAGCCCCTGTTCAATCGCGCATCGCCCGCGCCCCCGCAATCAGTTCACCGCCGGAGATCGCCGATACGCCCAGCCGCGCGAGCAACCCGAACATCGCATCCCACCAGCGATGAAAGGCGGCCAGATCGCCCTGATCGCGGACATAAGGCGTATTGCCCGGGACCAGCGACGGCGAATGGAAAGCAAAGCTGAGGATCGGCACGCCCTCGCCCAGCATCAGCCGGACGGCTTCGGCCGCATCGGCGAACGGCATGCCTTCAGGCGTGAGCGCGACGCGCGACAGCAGCCGGGCGCGCGCCGCGAAGGACAAGCCAAAGGGCGCTTTCGCAAGCGCCGCGTAAAGCCTCCAGCCCCCGCCCCGCAGCGCGCCGGTCAGCGCGACGCCTAGCGGCTGGACGAGCAATTCGCCGCCCCGCCCCGCCCGGAACGGGTGCGGTCCAAAGCGCCTGAAATCGACCCCGCCTTCACGCGCATAGTTGAACAGCGGTCGCGGCGACAGATCGAGCGCAAAGCCGTGTCTCAGCAAAATCTCCGCGCTGTTCGGACCCACGCCATAGCGCCCGGCCCGGTAGATGACGGGACCTATGCCGAACGCCGCCTCGATCCGCGCAACAAGCGCCGCGATCTTCGCTTCCTCGTCCGCTTCCGGCAGCGCGCCGGCGAATGTCGAACCCAGCCCCTTGGGCGGCGTGACCCAGGGATGAAGCTGCGCGCCGATTTCCGCCCCGCCATGTTCCAGCGCCTCGCTGACGGCCGCCACCGCATCCGGTGCATCCGCGATGGGATAGTCGACGAGGTAGATTGGGCGCGCCCCGGCATCGACGAAGCGGCGGTGCATGGCCGGGATAGCCTGCGCCGCACTCACCCCATAGGACAGCCATTGCCGCCGACGGCCCCAGTCGAACTCCTCCTCGGTATCGACGCCAATCAGGTAGCGGCGGTGGAGGACGGCTGGCAGGCGAGCCAGCCGCGCGGGCGGCGGCGGGCGGTCCAGCCTGCCTTCGTCCCCGCTCATGCGCCTCTCCCCCGTCAGCGCTGCCCCTCGCGCTCGATCGGGCTATCCGCCGCGACGGGCAGGATCAAGACGAAGCGCTCTGGCTCGATCATCAGCCGCCCCCTCGCCGCTTCCGCGAGATTTCGGACCAGCCTGAGCGCAAAGCCCAGGCCAAGCGCCGGGGCATCGGGCCAGTCGCCATCGGGCGAATAGCCGGGATCGAGCAGCGCCTGCTCGTCACGCCCCAGCAACGCATGCGTGCGGCTCACCGAAAAACGGATGGCGTTCCCGCCCGGCGCGAGATCGGCGACGATCGCCTCCCCCGATGCCGCGAGACCGATCACCGCCGACAACAGGCGCGAGAACATGCGATCGAGCGAAAGCGCATCGACGCCTACCGCAGGCGTCGCGGGATCGATCTGCAGATCAAGCTTGATCCTGCGCAGCGTCGCCAAAGCGCCGCTTTCGGCCACGCAAGCGCGAAGCGCGGCGGCCGCATCGGCGACATCGCCCCCACCCGCCGCCAGTTCCGCGCCGCTGTCGATCCGCGCCGCGACATCGAGATCGTCGACCGTGCCGAGCAAACGCCGCGCATCGTCAAGGATGGCCCCCGCCCGTCCGCGATAGTCCGCCGCCGCCGGCCCCAGCATCTGCTGATCGATCATCTCGGCGAAGCCGATGATCGCATTGAGCGGCGTGCGAAGTTCATGGACGAGCTGGCGAAGCGAATCGGCGGGCAGGCCGGACCCGTACAGGCCATTGGCGATCGGCGCGGCGCGCTCATCAGGCCGCGGCCGACGCGCAGCGCCACGAAACCCGCGGAAACGGCCGCTGACGCTCTCGAAGAACGGCACGCCCGAAATCTGCCACTCGCCGCCGGTCGCGCCGTCATGCGCCAGCGTGAGCCGCGCATCCCGGAACGGCGCACGACGCCGGAACGCCCCGGCGGCATGGCCATCGACGCCGTGGTCCGACTCGGCGGCGACGGCGATCGATACGCCGATCACTTCCTCGCGTGGCGCGCCCTCGCTCCACTGGATCATCCCCTCGGCGTCGGTCTCGAAGCTGAACTCGGAGATGCTGGCGACGGCGATGCGCGGCGGAGCGGCTGCAGGCGCGCCATCGCCCGGCATGGGCGGTTTGCGCGCCGCGCGCTGTTGCCGAAACGCCTC
>QFNN01000154.1 GCA_003240855.1 Sphingomonas sanxanigenens
ATTGCCGTGAACGCCGGTGAACAGGTCGGAATAGACGATGTCGGCGGCATGGCCCTCGACGATGCCCTGCTTGTAATCGTCGGCGGCGTTGGCTTCCCTCGTCGCGATAAAGGCCGAGCCCATATAGGCGAGATCGGCGCCGGCCGCCTGTGCGGCGAGCACAGAGCGGCCGTTGCCGATCGCGCCCGACAGCGCGACGGGGCCATCGAACCATTCGCGGATTTCGGAAACGAGAGCGAAAGGCGAGGTGACGCCGGCATGGCCGCCCGCGCCGGCCGCGACGGGGATCAGCCCGTCCGCGCCCTTTTCGATCGCCTTGCGCGCGAACCGATCGCTGATCACGTCATGCAGCGTGATTCCGCCCCAGCCATGGACGGCGGTATTGAGATCCTCGCGTGCGCCAAGCGATGTGATGACGATAGGCACCTGCCACTTGGCGCAGGTCAGAATATCGGCCTCAAGCCGGTCGTTCGACTTATGGACGATCTGGTTGACGGCGAAGGGAGCGGCAGGGCGATCGGGATTTTCGCGGTTCCACGCCGCGAGTTCCTCGGTGATCCGGTGCAGCCATTCGTCAAGCAGGCTCTGCGGACGTGCGTTGAGTGCGGGAAAGGATCCGACGATCCCCGCCTTGCACTGGGCGATCACCAGATCGGGACCGGAAACGATGAAAAGCGGCGAGCCGATGATCGGCAGGCGCAGACGATCGAAAATCGAAGGCAGGCTCATGCGCGTTTAATAACCCGCAAGTCCGACGAGTAAAGCCGGCTGGACGTTCGGCGCATTTGTTCGGACGGCGCCAAGGCGGCGCCCCGGCCGTTTGGCGTATCCGCCAAAGGTTCAGGCGGCGAGCAATGCCTCGATCGGCTCGGACAATTTGATGCCGTCGAGCACCGCCGCCGTTTCGTCGCGAACGCGGAGCATGACGAAATGCACGCGGCACTCTTCCTGCGTCACGCAATTCTTGCACGGCGTATAGGCGAGGCGGCTGGCGCAGGGCACGAGCGCGAGCGACCCGCGCGTCTGCCGCACGATGTCGCCATAGCTGATTTCGTGCGGCGGCCGCGAAAGCCAATAGCCGCCATCCTTGCCGCGCTGAGTCTCGACCAGGCCGGCGCGGCTGAGCTCAGACAGAATCACTGTCAAAAACTTCGCCGGGATGTTCTGCGCGTCTGCAATCTCGGTCAACTGCACGGGGCCATTGCCGTGGCGATCGGCCAGATGGAGAAGCGCCCGGATTGCATAGCGCGTTCGTTGAGAAAGCATGGGGCCAATAGGCGCCAATCCACACGCTTTGCAAGCATGGCCTCGCGGCTTTCCCGCGGACTGTTGCGCTTAAAACTCAGCCTGAAAGCGCGCCGAAAAGCTCATAAGGCCGCAACGGCTTTTCCAGCACGGCTGCAAAGCCGCTCGAGAGCGCGCAATCACGCACCAGCGGCGAGGGAAAGGCGGTGATCAACACGGCGCGTCCATCCCAGCCGCGTCGCCGCATCGCCCGCAATATGCCCAGCCCGTCGCCATCCGGCAGGCGATAGTCAGTGACGAGCATGTCGATATCATCGACCGGCGGCTCGTGAAGGATCGATGAGGCCGATGCGTGGGCGCGCACGCTGTAGCCCGATCCGTGGAGGAGCAATTGCAGAGACCGGCGCACGCCTTCGTCGTCGTCGACCAGAAGGACGCGGGCTTTGGGCGCTTCACCGGGATTTTGCGTTTCGGTCGACATCGGCTCTCAGACACGCTTTGACTATTGTCCTGATCCTGCCGCGCGCCGCCGCCGCGGTCCTTACGTAGAGTCCGCAATCTGATCGGACAGCCCGGCCGCGAAGGCGAGCCGAAGCGCTTCCGACAGGCTGTGAACGTCAAGCTTCGCCATCAGGTTGGCGCGATGGACTTCCACGGTGCGAGGGGAAATGCCCAGGTCATAGGCGATCGTCTTGTTTGGGTGCCCGCGCACCAGCCCGCGCAGCACGTCGGTTTCGCGCGGGGTCAGCGCGGCGAGACGCACCGACGCCTCGCGTGCAGACGACATTGCCTCGCCCCGATCGTCGAGGCGGCGAAAACCTTCTTCGATCGCCGCGAGAAGGCGCGCTTTCTCGAAGGGCTTTTCGAGGAAGTCGACCGCGCCATTCTTCATCGCCTGAACCGCAATGGCGACATCGCCATGCCCAGTGAGCACGATCACCGGCATGCCCACGCCGCGCGTCGCGAGTTCGGCCTGCACTTCCAGCCCGTCCATCCCCGGCATGCGCACGTCGAGCAGGATGCAGCCGGCCTCGGCTACCTTGAGCTCCTTCAGGAACTCCACGCCGGAAGCATATACCTTCACCTCGAAGCCCGACGTGCGGAGCATGAAGCCGGCCGAACGGCGGATCGATTCCTCGTCGTCGACCAGATGGATGAGGCGCTTATCGGTCATTCTGATCCTCGCACTGCGCATTCATGACGGTGAAATGGAAAATGGTGCCGCCCCCGGCGCGCGGCTCCGCCCAGATGCGGCCGCCATGCGCCTCGACGATCGTGCGGCAGATCGACAGGCCAAGGCCCATGCCCTGCTCCTTGGTGCTTGTGAAGGCCTGGAACAGTTTGTCGAGCACGGCAGGCTCTATGCCATGCCCCGTGTCCTCGACCGAGATGCGGACCATCGCGTTGGGCAGGCATTCGGTGCTGATGCTGATGTCGCGCTCCTCGCAGTCGGACAGCGCTTCAACTGCGTTGCGGACGAGGTTGACCAGCACCTGTTGAATCTGGATGCGATCGACGATCACGCAGGCTGCGGCGGGATCGAGAGCGAAGAATGCGCGGACGCCGCGTTCGCGCGCGCCGGTCAGCGCGAGGTGGCTCGCTTCCTCGATAAGACGGGGCAGATCCTCCGCTTTCTTCTCGACTTCGCCGCGCGCGACGAAATCGCGGAGGCGGCGGACGATGCCGCCGGCGCGTAGCGCTTCCTTCGCGCTCTCGTCGACGGCCTCGCGGACATGAGCGATCGATTCCGCATCGCCCCGGTCGATCAGGTCGCGCGCGGCCTCCAGATAGTTGGCGATGGCGGTGAGGGGCTGGTTGAGTTCGTGCGCCAGCGTCGACGCCATCGTGCCCATGGCGCTGACGCGTGAGACGTGAATCAGTTCGGACTGCAGTTCCTTCAGCCGGAACTCGGCGCGCTGGGCGCTGGTGAGGTCGCGGATGAAGCCGGTGAAGATGCGGTAGCCGTCGCTCCGCGCCTCGCCGACCGCCAGTTCCATCGGAAACTCCGATCCGTCGCGCCGTTTGCCGACCACGATCCGGCCGATGCCGATGATGCGTCGCTCGCTGGTCGTCAGATAATGGCCGATGTAGCTGTCATGCTTGGCGGCGTCGGGTGCGGGCATCAGCATGCTGACGTTGCGGCCGATCACTTCGGCCTCGCCGAAGCCGAACAGGCGTTCGGCCGCCGCGCTGAACGAGAGGATGATCCCCCGTTCGTCGATGACGATCATCGCCTCGGGGATCGTCGCGAGGATCGAGCGGACATGAGATTCGCTGTTGACCAGCGCCTGTTCCGCAGCCTTGCGTGATGTGACGTCGATGATGCTGAACGCGAAAGCGCGTGCCGCGCCGCCATCGCCGCGGATCGCGAAGATGCTGACATCGGCAAGAAACTCCGACCCGTCCCGCCGGACGCGCCAGCCCTCTTCGCGTCGCGTGCCCCGGGCGAGCGCTTCGGCCAGTTCCTTGGCGGGGAGGCCCGCGCGGGCATCCTGCGGGGCGTAGAGGATCGAAAGCGGCTGGCCGATGATCTGTGTAGCCTGCCAGCCGGTCAGCAGTTCGCCGCCGGGGGGCCAACTGAGAATGACGCCATCGGAATCGGTGAGGAAGATGGCGCGGTCGACCGCGCTGTCGACGAAGCGGACGAGTTCTTCACCTAGCTTGTCAGGGGAAAGTCCCTTTTCGCGCAATGTCCTGTTCCTGCAGACCCGAAAAACCGCGTTTCAGCATGATTTGCCGCCGCATCCGCAATATTCCCATTGGGCACACTACGTAACGAGCTTTGTATCACTTCGTCCTAGCGCGAATTGCATCTGATGATGGAGGCACAAATGAAGAGTGGGGCGTTTTTTCTGGTGGCGGCTGCAGTTGCGGCGGGGGCCGCGTCGCCCGCCTTGGCGGAGCAGGGCGACCTGATCGTCCGCGCTCGCGCGATCATCGTCGCGCCCAACGAGAAATCGACAGGGGTCAATCCGGCGTTCCCGACCGGTCGCGTCGGCGTCGACAATGCGGTGATGCCGGAGGTCGACTTCACCTATATGTGGACCAAACATATCGGCACTGAGCTGATCCTTGCGACCACCAAGCACGACCTGCGCGGCCGCGCGGGCCTGTCGGGCGTCAACAAGCTGGGCAGCGCCTGGGCGCTGCCGCCGGTGCTGACCGTGCAATATCACTTCCTGCCCGATGGGAAGTTCCGGCCCTATGTGGGTGCGGGCGCGAACTATACGATCTTCTATTCGGATAAGACGAGCAGCGCGCTCAACGCGGCGATCGGCCAGACCTCGCTGCACCTGAAGGACAGCTTTGGCTACGCCCTGCAGGGCGGCATGGACATCGACATCACCAAGAAGGTGTTCATGAACTTCGACATCAAATATGTCGACATGAGCACCAAGGCGCGGCTCAACACCGCCGGTGCGATCAACCGCACCAAGGTGGACATCAACCCGCTGATCTTCGGCGTGGGGGTGGGCATGCGCTTCTGAGCTCCGGCTCGCTGCGCATGTCTGGAAAGGGGCGGGCGGAACCGGAAGGTTCCGCCCGATCTTTTTTGTGCGGGATAGCAAAATCACCGTCATTGCGAGCATAGCGAAGCAATCCAGAGCGCCAGCCGAACATTCTGGATTGCTTCGCTATGCTCGCAATGACGGTGTGACTGGCAGATCAGACCGCGCGTGAGACTGCCCCGGGGGGCGGCTTGCGATAGGCGTCGAATACGTTGGCGGCGAGGCGGGCATAGGGGCGGCCATCGGGGGTGATGGCGATGCGCGCGCCGTCGATCGTGACGAGTCCTTGTGCGGCCAGATCGGCGAGCATTGCGACGCTCTGGTCAAACTCGGCCAGCGCCCGACCGTGAAGCGTGGCGATCGCGGCGAGATCGACCGCGCCGTCGCAGAGCAGGCGCTCGATCGCCTGCCCGCGCATCCGATCGGTGGCGCTGCGCACCACGCCCTTCACGCCCGGCAGCAGCCCGTTGCCTGCGCGCATCCGCCAGGCGCCGACATGCTTCTCATTCTGCACGATGAGTCCGGGAAACT
>QFNN01000155.1 GCA_003240855.1 Sphingomonas sanxanigenens
ATACATGGGTTGCCGCGATCGAGCAGGTTATCGGTGCTATCAACTCTCATCCATAACTGTTCCCCTTCCGCCCCGATCCGGTTATGCACATGACGCGCGGGGGCAGATCGTCTTGATGCTGGCCAAACAGGGGCGTTCAGAACTTTGCTATCCCGCCGATTCAGCAGCACCCCGCCGTTTGAATCGAATTGAACCGCCCCGGGATTGTCGGAGGCCCTAACTCCTGAGAGGAAGGGTCTACGATGAGCAAGACGACGAACAAGTTTGCGCCGGAGGTTCAGCGCGCTGAAAGGCGGCTATTCGAACACCCTTCGCGGCTCGGCGCGCAATTGCCTAGAGTGCGAGTCGTGACGCAATCTGATCCAAAGCCCTTAGCCGGCGAAGCAAGTCCTCACGACATCCGGAATCATGCGGGGGGTGCGGCTCCTGCTTCGGGACTGAACTTTCAGGCAGTCGTGACGGCGATCGCGGCCGTGCATCTGATCGATGGCAGCAAGATTGGCTGGCTCGACGAACTAGCGGATGACACGCCGACCGCGATCTGGGCCGAAAGCGGCGGGCCGGGCGACGATGTTCGTCTCGAATTGCAGACGGCAACCGCGGAGCTTCAGGCCAAGCGGGGGCTCTCAGCGAATGCGACGTTGTGGGAGGCGATGCTCGATATCGCTCGCGGACTGAACGGGGGCCGGATCGACTTCGGCGTGCTTGCTGTATCCCCCGACAGCAGCCGGACGGTCAGGCATTTTCTGGAACAGAACCTGCGCCATGTCGGGAGTGGGCGCACCGATCGCCTCCACGAAGTGGGCCGAAAATGGATCGCACAGCTCGATGAAGCTGGCCTCGATCCGGTCGCCATATCGCGCGCGATCCGTATCCAGACGGTCGCGGCCACGGACGGTAATGTGGATGCGATCCGTGCTGCCAAATCGATCCTAACGCGGCTTTGTGGCAGCGCTCAAATGGCGGATCTTGCGTGGCAAACGCTTGTCGAGGGCGCACACGCGTTGATCGCCAGAAAGGGTCGCTGGGACCTGCTGGCCGTGGTTCGGCTCCTCTCGGCCGCCAATGTTTCCCTTGGCGGAACGAATGCGCCAGGCACGTCGATCGCGAAGGTGATCGACTGGGCTAAGGTCTCAAATCAAACCTTCACGGTGTTCGGCGCGGGACGCCCCGTCTCGCTCGACGCAGCCTGGATATCGCTCAGCGCTCGCTCTACCGACCTTGCAGCGACACCCGTCGATCCGGCGGCGGCAATGGCGCGGTATCGCGGTATCGACGCGACGCGCAGCAGTCAGGAACGCGAAGATCTCTACGACGCCGAATTTCTCGGCTGGTTCAAACGCAGAGGTGTCGTCGTGGCTGGTCCGGGCCTCGGCAAATCCACTTTGTTGCGTCGCCAGGCGCAACGATACGCCAATGAGGGCTATCCGGTCCTCAGAGTCCAGCTACGGAGAATTGCAGCAGGCCTTGCCGCTGGGGAGACTTTCGAAACCGCGATCCTGCGTCAGGGCCTTGAGGGATCGGGCATCGACGCGAACCGGGTAGCAAATCTCGGCGCGGACGGTTGGGTCTTGCTCGCCGATGGCCTGGATGAATGTGGCACCGCGCAAGAGGGCGTCGCTGACGCATTGGGTCGCTTCAACCTCGGCCATCCGGCCTGCCGGATCATCGTGACAACCCGGCCGATCGGCTATGAGACGACTGCCTTGGCGGACTGGCCGCACTACGAGCTGATCCGGCCAGACAGCAATGGCGCAACCGCGCATGTCGGGCGATTGGTGGCCGCAATCGCTCCGGAAGGCAGCCTTTCCGGTGACGAGAGCCGTGCAGCCGCGACGGCCGCGTTTCATCGAAGTCAGCCTGCAAATGCTATCGCTACCGATCCCCAGCTTCTGGGAATGGCGGCTTCGCTCATTGTTCGGAGCGAACCGCTCGGGCGATCACGAAGCGAATTGTTCCAGCGACTCTTCTCGTCGATTGAACGCAGCGCTGCGACGAGAGTCGAAAGCAGCGAGATTGACCTGGATATCTGCCATGCGGTGCTGGATCGGATTGGCTGGCGGCTGACCGCGGAACCGCTCGGCACTTATGAAGTCATTCTAGCGCAGGTCAGTGCGGAAGTGGCGACGCTACTCGATACGACGCAGCTGGCGGCGGCTCGGCAGGCGCGCCTCGCAACAAAGTTCTGGGAAGATATCGGCCTGGTCGAGCGCGTTCATCATCGCAGCACTTGGCTCCTTGCCTTTGTGCACAAGAGCTTTGGCGAATATGCCGCCGGCAGACTGCTGGCCGGAATGGACACGAATCGTCGCGCCGAGGAGTTGAGCCGCATTGCAGATTTGCCCGATTGGGCAGAGGTCCTGACCTTCGCGGCAAGTCAAGGCGTCGCCGTCGAAGTGATCGATATGCTCCTGGCGAAGCTGGAAATCGAACGCGCTGTCCAGATCGCTGCGGACTCTATCGTCGATCTTTCGGACGAAAACGCGCAACGCTTGGCGAAGATAGCATTTTCCGCAATCGATAGTGGCGGCAATCAGATCAAACTTGGTTCGGCACTGGTGGGCTTGGCAGCGCGCTATCCTGCCGCCGTCGCGACCGAAGCCTCCGCGCGTCTCGCGAGCGCCGACGGTAAGGTTCGCCGCATCGCCTGGGCGTGTGCGGTCGAAGCCGGACCTGACTATCATGACCCCGATGAAGCGGCGGAGCAGGCGATTGCGATGCTCATGCGCGAAGACCCGGACGTACGCTCATCCTTGATGGGCGGCATCCGGTTGCGGACCTCCGGCGGTGTGGAGATCGCCCCCCGGATGGCGCTGACCAATTTGAAGCTATTGGTAGAGCGTTGGCCCTCAAGCGACGTCGAAGCGCATGTCGAGCAATTGTTTAGGGAAGGCAATGCGGGGTCCATCTACTTCCGTCAGGAGGTTCTGCGCATCGTTGAACCGCTCGGCATCAACCCCAAAGCGTTCAAAGAGCATCACAGCTCGCTCTTTGAAATGATGCGCCCTGAAAGTGCCTATAACGGCGCCGAGACCAAGGCGGTCGCCGGCCTGCTGGATGGCATTTCCCAGGCGATCGGAATGGATACGACGGACGCAGCTGCGGTGTGCCTGGACCTCTCCTTGCATCCACCACTTCAACTGTCAGGCCTACTCGGGATTATCCGCTTTTGGGAATCACCGGGAAATGACGTTTGGGCATGGACGAAATCCTACAGCGCCGAGGCAGTCGCCGAACTGCTCAGGATCGTCATCGCCCTGTCGAGCCTCGACACCGCCCGGCTCGCGCAAGAGGTCCAGACCATCCGACGCAGGCTTGTCGAAGAAAAGCAGGTTTCTTTTTTCGGTGTGCTGGACGGTGTCCAGCACGTTCACATCGACGATCCGGAATGGGCACGGCTGGCGGAGACGGTCCCCAATTATTCGCTTGTCGAAGGTGCGCTTGAACATGAATCGGTCTGGGTCGTGGAGGTCGCCACCGCAATCCTCGCCCATTCGAAACTGGCGCCTGACCATATTGCGCGGATGCTCGCCACGGCATCCGCGCTCGGCTTTGCCTCAGCCGGATATCTGGCGACGCGGCTACCCGAACCTGCCGGCAGCACCCTGATTCTTGAACGGCTTGAGGGGCCGCACGAAATCGGGATGCGCCACCTCTTCCAAACGCTCCAGTCGGCAAAAATCCCGTGGACCGCGCGTGTCGCGGCTGTCACAGAGCGGCATCTGCTTGGATCATCGCACTGGACGGCAACTGCCGCTGCTCGTTTTACCTCGGAGAGCGTTCGAGAGGGTGCCAAAGCCGATCCTGACATGCTCTGGCGGGCATATCGGCATTGGCAAGTCCATGAGCCGAAGCCGACGGATGATGGCGCTATTCCGGACAGTCCACGCGACGCACTGTTCGCGGCATTGCTGCATAGGGAGGCGGTCTCCGACAAGGCGCTTATCGAAGCAAGCCGGGATTCTCGCCACGACGTCAGCAAAGCGGCTGCCGACAGGCTATTGTCCGTGGCTGGCCACGATCCGGCCGTCGTGCGGCTGATCGGCGCGGGGATCGCAACGGGCTCTGTCGGCCCTCATTTCTTGCGCAGCTTCCTTTCGCTGAAGCCGCCACTCGACCGGCAAACGGTCGATACGATCGTGCGCCGGCTGGAAGACCCCGAGCCGCGATGGCGGCTGGCTGCCGCAGGCGTACTTCGTGGCGACTATCTCCCACCGGAGAGGATCGCGCACTTCACGGCCATCCTGTCGAACGATCGGCACATCGAAATTCGCGAGGCCGTTGCATCAACTATACATCTTTGAAACGAGCGACCGCTTCCTCCTGAACAACCTGCGGGAATCGCTGATGAGGCACGAAAGGCATCCTGCCATTTTGGCGAGGCGCCTCGACTTGGATCAGTCGTCGCAGCGGCCAGAGCGCGCTCAAATCAGGCTAGCGGTATATCGAACTGGTTGGCATAGAGGGGCGTGCTGAAGCTAACGCTCACGCCGCTTCTGGACCCGGCATCGGCCATTCGAGAGCCGTAAGTTCCTCGAGATCGCGCCTAAGCGCAGCACGCCCCTGATCGCCAAGATGTCGGAACGCCCAGCCAATCTCGAGCATTTCGGTGAGGATCCGTGCGATCACCCGCGCCAGATCGGGAACCCCTGACACCTCAATCGACCAGCCCATTGGTTCGAAATGGATGAATTGATTGCGCACTTCGCCGTGGATGCGCTTCAGCCAGGCCAGCTCGGCACCGGAGATCGCCACGCCGGCGGCATTGCTGCGGTCCCCAGCCGAGTGAGCCTTGCACACCGCCTTGAGCAAATCCGGCAGGTTGAGCAGGTGTGTCTTAGACGGCGGCTGCGCCGCTGGGTCGGTCCGCTGCCTCTCGAAGAAATCCAGCCATTCGCCCGTATTCTGCTTCGTCAGCGCGCCAACAGGTGCGGCCGTGGTCGTGAGGTGGCATACACATGCACCCTGGAGGGCTGAATGGAGCGCGAGCATCGCCCATTTCCAAGCCTGCGGGTCATCGGCAAGGAACGGGACCATGCGCAAAGCGTGCCGGATCGAACCCGCCACGTCCTCTGTCTCATCAGTCCGAATCCATGCGTTCACCAATGTCCCCTGTCCTTCGAAAGAACGCGTTGGCGCCGATCAAACGCGCTTCGGCTGGCCTAGGCCGGTCGCCAGGCTACCGATCCGGCAGGTACCAAAATATTTGCGCACGAACTCTTCCTGCGTTCGGTCGCATGCGATTACC
>QFNN01000014.1 GCA_003240855.1 Sphingomonas sanxanigenens
GCTCTCGCACGTCGCCGTCTGGGGGCGCGACGGCGCAAGGGCTGCGGCCCTGGCGCAAAGGATCGAACGCGACCTCGGCATCGCCGCCACGCCCGCTGGCGATGTGGGGGCGGCCGTCGGCGACGCCGACATCATCTGCGCGGTGACGGCGGCGTCCGATCCGATCCTGTTCGCCGATCAGGTGCCGGAAGGCGCGCATGTCAACGCCGTGGGGTCGAGCCGCGCCGGGGTTGCGGAGATCGACAATGCGCTCGTCGCCCGCGCGCGCTTCGTCGCCGATCACCGCGCCGGCATCATCGCCCAGGGCGGCGAGTTCCTCTTCGCCAAGGCCGCCGGGCTGGTCGACGACGATCATGTCGTGGGCGAGATCGGCCAGGTTTTCGCCGGCGCGCTCGCGGGGCGCGAGACGGCGTCGCAGGTCACGATCTACAAATCGATCGGCAACGTGGTGCAGGATCTCGCCTGCGCCGCCTGGCTCGCCGCCGTCGCGCGCGACAGGGGCTTCGGCCAGCCCGTGCCGTTCGACTGAGCCGCCATGCGCCCGATCGCTTCTCTCTGTTCCATCGTCGCGCTGCTGCTGGCCTCGGCCGCGCCGGGCCAGACGCCTTATGAAGCGGTCAATCCCTTCATCGGCACGGGGGGCGAGGGGCACAGTTTTCCCGGCGCGGTGGCGCCTTTCGGCATGGTGCAGCTTAGCCCGGACACCGATACCGGCCACCAGATCCGCGACAGCTACAAATGGGCCGCCGGTTATCGCTACGACGATCCGACGATAGAGGGGTTCAGCCACACCCATTTTTCGGGCGCGGGTCATTCGGACCTTGCCGATTTCCTCATCATGCCCGCTTCTGGCGACGTCGTGCCGCTGGAACCGGGCGATGTGAAGGTGCCGGGGTCGGGTTATCGCTCGCGTTTCTCGCACGACAGCGAAGTCGCGACGCCGGGCTATTATGCCGTGACGCTCAGCGACCCCGGCGTCCGCGCCGAGATGACGGCGGGCACGCGCATCGGGGTCCACCGCTACGCTTTTCCCCAGGGCAAGGCCGCGCATCTCGTGCTCGATCTGCGTACCTCGCTCTATGATTATCCCGGCAAGATATTGTGGTCGTCGATCCGCGTCCGACCTGATGGCACGATCACCGGCGCGCGCCAGACGCGCGGCTGGGCGCCTGACCGCCAGCTTTTCTTCGCGATCCGCTTCTCGGCGCCGCTCACCGGCCGCGCCTTTGAAAATCGCGAGAAGGACATAGTCTATAAAGGCTTCAAAGGCCCCGGGCGCGGGCCTGAGGGGCTGGCCGAGCAGCAGGGCAGGGCGATCGTCGCGCGCTTCGATTTCGGCCGGCTGGAGAAGCCGCTGGAAGTGAAGGTCGCGCTGTCCTCGGTCGATGAGGCCGGCGCGATCGCCAATCTCGATGCCGAGCCGGGCGATTTCGATGCGGTCCGCGCGCGGACCGCCGCTGCATGGGAAAAGGCGCTCGGAGCGGTCGAGATCGATGCGCCCGCGCCGATGCGTACGTCGCTCTACACCGCGCTTTATCATGCGCTGCTCGCCCCGTCGATCGCGGGCGACGTCGATGGGCGTTATCGCGGCCCCGACAATCAAGTACACCGCGCCGAAGGTTTCGCCTTCCGCTCGACCTTCTCGCTCTGGGATACGTTCCGCGCCGAACATCCGCTCCTGACTCTGCTCCAGCCCGAAAGCGTCAACGCCGATTTCGTCCGCTCGCTCGTCGCCAGCGCGAAGGACAGCCCCTTCGGCATCCTTCCCGTCTGGCAATATCAGGGGCGCGAGACCTGGACGATGATCGGCTATCACGCCGTTCCGGTCATCGCCGACGCCTATCTGAAGGGCATAGGCGGGTTCGATCCCGGTGCCGCGCTCGACGCGATGGTCGCCAGCGCCACCTATGCTCCCTATGGCGGGCTCGGCGACTATATGAAGCTTGGCTATGTGCCCATCGACCGCGAACCCGAAGCCGCGTCCAAGACCGTCGAATATGCCTATGACGACTGGACGATCGCGCAGATGGCGCGCCGTCTCGGCCGCCTCGATATTGCGACGACCTTCGAGAAGCGCGCCGCCTACTGGCGCAACAGCTTCGACACGAAAACGGGTTTCCTTCGCGCGCGCAAGGCCGATGGCGACTATCGCACGCCCTTCGACCCCACCGCGATCAACTATGGCAGCGACTATACCGAGGGCAACGCCTGGCAATATAGCTGGTTCGCGCCGCAGGACGTGGCGGGGCTGATCGCTGCGATGGGCGGCGACAAGGCGGTGGTCGCGAAGCTCGATCGCATGTTCGACTATGACAATAGCGGCATCGACTACAGCCATGCAGAGGATATCGCCGGACTGATCGGCCAATATATCCACGGCAACGAGCCCAGCCACCACGTCGCCTATCTCTATGCCTATGCCGGCGCGCCGTGGCGCACGCAGGAACGGCTCAAGCAGATCGTCGACAGCCAGTATAAGC
This sequence comes from Sphingomonas sanxanigenens, assembly GCA_003240855.1. Lineage (GTDB taxonomy): Bacteria > Pseudomonadota > Alphaproteobacteria > Sphingomonadales > Sphingomonadaceae > Sphingomonas_L > Sphingomonas_L sanxanigenens_A. The sequence continues at coordinate 2,481 of QFNN01000014.1, forward strand.
CCGCGCCCGATGGCCTCGCGGGCAATGACGATCTCGGCCAGATGTCGGCCTGGCTGGTTTTCACCGCGCTGGGCTTCTACCCCGTGACGCCGGGCAGCGGGGAATATGTCATCGGCCGTCCCTTCGTCGATCGCGCGACGCTCAACCTGCCGAACGGCAAGCGCTTCGCCGTGATCGCCCGGGGGCTGTCGGACGCCAATCGCTATATTGGCAGGGTCACGCTCAACGGCCGCCCGCTCGACCGCACCTTCATCCGCCATGCCGAAATCATGGCCGGCGGCGAACTGCGCTTCACCATGCAGGCGACGCCCAACACAGGCTGGGCGACCGCGCCGGCGGCACGACCCTATTCGATGTCGCGCTATCGATAGATTGGGTGGGCGAATGCCGTGCGGGGCGCCTTGCCGCGCGCCGCCGTTCGCCCCGAGCATCGTCGAGGGACGTCGATGTCGCGCCAACGCCCGCTGGCGAGCTTGGCATGAACCTGCGTCGCAGATTCAGGAAGCTGTCCTACAGCCGCCCCGCGATGCTAAACTCGCGCGGCCTTCATCCGTCCCGCTCACTCTCAACGCCCGGACTGCGAAGTTGAGAATACCGCTCCAGCCTCTCAACTTTGTCAACTTCCAAAGACAAAAATCGCGCTTTTCAGCCATTCCCTACAAATACCATCGTCACGCTGCTTCCCGTCATTGCGAGCGCGGCGAAGCAATCCAGACGATGCCCGGCGCGAGACCGGATTGCTTCGCTGCGCTCGCAATGACGTTTCAAGTCGGGAAGCCGCCGAGATATCGGCAGCCCCGTTTGCAGGGGTGCGAAGCCCGCCCGGGCGCGCTAAGGCTCTGGCGGCCGGAGTCCCGGCGGATCAAAGGGAGACTTATGAAGAACAGCCTCGCACTGCCGTTGGTCGCCGCCGCCGCGATATATTCCGCTCCCGCGCTCGCCGCCGCGCCGCAGAGCGCCGATGCCGAGATGGCCGCGCTCTACAGAAGCAAGGCGTTCGGCGTCGCCCGCCAGTCGCTCGACAAGGATTATGACCGGATCGTCGGCGAGATCATCACGCTGACCGAAATCCCCGCGCCGCCCTTCAAGGAGCAGGCGCGCGGCAAGGCCTATCTGGAAATGATGCGCGCCGCCGGCCTGCAGGATGTCGAGATGGACGAGGTCGGCAACGTCATGGGGCTGCGCAAGGGCGCGGGCGGCGGGCCGCTGCTCGTCGTCGCCGCGCACCTCGATACGGTTTTCCCCGAAGGGACTCCGGTCAAGGTCCGCCGCGAGGGCGATCGGCTCTACGCGCCCGGCGTCGGCGACGATACGTGCAGCCTGCCCGTGCTGCTCGCCTTCGTGCGCGCGCTCGACGCCGCCGGGATCAGGACCAAGGGCGACATCCTCTTCGTCGGCGATGTGGGGGAGGAAGGGCCGGGCAATCTGCGCGGCATGCGCCATCTTTTCACCGAGGGGAAATATAAGGGGCGCATCGCCCAGTTCATCTCGGTGGAGCCGGGCCGCGACGGCATCACCACCGGCGGCGTCGGGTCGCTGCGTTACAAGGTGCGCTTCATGGGGCCGGGCGGACACAGCTACGGCGCGTTCGGGCTGGTCAATCCCGCTTATGCGATGGGCAACGCCATGGTCGCCTTCGCAAAGATGCCCGTGCCCGAAACGCCCAAGACCACCTTCAACATCGGCGTGGTGGAAGGCGGCACCTCGGTCAATTCCATCCCGTTTGAAACCGACATGACCGTCGACATGCGCTCCGAAAGCGCGGAGGCTCTCGCCAGATCGGATGCCTATCTGAAAGCGCTGCTCCCCGGCGCGGTCGATGCCGAGAATGCGGCGCGCTCCACCGCCAAGGGCAAAATCAGCTACAAGATGGATCTGATGGGCGATCGCCCCGTCGGCCACACCCCGGCGGATGCGCCGCTGGTCAAGGTCGCGGTCGCGGCGCTCAAGGCGGGCGGCGGCAAGGCCGGCTTCGAGAGCGGTTCGACGGACTCCAACATGCCGATGAGCCTTGGCATCCCGGCGATCACGATCGGATCGGGTTTCGAGAGCGAGCGATCGCACGCGCTCGATGAGTCGCTGATCCTCGATCGGCCGGGCACGGTGCGCTACATGGCGATCGATCTGGCGACGATCATCGCCGCCGCCGGTCTGGCGAAATAGGGGATGTAATGGCGAACAAGGCGAAGCGGCGCGCTGCGGCGGCGGGCGCGGTGGTCAATGACGATCTCCGCCGCCGCATCGCCGAGGCGCTTCTCTTCGGCGAGGAACCGGATCGCGTCGCTCAGCGCGTGGCTGGGCAGGGCGTTCCCTTCGCGCTCGCGACGCAGGAAGTCGATCGCGCGCAGGCCAGCCCCTATTTCCGCGCGTCGCAGCGGCTGGCCGCACGCCTCGCCAAGCGCGACTGGCTGCTCGACAATTATACGCGCCTTGCAGCGGCCGAACCTGGCTGGCGCGGCGTTCCCCGCCGCGACCGGCTCGATCCGGAAAGCTTCTTCGCCGATCATTACAGCACCAATCGCCCGGTGTTGATCGGCGGGCTGATCGACGCATGGCCGGCGATGACGCTTTGGACGCTCGACTATCTGGAGCGCTTCGCCGACGCGGCCGTCGACGTGCAATGGGGGCGTGAGAGCGATGCGGGCTATGAGCTCAACAAGGGCGCGCATACCCACACCATGCCCTTCGGCCGCGTGATTGAACGGCTCCGCGATCCGGAGCCGACCAACGATTTCTACATGACGGCGAACAATGACAGCCGTAACCGCCGCGCGCTTGCCGCGCTCTGGCAGGATGTCGCGCCGATCCCCGGCTATCTCAATCCCGATCCTCAGGCGGGTTTTCTGTGGATCGGGCCGATGGGCACGATCACGCCTTTCCACCATGATCTCACCAATAATCTGTTGATCCAGATCGTTGGCCGCAAGCGCGTGCGCATGGTCGCCGCGCACGATACGCCGCTGATGAAGAACAGCCGTCATTGCTTCAGCGACTGGGGGAGCGAGCTTGCGCCCGGCCCGGCGGCGCCCGGCCGCCCCGAGGTGATCGAGTGCGTGATGGAGCCGGGCGACGCGCTCTTCATCCCGATCGGCTGGTGGCACCATGTCGAGGGCCTCGATCAGACGATCAGCATGAGCTTCACCAATTTCGCCCGCGCGAACGATCATTACAGCAACTATAAAAGCTGGGAGGCTATCTAGCTTTTTGCAGGCTGCACCGGATGGTCGCGCCGTCGATCGTCGTGAAGCGCACTTCCTTCGCCGACCGCCTGACGCTCACATATTCACGCCAAACCGGCTGCGCCTGCAGGGCTCCCAGCGCAATGATCCGGCCCTGATCGTCATAGGCGGCAACGCTGTCGCTCCCTATGGCCAGCCGCACACCGGGAAAGCCCGTTCCACATGAGCCGTGCACCGCCGGGGCGGGGGGCGGTTGCAGCGCGTCCGCCAGATGCCGGCGTTCGGCATAGGCGCCGGCGAGGCAGCGGCGCTGGTCCGATTGAAATGCGCACTGGTTGCGCCGGCTGAACCAGGCCTCGTCCGGTTCTATGAAGGTGCTGCCTGGCGCGACCCTTTCCCCATGGCTCGTCAGCAGCCATCTCAACCGCGCATCAAGCGCGCGAAGATCGGGGTCGGCGCAGACGTCCCCATCCACGATGAAGGTGGAGGTCGCGCATCCCGCCCTGTCTGCGGGCGATGGCGGCGGCAGCGACGAGGCTGGCGCCGACGGAAGGATGAACGCGGCGACGGCGACGACTTTGCATGGCGCCGTCATCGCCGCTCAGCGCCCCTTGCCGTGACTGAAGATACGCCCGATCCCGAGGATGATCGCGAGATTGAGCAGCATGGCGAGGATGATCGCGACCACCCCTGCGGCGTCGCCGAGCCTGCCGAACAGCAGCACCCAGGGCATGGCCAACAGGACGGCGAATATGCCGCCCAGCGGATCGCGCTCCATCCCTATGAGATCCTGCGTTGCCGGAAGAGCAAGCAACAGGGCGCATATGCACAGCATCGCATAGAGGATGGCGATCGCGACCGCGACTTTCATGCCGCCGGGATCAGCGGCATTTGGGGTGGGTGTGAATGTCTCGCGCATCGAGCACCTTGCCGTCCGCCATGGTGAGCTGGGCGCAGAGATGCGTCGATCGATTATAGAATATCCCATATTGCGAACTGCCGGACTCAAGCGAATCGACGTTCGTGAAGCCGCGACTGCTCATTTCGTCTATCGCCGCGATCGAATTCATGCCTGCGATCCCGCGCAGGCTGCCCGAAGGTGCGGCCGCTCTGCCGCCGCCGCCGCCCGTCACAGCGATGTTGAGCCTGAAATTGCCGGTCTCGCCGCGCCGCGCCGAAGCGCGCATCTGATAGACGCGGATCTTATATGCGCCGGACTGGCTCAACGTGCCGGCGAAGCTGTCGCCTTCGGTGGAGCCGACGAAGATCGCTTCGTCGTTGCTGCCCGGCGGCAGCACGTTGAAATAGACGATGGCGGCCCCCGATTTAGTGACGCGGAGCGTCTGGCCCGCGCCGGCGCGCACGACATAATCGCGTGTCCGATCGCCGACGATCGCTCCGGCGACGGTGGTCGAGGTCGCGCCTCGCGCGAAATTGACGTTGATCGAGGGAATCTGGGCGCTGGCTGTTCCCGCCAAGGACCCCGCGATGGCTAGGGCGGCCGCGAAGAGGAGCTTGTTTGCAACATCAGGCATGTGCGTTCTCCTTGGTTTCGATGCGCCCCGGCTTTTTGGTCTTTATCCTTTCACGTGCGGATCATTCTGGTCGCACGGAAGCGACGGGGAGGCAATCTTGCTCCCCCGACGCTTCCATCGTTCGTTCGGTTGACGGAAAGGCTTCCAGGTTCAATCGGCGGGCGTCGCCGGGCATCGTCCGAAGCCTGGCCCATGCACGGCGCGGCCGGGCTTTGCGCCTGTCGGCGCGCCGTTCTTCAGCGCCTGAACGCCATTGACGAACACGTCGCGAACGCCGGTGGCATAGACTTGCGGCTTCTCGAAAGTCGAATGGTCGGCGATCGTCGCGGGGTCGAACAGCACGACGTCCGCATAATTGCCAGCCTTGAGCGATCCGCGATCGACGATGCCGATATTGGCGGCGGGCAGGGCGGACAGGCGGCGCACCGCGTCGGCCAGCGACATACGCTGCTCGTCGCGCACATAGCGGCCAAGCACGCGCGCGAAATTGCCGTAAGCGCGCGGATGCGTCGACGATTTGAGAAACACCCCCTCGGGCGCCTGCGCCTCGGCATCCGACCCGAAGCTCATCCAGGGCAGCGCAACCTGCTTGCGCACATTATCCTCGGACATCAGGAAATAGATGGTGTCGACGCGGCTGCCGTCCTCGATCACCAGGTCGATCGCGGTCTCCTCGGGCGATTTGCCGCGCATCCTGGCGACCTCGGCCAGCGTCTTTCCGGTCAGCGGCTTCAGCGCGGGGTTCTTGAAGCCGGTGAACAGCATCCCCTCCGGCCCCGCGCCGTAGAAGAGATTTTCCCAGCCCTTGCCGGGCGCCTTCATCTCGGCGGCGACCTTGGCGCGCGTCGCGGGATCTTTCAGCCGGTCGATCCACGCCTCGAGCCCGCCGGCCTGCGCCCATGTCGGCATCGCCGCGTCGAGGCCCGTGGCGCCTGCCGTATAAGTGTACATGTTGGCGCTGATCTTCATGCCCGCAGCGCGCGCGGCGTTCACGCGTGCGATGGCGGCGTCATATTTCCCCCAATTCTCCTTGCCCGCCATTTTCAGATGATAGATTTGGGCAGGCGCGCCCGACTGGCGCGATATGTCTATCAGCTCGTCGATCGACTCGATCAATCGGTCGCCTTCCGAGCGCATGTGGCTGATATAGCTGCCGCCGCATCCCGCCGCAGCCTTCGCAAGCGCGACCAGTTCGCCGGTTTCGGCATAGGTGCCGGGCGCGTAGATCAGCGCGCTGCCTACGCCCATCGCGCCTTCGTCCATCGCCTGCCGCACCAGCCCCTGCATCTGGGCAAGCTGCGCTGGATTGGGATCGACATCGCCTTCGCCCAGCACGTTGACGCGCACCGTCGTCGCGCCGACGAAGCTGGCGATGTTGGGCGCGATGCCCTTCTTCTCCATGAAGCTCAGATAATCGCCCAGCGTCGACCAGCCGATCTTGTAGCGGAAATCGCCCTGCCGCGCTTCGAGCACGCTCTTCATCTGCGTCGTGATCGGTCCCATCGACCAGCCTTCGCCCATCACTTCCAGCGTGATGCCTTGCCTGAGGTCGCTCTGGCCCAGCCCGTCGATCATCAGCGATTCGGTCGCCCAGCTCAGCATGTTGATGAAGCCCGGGGCGACCGCGAGGCCCTTGGCGTCGACGACCTTTGCCGCGCTGCCCTTCACCGTGCCGACTGCGGCGATCCTGTCGCCCTTGATCGCGACGTCGCCGAGATAGGGCGCACCGCCCGATCCGTCATAAATGGTTCCACCCTTGATGATCACGTCATAAACGGGTGGCGGGGCGGCCCCGACGAGCAGCGCGGCGGCAAGCGAGAGGGCAAAATATTTCATGGAGCACCCCTTATTTTCCATAATGAAAAAAGAGGCATAGCGTGCCTTGGCGCGATCGCCAATCGGCATGGTGAGGGAGATTCGGCGAATGGACGGGCTGGTGCTTCACGAATATGCCGCGTCGGGCAATTGCTACAAGATCCGCCTGACCGCAGGCTTGCTCGGGCTAGCGCTCGAGCGCCGCGACTATGACATTTTGAAAGGTGAGACGCGCACGGACGCCTTTCTGGCATCGGTCAATGCCAATGGCCGTATCCCGGTGCTGCAGATCGGCGATGCTTTCCTGCCCGAGAGCAACGCTGCCTGCTTCTATCTGGCCGATGGCAGCGCCCTCATCCCCGACGATCGCTTCGACCGCGCGGACATGCTGCGCTGGATGTTCTTCGAACAGTATAATCACGAACCCAATATCGCGACCCTGCGCTTCTGGATCGCCTTCGTCGGGTTGGACGCGTTGAGCGATATCCAGCGCGGACAGATCGCGGCGAAGCGGTCGGCGGGCGAGGCTGCGCTGGATGTCATGGAAAAGCATCTGGCCGGACGGCGCTTCTTCGTCGGCGATGCGCTCAGCCTCGCCGATATCGCGCTCTATGCCTATACCCATGTGGCGGGCGAGGGCGGGTTCGATCTTGCAGCTTATCCCGCCGTCGGCCGCTGGCTCGCCACGGTCGCAGCCACCCCCGGATTTGTCACGATCGACGCCTGACTGTCGCAAAAGCGTCATCCCGATCGCGTCCGCCTGTAACAAGAATGGGTCATAGGCTCCGGGCGTCAGAAACGTCCGACGGGGTATGCATGGACGCCTTTACACGCATCGCCGGCGATGGCGATCTGGCTGAGTTCACGGCCGCCACGCCGCACCATCCCGAGCCGATGGGCGTCGAGCGCCGCCGCTACCGCACCATCTGGATTTCGGACATCCATCTGGGCACGCGCGGCTGCAACGCCCAGATGCTGATCGACTTTCTCGACCGCACCGACAGCGAGACCATGTATCTGGTCGGCGACATCATCGACGGCTGGCGGATGCGCAGGAAGTTCTACTGGCCGGCGGCGCATAACGACGTTGTGTGGCGTATCCTGAAACGCGCCCGGCGCGGCACGCGCGTCATCTACATCCCTGGCAACCATGACGAGATGTTCCGTCAGTTCACGGGGATGAGCTTCGGCCCGATCGAGATCCGTCGCAAGGCGATCCACGAAACGGTCGACGGTCGCAAGCTGCTTGTCCTTCACGGCGACGAGTTCGACACGATCATGCTCGCGCATCGCTGGCTCGCCTTCGTCGGCGACGCGGCCTACGAGTTGATGATGAAGCTCAACCTGGTGGTGAACCGGGTGCGCCAGGCGCTCGGGTTGCCTTACTGGTCGCTCAGCAAGCACGCCAAGCACAAGGTCAAGAACGCCGTCGAGTTCATCAGCCGCTTCGAGGAGATCGTCGCGCACGAAGCCGGGACGCGCGGCGTCGACGGCGTCGTCTGCGGTCATATCCACACTGCTGAAATCAGGGACATCGCCGGCGTCGCTTATTATAACGACGGTGACTGGGTCGAAGGCTGCACCGCGCTCGTCGAACATTTCGACGGGCGCATGGAGGTGCTCCACTGGGCCGACGAGATCGCCGCGCGCGAGCGTGCTGAGGGTGCCCGGATCGTGAAGCTCGCCGCGTGAGGATCGCGCTGGTCACTGATGCCTGGAGCCCGCAGGTCAACGGCGTCGTCCGCACGCTTCAGTCCGTCCGCGCCGAGCTTGAACGCCAGGGGCATGAGGTGATGGTCATTTCACCCGACCTGTTCATCTCGCTGCCTTGTCCGACCTATCCGGAGATCAGGCTGGCGATGACGCGCACCGATACGGTGGGCGCGATGATCGCCGGCTTCGGCCCTGATGCGATCCATCTGGCGACCGAAGGGCCGCTCTGCGTCGCCGCGCGGCGTTGGTGCCTCAGAAATGGCCATCCCTTCACCACCGCCTATCACACTCAGTTTCCCGATTATGTCGCAAAGCGCACCGGCGTTCCGGCCGAATGGGTTTGGCGTTACATCCAGTGGTTTCACTGGCCTGCGAGCGCGATACTCGCCTCGACCCCGTCGATCCGCACGACGCTCAGCGATCATGGCCTTAACCGGCTGAAGCATTGGGGCAGGGGAGTCGACCTCACGTGTTTCGGGCAGGATGCGCCGCCGCATCCCGCCTTCGCGGGCGTTGAGGGGCCGATCCTGCTTTATGTCGGCCGTGTCGCGGTCGAGAAGAATATCGAGGCGTTTCTCGCCGCCGACGCGCCGGGCGTGAAGTTCGTGGTCGGCGACGGCCCGGCGCGCGCCGAGCTTGAGGCGCGCTATCCCGATGCGCGCTTCCTGGGCATGCTTTCGGGGCGCGATCTGGCAGGCGCTTATGCCGGCGCCGACGCGTTCGTCTTTCCCAGTCGCACCGATACGTTCGGTCTGGTGATGATCGAGGCCATGGCTTGCGGCACGCCGGTCGCCGCTTATCCGGTCACGGGGCCGATTGATATCCTGACCCCGGAAACGGGTGCGATGGACGAGGATCTGTCAGTGGCGATCCGTGCTGCGCTTCGCCTCGACCGCGCCGCCTGCGCTGCGCACGGCGCAGGCTTCACCTGGGCGGAAAGCGCCCGCCAGTTCCTCGACGCGCTCGAACCGATCCGGGCGGACGTGCCGCTCGCGGCCTGAATCGCGCGGCGCGTTCGTCCCGGCTTTTGCGGATCACCACGAACAGCGCGATCGTACAAAGCGCGACGGTGATCAGGAAGGCGATGAACGGATCGATAGGCATGGCTTGTCCCGGTTCGGATAATCCTGAAGCAGTATTGGCGACTGCCGGGATCCGGACATAAGCCCGGGCAGCGTTGATTCTCGAGAAGGGCGGGGCGCCATTCGCATATCATCCGCATATGGGCGGCGGTTTCGCGTGCGGCTGATGATCGCGCCGATCCTGCTTTGCGCCACAGCGCCGGCATTGGCCGCGGGCGGCGGCGACGTCGTTGACGATTCAGCGCCTGAGACGCCGGGCATGTGCCATTTTGAAAGCTGGGGCACGCTGGCGCGCGGCGGGCAGCGCGAGGTCACCATAGCGCCGGCCTGTACGCGCAAGGCCATGCCTGGCCTGGAAATTGGCGGGTTTATCACCCGGGCCTGGAGCGGCGGCGCGCCCGCCTCGACCGAAATCGGCGTCGCGCCCAAGCTGAATCTGCGCCCCGAAAGCCTCGGCGTCGGCATCGGGATCGAAGCTACGGCGGGGATCGGCGTCGAAACCGGCCGGCTTGAAAGCGCCTCGGTCACGGTGCCCGTAACGGTGCCGGCGAGCGACTGGGCGCGCCTCAACTTCAATCTCGGCTGGCAATGGAGCCGCGGCGGGCGGGGGCATCGCCTGTTCGCCGGCGCGCAAGCCGAACTGAAGCTGACGCCGCACTGGCAACTGATCGTCGAGGGCTTCGGCCATGATGACGGCAAGCCGGGCGGACAGGCCGATCTGCGCTGGAACCTCCCCGGTGGCAGGGGGAGCCTGGATCTTATGGCGGGAAAGCGGGTGCTTGACCGGGAGTCGTTGGCCGTCACGCTTGGCGTCACGCTGCGTGGATAGCGGGCCGTGACGGGCGCGAATAAATGATAATGGCGGGCCTGGGAGCGCAAATGCTTGCCCTTGTCCGCCATCGCGACTAGATCATGCCGCAATGGTTCGGCCGCTCCGTGAGGGGCGGCCCTTATTTTGTCCGGAGGATTCCGCCCCGTGGCCCAGCCGCTCATGCCCCATGCGACCGCTTCCTGGCTGGTCGACAATACCGCGCTCAGCTTTGAGCAGATCGCCGATTTCTGCGGTCTGCATATCCTCGAGGTGCAGGCGATCGCCGACGATACCGCCGCCACGAAGCTTACCGGCCGCGACCCCGTTCGCGCGCACGAGCTGACGATGGACGAGATCGAAAAGGGTCAGAAGGATCCGAACTACCGGATGAAGATGACCAAGGGGCCGGAACAGGTGCGCCGGACCAAGGGACCGCGCTACACCCCGGTGTCGAAGCGTCAGGACAAGCCCGACGGCATCGCCTGGATCATCCGCAACCACCCCGAGGTGTCGGATGGCCAGATCAGCAAGCTGATCGGCACCACGCGCACGACGATCGCGGCGATCCGCGATCGTACGCACTGGAACATCGCCAACATCACGCCCAAGGATCCGGTGACGCTGGGCCTGACCTCGCAGCGCGAGCTCGACGCGATCGTCGCCAAGGCTGCGAAGGCGGCCGGCATCGAAGCTCCGGTCGACGAGCGTCTGGCGGGCGACCGCGAGGCGCTGATCGAACAGCTCCGCGCGGAACGCGAAGCCGCCGCGCGCGGCGTCGAGGAAGCCGAGACGTCCAGTTCGTCGCTGCTGCCTCCGGGCGTCGTCGATCCCTTCAAGCGCTGATCGCGTGGCGACGGCCGTCCGTCGCCAGCCGGACGAAGGGCTGGCTTATCCCTTCGGACGCGAAGGCCCTGCGGCCGGTGAACTGATCCCGGTCGCCGAAGGCGTGGGCTGGGCGCGGCTGCCGGTGCCCGGTTCGCTGCGCCACATCAATGTCTGGGCGCTCGACGATGGCGACGGCGTCGCGCTCGTCGACACCGGGCTGGATATTGCCCAGTGTCGCGAGGCGTGGGACGCGCTGTTCGCAGGCGGGCTGGCCGGCCGCCGCGTAACGCGTGTCATCGTCACTCATTTTCATCCCGATCATGTCGGTCTTGCGGGCTGGCTCTGTCGCCGTTTCGACGCGCCCTTGTGGATGAACCGCACCGAATATCTGCTCGCGCGCCTCGCTATCGCCGATCAGCGTCCCGAACCGCCGGCCGAGCAGGTCGCGCAGCGCATCGCCGCCGGCTGGAGCGAAGCGCAGGTCGATGCCGAGCGGGGCATGGGATGGGGGCGTTTCGCCCGGATCGCCGCGCCGCTTCCGATCGGGCACGTCGCATTTGCCGAGGGCGACGAGCTGGCGATCGGCGACCGCCGCTGGCGCGTGATGACCGGGTCGGGCCACACGCCGGAGCATTGCGCGCTCGTCGATGTCGAGGGCGGGCTGATGATCGCCGGCGATCAGCTCCTGCCCCGGATCAGCAGCAACATCTCGCTCGGCGCGATGGAGCCCGAGGCCGATCCGCTGGCCGACTGGCTGGCGTCGCTCGCACGTTTTCAGCGCGATCTCGATCCCGCTATTCTGGTCCTGCCCGCGCACGGCGAGCCCTTCACCGGCGCGCATGTCCGCCTTGCAGCGCTTGCCGCAGGCCATGCGGACCGGCTCGATGCGCTCGAACTGCTGCTGCGCGAAGCGCCGCGGCGCGCGATCGATTGCTTCATCACGCTCTTCGGCCGCGAGCTGGACGATTCGGTCATCGGACTCGCGACGGGCGAGGCGCTGGCTCATCTCCGCTGGCTGGAGCGCGTCGGCCGTGCGCGGCGCGAAGTGCGTGACGGCGTCTGGTGGTTCAGCGCCTGACGAGGCGATTGCCGAGACCGCTCATCGCACTTACACCCGTGTGAATGAGAGATGTCGAACAGATTTGGCGCAAAGCGTATCAGCACCCCACGGCATGGGATCAGGACTTTCCGCCCATGTCTCTTCCCGACATGTTCTTCGCCAGCGTCGCGCGGCGCGGGACGGCGACGATGCTCGATTTTCTCGGGCGGCGTTACAGCTACGATCAGGTCGCGGACGGCGTCCGCCGCGTCGGCAAGGGGCTGCGCGATCTCGGCATCGGCCCTGGCGATCGTATCGGCCTCTTCCTTCCCAACGTGCCGCATTATGTCGCGGCATATTATGGCGCGCTGTCGATCGGCGCGACGGTCGTCAATTTTTCGCCGCTCTATACGGCGGCCGAGCTCGCCGATCAGGTGGCGGACTCAGGCACGCGGCTGATCTTCACCGTTTCCGCGACCGCCCTGCTGCCGACCGCGATCAAGGTTCTTGAGAACAGCGCGCTCGAACGGCTGGTGGTCGGCTCCGTCGCCGGCGTTTTGCCGCCGGCCAAATCGGTGCTTTACCGTCTGTTCCGTTCGCGCGAGGTCGCGCCGCGGCCGCACGATCCGCGCATTGTCGCTTTCTCCGCGCTGATCGATAACGACGGGGCGGGCGATCCGGCGACGATCGATCCGGACAAGGATGTCGCGCTCATCCAATATACAGGCGGGACGACGGGGTGGCCCAAGGGCGCGATGCTCAGCCACCAGAATCTCACCGCCAATGCGCGCCAGGTTCAGGCGGTCGATCCGCAGCCCGATGCCGAGGATCGGATCATGGGCGTCCTGCCTTTCTTCCATGTGTTCGCCAACACCTGCGTGCTCAACCGCACCGTGCTGCGCGGGGGAGAGATTGTGATGCTGCCGCGCTTCGATGCGGCGCAGACGCTGGCGGCGATCGCGCGCACACGATGCACGGCGCTTCCCGGCGTGCCGACCATGTATCAGGCGCTGCTCGATCATCCCAGCATCGAGGGGGCCGATCTTTCGTCGCTGCGCGCCTGCATCTCGGGCGGCGCGCCGATGCCCGCCGAACTGAAGGCCCGCTTCGAGGAGCGCACGGGCGCCAGCGTCGTCGAAGGTTATGGCCTGACCGAAAGCTCGGGCGTGGTTTCGACCAATCCCTATGAAGCGCTCAACAAGGATGGGACGATCGGCCAGCCCATCCCCGGCACGCATGTCCGCCTCGTCGACAAGGAGGATCCCAGCAGGGCTGTGGCCGACGGCGAACCGGGCGAGTTGGTCATCAAGGGCCCCCAGGTGATGAAAGGCTATTGGAAGCGCCCGCAGGAGGATGCGGCGGTGTTCGTCGACGGCTGGCTGCGAACCGGCGATGTCGCGACGATCGATGCGGATGGCTACATCAAGATCGTCGATCGTGTGAAAGACATGATCGCGGTCGGCGGCTTCAAGGTCTTTCCGAGCCAGATCGAGGCGGTGCTGTATCGCAGCCCGGCGATCAGGGAGGCGCTCGTCATCGGCGTCCCCGATTCCTATCATGGCGAAATGCCTAAGGCCTTCGTTACGCTGGCGGAAGGCGCGGAGACGACGGGCGAGGAACTCAGGAGCTGGCTCAATCCGCAGCTCGGCAAGCATGAGCGCGTCGTCGCGATCGAGATTCGCGATGTGCTGCCCAAGACGATGATCGGCAAGCTCAGCCGTAAGGAATTGCAGCAGGAAGAGCGCGATCGCGCGGCGGGGAAGGACGGGGCGTCGACAGCCGCTTGACCGCGCGGGGTGGCCGCTCCACAAGCCGCGCATGTCCGATACGGCCGATCCCATCGCCAACCTGTCCTTCGAGGATGCCCTCAAGCGCCTTGAGGCGATCGTCGCGCAGCTCGAAAGCGGCGATGCGCCGCTCGACCGGTCGATCGAGCTCTATGCGGAGGGCGATCGCCTGCGTGCGCGTTGCGAGGACCGGCTGAAGGCCGCGCAGGCGCGTATAGACCAGATCGTGCTCGGCGGCGAAGGCAAGCCGGCCGGCCTCAAACCCTTTGATGCAGAGTGACCGCGTGACCACGACCACCATCAGCCTTGCGTCGGCGCTCGAGCGTATTGCGCGCGAGATCGACGAAGCTTTCGATACGCTCTTCCCGGTGCCGGACGACCCCCGCGCTCGCCTGTTCGAGGCGATCCGCCACGGCGCGATCGGCGGCGGCAAGCGTCTGCGCCCGCTGCTCGTCGTCGCGACGGCGGAGCTTTTCAACGTCGATCGCCGCGCCGCACTGCGCGTCGCGACCGCGATCGAGTGCATCCATGTCTATTCGCTGATCCACGACGATCTGCCGGCGATGGACAATGACGACATGCGCCGCGGCAAGCCGACCGTGCACAAGGCCTTTGGCGAGGCGGAGGCGATCCTCGCCGGCGATTCGCTGCTGACCTTCGCGTTCGAGCTGCTGGCGTCGGAGGAGACGCATCCCGATCCCTTCGTCCGCACCGAGCTTGTTCTTGAGCTGGCGCGTGCGTCGGGCGTCAACGGCATGGTCGGCGGGCAGATGATGGATATCGCCGCGGAAACCGCGCAGTTCGATCTCGTCACGGTCACGCGCCTCCAGCAGCTCAAGACCGGCGCGCTGATCGGCTTCTGCCTGGAAGGCGGCGCCATTCTTGGCCGCGTGCCGCCGGAAGGGCGCGTCAGCCTGCGCGGCTATGCCCGCGATGTCGGGCTGGCCTTCCAGATCGCCGACGACCTGCTCGACGCCGAAGGCAATGAGGAACTGGCCGGCAAGAAGCTGGGCAAGGACGAGGCGGCCGGCAAGGCGACTTTCCTGTCGCTGCTCGGTCGCGATCGCGCGCGCGCGCAGGCGGAGGCGCTGGTCGGTCAGGCGATCGATCATCTCCGCGCCTATGGGCCGGAAGCCGATTTGCTGCGCGCCATTGCACGCTTCACGCTTGATCGCGACAGATAAGGGAGAGGGGCGTTGATAAGGACAGGCGTCTATCCGGGCACCTTCGATCCGATCACGCTCGGTCACATGGATATTATCCGGCGCGGGGCGACGCTCGTCGACCGGCTGGTGATCGGCGTCACGACCAATCCGTCAAAGTCGCCGATGTTCTCGCTCGATGAGCGGATGGACATGGTGCGCCGCGAAGTGGCCGGGATCGATGGCGAAATCCATGTCGTCGCCTTCGACTCGTTGCTGATGACCTTCGCTGAGCGCGAAGGGGCGAGCGTCATCATTCGCGGGCTGCGCGCCGTCGCCGACTTTGAATATGAATATCAGATGGCGGGGATGAACCAGCAGCTCAACAACCGTATCGAGACGGTGTTCCTGATGGCCGATGTCGCGCTTCAGCCCATCGCGTCGCGGCTTGTGAAGGAGATTGCGATCTTCGGCGGCGCGATCCACCGGTTCGTCACTCCGGCGGTCGAGGCTGAGGTGACGAGGCGGATCGAGGCGGCCGGATTGCGTCGCGGCAGTTGAGCGCGCGTTCAGTCGCCGCTAAGCCGCCACATTCTAGCGCCAATGCCATTGGCCATGCGACCAAAGCCGGAGTGATGATTTCGATGCGTTTCCTGATCGGCGCTGTTGCCCTGATTGCCCTCGCCTCCGGCGCATCGGCGCAGCAGAAGGACAAGCTGCCCCCTGAGCAGAAGCTTGTCGACAAGACGATCGCGCCCCCGCCGGTCGAGGCGCAGAATGTCTGGGATGTAGAATTGTCGACGGGCGGCGGTACGGTTCGCATCCAGCTTCGTCCGGACAAGGCCCCGCTGGCGGTGGAGCGGATCAAGACTCTCACGCGGCAGGGCTTCTACAACGGCCTGACCTTCCACCGCGTGATCGAAGGCTTCATGGCGCAGGGCGGCGACCCCGAGGGCACGGGGCAGGGCGGCTCGAAGCTGCCCAATATCAAAGCCGAGTTCAATGACTTGCCGCACGTGCGCGGCGCAGTCGCGATGGCGCGCGCGGAGGACAAGGATTCCGCGAACAGCCAGTTCTACATCATGTTCATGCCGCGCCTCCAGCTCGACAATCACTATACGGTGATTGGTCGCGTGATCGGCGGTATGGGCGCTGTCGATCAGATCGCGCGTGGCGAGCCGCCCGAAACGCCGACGCGCATCACCCGCGCCTGGATCGAGTCGGATGGCCCGCCGCCGCCCGTTGCGCCTGCGCCCGCGCCGACGCTCAAGACCGATCTTCCCGCTGCGCCGACCACGCTCGCGACGCCCCGGCCAAAGCCGGCTGCCAAGCCCAAGAAGTGATGCGGCCGCAAGGCTGACCGGCCATGCGCATCGATCTGTTCGATTTCGCCCTGCCGCCCGAATCGATCGCGCTGCGGCCCGCCGCGCCGCGCGATTCGGCGCGCCTGCTGCTGATTGACGGCGACGCGCGGCAAGACAGGATCGTCAGCGACCTGCCGTCGCTGCTTCGCGCTGGCGATTGCTTGGTTTTCAACGATACGCGCGTCATACCGGCGCAGCTCGAAGGACGGCGCGGCGATGCGCGGATCGGCGCGACGCTCCACAAGCGCGAGGGGCCGCGTGACTGGCGCGCCTTCGTCCGCAACGCCAGGCGCGTGCGCGATGGCGACAGGATCGACTTCGCAGCCGGCGTCAGCGCGATCGCCGGCGCGCGGGGCGAAGATGGCAGCCTGTTGCTGAGCTTCGAGGGCGACGAGCCTGTCGAGCTGTTGCTCGAACGCGCTGGCACCATGCCGCTGCCGCCCTATATCGCAGGCAAGCGCGCGACCGATGCGCGCGACGCCGAGGATTATCAGACGATGTTCGCGCGCGAGGCGGGCGCCGTCGCCGCCCCCACCGCTGCGCTGCACTTCACCCCTGCACTGATGGAGGCGCTTGCCGGGGCCGGCGTAGGGCGCGAGACGCTTACCCTCCATGTCGGCGCCGGCACTTTCCTCCCGGTCAAGGTGGAGGACACCGACGATCACCGCATGCACAGCGAATGGGGGCGGATCGACGCCGCCGCCGCCGACCGGCTCAATGCGGTGCGCGCAGCCGGAGGCAGGCTGATCGCGGTCGGCACCACCAGCCTGCGCCTACTCGAAAGCGCTGCCGGCGAGGATGGCGTCATCCGCCCGTTCGAGGGCGACACCGATATCTTCATCACCCCCGGCTATCGCTTTCGCGCGATCGACGGGCTGATGACCAACTTCCACCTGCCCAGATCGACGCTTTTCGTCCTCGTCTCCGCGCTGATGGGGCGCGAGACGATGCTGGACGCTTATGCTCACGCCATTGCCACGGGTTATCGTTTCTACTCCTATGGCGATGCGAGCCTTCTGCTGCCCGCGCCGGAGACGAGATGAAGATGATGCGCCCCGCCCTCGCGCTGGCCTGCCTTCTGCTGCTCGCCGCCGCGCGTCAGCCGACGCAACCGGTCCAGCAACCCGCGCCGCCGCCCATTCCCCCGGTCGATACCGGCATCACCGTCATGGCCGCGCCCATTGCGATCCTGATCGCCAGCTTCGATACCGATCATGACCGCGTCGTCACGCGCGCCGAATTCGACGCGGGCGTGAAAGCCAGCTTCGCGCTGGGCGACGAGAATAAGGATGGTTTCATCTCGCTGATCGAGCTGAGCCACTGGGCGGAGACCGAGCTTGGCGACCAGGGCGCGCTTCCTGGCCGTTTCGATTTCGATCGCAACGAGGACGACCGGATAAGCTGGGACGAGTTCAAGGCCGAGTTTGATCGGCGCTTCGCCGAATATGACAAGGACCATGACGGCCGCATCACGCGCGCCGAACTGCTGACGCTGCGCTTCAAGCGGCCGGACGCAGGTAAGCGGAAATAGTTGACTCTGGCAACTAATTATCCATGCTGCGCGGCATGGATGACGCCGTCGCCGCCCTGCGCGCCTTCAATCGCTTTTATACCCGCTTCGCCGGCGTGCTTGATGCGCATTACATGGACAGCGACTTCTCGCTTGCGGAGGCGCGCATCCTTTACGAGATCGCGCGTGAAGGCAGGCGCTTTGCATCGGAAATACAAGGCGATCTCGGGCTCGACCCGGGCTATGTCAGTCGTATCCTCCGCAATTTCGAGAAGAACGGGCTGATCGTCCGCACGCGTGGCGAGGATGCGCGCAGTCGGCCGATTACGCTCACCGATCATGGCCGTGCGCTCTTCGATGCGCTCGATGCGCGCACGTGCGAACACGCAGCCGCCCGTCTTGAGGCGCTTCCGGAAACCGATCGGCGCACTCTGGTGGCCGCGCTTCAATCGGCGCGTGCGCTGCTCGGCGGCGAAGGCGGCGCGGCATGGTCGTTGCGCACTTTCCGTCCGGGCGACATGGGCATGATCGCCGCGCGCCAGACGATCATCTACGCGCCCTATGGTTGGGGCCGCCCGATGGAAGCGTTGCAGGGTGAGATCACCTCCGCTTTCCTGCGTAATTTCCGCGACGGGCGTGAGCAATGCTGGGTCGCGGAGCGCGCCGGGGTGATGGCCGGATCGGCTTTCATCGTGGAGGAAAGTGCGGAGGTCGCGCGTCTGAGGCTTCTTTATGTCGAGCCCTGGGCGCGGGGACTGGGCATCGGCGCGGCGCTGGTCGACCAGTGTGTCGCCTTCGCGCGCGCGGCGGGTTACCGGCGCATCATCCTGTGGACGCACACCGTGCTGGAAAGCGCGCGCCGCATCTATGCAGCGCGCGGCTTCGCCATAACTGACGTTTCGGTCCACCATGATTTCGGCAAGCCCGAGCAGGGCGAGACGTGGGAACTTGACCTCGCCTGATCGCGCCGCGCCCGCTATAGCCGCGCGCCATGACCGATCGTTTCAGCTTTTCAATCGCCGCGACCGATGGCGCGGCGCGCACCGGCGTCATCAGCATGCGGCGGGGCGACATCCGCACGCCTGCCTTCATGCCCGTGGGCACGGCCGGCACTGTCAAGGCGGTGAAGCCGGCCGATGTTCGGGCGGCCGGCGCGGACATCATCCTCGGCAACACTTATCATCTGATGCTTCGTCCGGGCGCCGAGCGTGTCGCACGGCTTGGCGGGCTGCATGGCTTCATGGGCTGGGATCGCCCGATCCTCACTGACAGCGGCGGCTATCAGGTAATGAGCCTGTCCGATCTGACCAAGGTCAGCGAGGAAGGCGTTTCCTTCAAGTCGCACCTCGATGGCTCCCGCCACATGCTCAGCCCCGAGCGATCGATGGAGATCCAGCGGTTGCTGGGTAGCGACATCGTCATGGCCTTCGACGAACTCGTCCCCACCACCGCAACGCGCGAGGTGCAGGCCGCGGCGATGGAGCGCTCGATGCGCTGGGCGCGCCGTTCGCGCGAGGGCTTCGATGCAGGCGGCGCGCATGCAGAGGGCGCCGCGCTGTTCGGCATCCAGCAAGGGGCGCTCGACGAGGGGTTGCGTCGCGCCTCGGCCGATGCGCTGCGCGACATCGGGTTCGATGGTTACGCCATCGGCGGCCTGGCGGTGGGTGAGGGGCAGGAGGCGATGTTCGGCGTGCTCGATTATGCGCCTGCCATGCTTCCGGTTGATCGGCCCCGCTACCTGATGGGCGTCGGCAAGCCCGACGACATCGTCGGCGCGGTGGAGCGAGGCGTCGACATGTTCGATTGCGTGATGCCGACGCGGAGCGGGCGGACTGGCCAGGCCTTCACCTGGGATGGTCCGATCAACATCCGCAACGCCAGGTTCGCCGAAGATCAGTCGCCGCTGGACCCGGAGTCGCCGGTCGCGGGCTGGTCGAAAGCCTATATCCACCATCTCGTCCGCTCGAACGAGATATTGGGCGCGATGCTGATGACCGAGCATAATCTCTGGTTTTACCAGCGGCTTATGCAGCATTTGCGAGACGCGATTGCAGAAGGCGGGTTGAAGGCCTTCGCTGATAGCTTCCGCGCGCGCTATCTCGGCGGGCGATGAACCACACCCCACCGGAGAGTTTCTGTCGCGCCGCCGATCTCGCTGGGCCTGCGCCCGGCTCGAAGGGCTGGCCGAGCGGGAAGCTCCGTTCGGCGCTTTGAAGCCCTGACCGTCGTTACGCGGCCCACTGCGCCAGCCAGTCGGCCAGCGCCTGCGGGCTCATGCTTCGCGCGTCGGCCAATGCGGAGATGCGGCCGGCGTTGAGCAGCTTGTTGGTGCGCGGGTCGACCGCGAGGATTGCCGGCACGCCTTCGAGCCGCTTGGTGACGCCATAGCGCGCCGGGATCTGCAGATTCTTGTCGAAGCGGCCGACATCGACCGTCACCACGACAAAATGCTTGTCGATGAAGCGCTTTAGCGCTGGTTCTTCCATCACACCCGCAAGGATTCGACAATCCGCGCACCAGTTGCCGCCCAGATCGATCAAGAGCCGTTTGCGTGTCGCCCTGGCTTTCTTGAGCGCCGCCGCAACCGCCGCGTCGGCATTGGCGGTCTCGTCATAGGGCTTGGGCAGCGGCTGGCTGAGCTGGTTGACGCTCGCGATGCCGACGCGCGGGGCGGGGACCGCAAGGGCCGGCTGGAGCGCCGGGGCGAGGAAGGCGATCGAGAGGAAAGCGGGCGCTATTTTCATGGGGTTGGCGACTCCTTTGCCGCTTTCCCTAAAAGCCGTTTTCCCGATCAGCGACGCAGATTTGCTTGAGGCGTCAAAAGTGCGCGTCGTTCGGCGACAGCCTTGAGGATCGCGCGCCGCTCGGCATCGCTGGCTGTGCTCCACATGCCGATCTCGTCGATCGTTCGCAGGCAGCCCTCGCAAAGTCTGCCGGTCGGGTCGAGCCTGCAGATATTGATACAGGGCGAGGCGACGCCGCCCGCGTTCAATCGCCGATCTTGAAGTCGAGGAAGCTCGGGATCGGGCCATTCCAGCCGCCGGAGTCAGGCGCGTCGTCGGCGCCTTCCTCGCGCCGGCGCGGAGCGGGCCGGGGTTGCCCGGCGCGCTTCTCGCGTTCGGCCGCCTTCGGCTGCTCGGCCCTGGGCGATTCCGCCTTGGCTGCTTCGACCGCCTTGTCCTTGCCGCCGCGCCGAGAGCGCGACTTCCTGGCCGGCTTCTCTGCCGCCGTCTCGGCGGGAGCTTCGTCGGTCTCGGGGGCGTCGGCCCTGGCGAAACGCGGAATCTTCTGCCCCGTCAGCTTCTCGATATTGGCGACGGCTTCGGCATCGTCGGCGGCGGCCAGCGTGAAGGCCTTGCCGCTGGCGCCCGCGCGGCCCGTGCGGCCGATGCGGTGGACATAATCGTCGGGATGCCAGGGCACGTCATAGTTGAACACATGGCTGACGCCCTTCACGTCCAGCCCGCGCGCCGCCACGTCGGACGCGACGAGAATGTTGATCTCGCCGGTCTTGAAGCGATCCAGTTCGCGCAGCCGCTCGGGCTGGTCCATGTCGCCGTGGATCTGGCCGACGGCGAAGCGCGCGCGCTTGAGCGTGGTCGCCAGATCGCGCACTGTCGTCTTGCGGTTGGCGAAGATGATCGCGGTGCGCAGATCCTCCGCCGAAAGTAGGTCGATCAGCGTATCGCGCTTGTTGCGCGACGTGACGGGCACCAGCGCCTGTTCGATCAGCGCATTGGCGGTCGCCGGGCGCGCTACCTCGACCGATTTGGGTTCGTTCAGAAACTTGTCGGCCAGTTTCTTGATCGGCGGCGGCATGGTGGCCGAGAAGAGCAGGGTCTGCCGGTTCTTGGGCAGTTTCGAGCAGATGTCCTCGATGTCGGGGATGAACCCCATGTCGAGCATCCGGTCCGCCTCGTCGATCACCAGCAGGTTGCACCCGGTGAGCAGGATGTTGCCGCGCTGGAACAGGTCCATCAGGCGGCCCGGCGTCGCAATCAGCACGTCGACGCCCTTTTCCAGCGCCTTCTGCTGGTCGCCCATCGACACGCCGCCGATCAGCAGCGCCATCGAGAGCTTGTGGTATTTGCCGTATTTCTCGAAGTTCTCGGCGACCTGCGCGGCCAGTTCGCGCGTGGGTTCGAGGATCAGCGAGCGGGGCATGCGCGCACGGCTGCGGCCATGACCGAGAATGTCGATCATCGGCAGCACGAAGGCGGCGGTCTTGCCCGTGCCTGTCTGCGCGATGCCGATCAGGTCGCGGCCCATGAGTACGCTGGGGATGGACTGGCGCTGGATCGGCGTCGGCTCGTTATAGCCGGCCTCTCCAACCGCGCGCATCAATTCGTCAGACAGGCCGAGATCGGCAAAGCTCATCGCGTTTCCGGAAATATGGATGGCGCCGGCCCCTGTGCCGGACGGTCAGCGCTTGGTGAAAGGGGGCGCGCTTGTCAAGTTTTCAGCGCTTTTTGCCTTTTTTTGGCGTCAGCAGGTGAAAGGCGTCGATTTCGCACTCGCCGCCCGATCGGGTGTGGAGCGTGTCGCGATCGGCGCAGATCATCCCGTCGTCGCCTGGCCGCAGGTAGAAGCCGGAATAATAGCGCAGCGCCGGGCAGTTGTCGCGCAGGGTGGCCCGCAGGCGCATTCCGCCACGCAGGATCAGGTCGACATGATCGCTCGAATTGATCTGCGCGCCGCCCAGATCGGCGGCCGCGATGCAGCTAGGCCCTTTGCGCTCCTTCCATTCGACGGGCGCTTCGGGGCGCTGCTTCGCCATTGGCACGCGGATGATCACGCTCTGGCGAATGGTGAGCTGGGCATAGGAAAGCGGCGCATGTTGTGCAGGCGCGGGCGCGCCGACCAGCGTGGCTGTCGCCGCCGCGATCCGGATTCCGATGGATGCCATCGGCGCCGCGATGCGTCAGCACGGTTGAACATGGGATTAATTGGCCTGCTCGGCTAAAGCATGGCCATGACCGATTCAGCTTTGCTCGGCCGCCTCGCCGCGCGCCTCGGCCCCAAGGGGCTGATCACTGACCCGCAGGATATTGCGCCCTGGCTGCACGACTGGCGCGGTCGCTATCATGGCGCGAGCCCGGCGATCGTCGCACCCGCGTCGACCCTGGAGGCTGCGGACGCGATCCGCATGGCGGGCGAAGCGGGCGTCCCGCTCGTGCCCCAGGGCGGCAACACGTCGATGGTCGGCGGCGCCACGCCTCCGGCCGATGGCGGCGCGCTCATTCTGTCGACGCGGCGGATGAACCGCATCCGCTCGATTTCGCCGGAAGATAATCTCGCCATCGCCGAGGCCGGGGTCATTCTGTCCGATCTGCACGATGCGGTCGAGGCGCAGGGCCGGCGCTTTCCACTGACGCTCAGCGCCAAGGGATCGGCGACGATCGGCGGACTGACGTCGACTAATGCCGGGGGCACGCAGGTGCTGCGCTTTGGCACGATGCGCGCGCTGGTCGCGGGCGTCGAGGCGGTGCTGCCCGACGGTTCGATCTTCGACGGCCTGTCGCCGCTCAAGAAGGATAATCGCGGCTATGATCTCAAACAGTTGCTGATCGGCGCGGAAGGGACGCTCGGCCTGATAACCGCCGTGGCGCTGCGCCTCGCGCCCGCCGTCCCTGATCGCGCCGTCGCCTGGGTCGGGCTGCAGAGCCCGCAGGTCGCGCTTGCGCTGCTCCGCCGGCTCGAACGGGCGCTCCCTGAGTCGATCGAGAGTTTTGAGCTTGTGCCCGCCGATTCGCTTGCGCTGGTTTTGAAACATATTCCCGGCACGCGCGCGCCTCTCGCCGGCGCATGGCCCTGGAATGCGTTGATCGAGCATGTCGGCCCGGCCGGGACGGCGCGCGCCGCGCTGGAGGAAGCGTTGGCCGGGGCGCTCGCTGAGGGGTTGGGCAATGATGCCGTCGTCGCGTCGAGCCATGCGCAGGAAGAGGCGCTCTGGCATCTGCGCCACAGTATTTCCGAGGCAGAGCGCGCCGACGGGCCGGCGACCCAGCATGACATCTCGGTCCCGGTCGCGGCGATGCCCGATTTCATGGTTGCCGCAGCCGCCGCGATCGAGGCTGAGTATCCCGGTGCGCATGCCACGGCTTTCGGCCACCTCGGCGACGGCAATGTCCATTTCCATGTTCGCGCGCCCGCCGGCGCGGCGCGCGATTGGGTGGAAGGCGAGGGGAAGGCCGCCAGCCGCCGCGTCTACGACATGGTCGTCGCGGCCGGCGGATCGATCTCGGCCGAACATGGCATCGGCCAGATGAAGCTGGACGAGCTTGAGCGGCTGAGCGATCCGGGGCGTCTCGCCGCGCTCAGGGCGATCAAGCATGCGCTCGATCCCGCCGGGATCATGAACCCCGGCAAGCTGGTGCGCCTTGCGCCGGGCACGCCGACGCCATAGACGGCAAACCCAGCCGGCGCACGCCGGGAAGCACAACGATAATCTTCGGAGATTTCCACATGGCCAGCTTGCCGCCGGTCGGCCTTCCGCTGCTCTACAAAGACCTTGTTCCACTTTCCAGCGTCGATCATGGCGACTGGAAGGTGCGCCGCAACGACACGGCGCCTTATGCCGCGACCGAGCACGCGGTGCCGGTGACCACGGACGAGTTCTTCCAGGTTCAGCGTCACTATCCGATCGTTTTTACGCTCGGTGAAAATCCGGTGCCGATCGCGTTGATGGCGCTCAACGCCGGCATGAACACTGTGATCGCGGAGGACGGCACGATGCGCCGGGAAGCTTATGTTCCCGCCTATATCCGTCGTTATCCGTTCATTCTCGCGCGGCTCCAGCCGCAGGCCGAAGAACTGTCGCTCTGCTTCGATCCCACGGCCGACGCGATCGCGCCGGACGGCGACGGCGATGCGCTGTTCACCGAGGACGGTCAGCCGACCGAAGTCACGCAGTTCATCCTGAAGTTCTGCGAGGATTTCGAGACGCGCGCCGCGCACACCGCGTTCTTCATGAACGAGTTGAAGCAGGCCGATCTGTTGATGGATGGCGAGATCAAGATCGAGCAGACGGGCAACGACAAGCCCTTCCTCTATCGCGGTTTCCAGATGATCAATCAGGACAAGTTCCAGAACGCCCGCGGCGACCAGCTCCGCAAGTGGCAGCAAAATGGGGCGCTGTCGCTTATCCACGCGCACTTCTTCTCGCTCAGCCTGCTCAGCGAGATGTTCGATCGTCAGGTTCAGATGGGCAAGCTGCCCGAGATGATGATCGGCGCGGACCAGTAGGAATCCGCCGGCTCCCGGCGCGGAGCCGGCTCTTCGCGCCTGCCGAGACGCGCCTGCACAAAAAATGCTGGCGTGTCTTGAAAGTCACAGCCCTCCGATCCATATATGAGGGGACCCGCCGGGGTGTTCCCCCCCCTTTCACCCCCGCCGGTCGGTACATCCTTCGGGATGTACTTCCTCCCTGAACCTGGGCCACTCCGTGCACTGCACGGGGTGGCTTTTTTCTGGGGTGAACTATTCCGCCGCGATGGGCAGGGAGCCGCCCAGCGCTTCCTCCGCCAGCGCGCTCGCCAGCGCGGCGACGATGCGGGTCATGCGCGCGACTCCGTCCGGATCCGGTTCGGTCAACGCGGCATCAAGATAAAGCCGGCGGTCGACCTCGATCTGCACGGCGTGGATGCCGCGTCCCGGCGCGCCGTGGCGCTCGATCACATGGCCGCCCGCATAGGGGCTGTTTTCGGCGACGCTCAGCCCGGCCGCTTCGCATTCGGCGCGCAGGCGCGCGGTGAAGCGGTCGCCGGCGCTGTTGCCGAAGCGGTCGCCGATCACGATGTCGGGCGGCTGCTGGCCTTCCTGCGTGACGATGGGCGGCATCGAATGCAGGTCGATCAGCACCGCCACGCCGAAGCGCGCCTGCCGCTCGGCCAGCAGCTTCGCAAGCGCGGCATGATAGGGGCGATGGATCGTCGCGATCCGCTCGTCGAGCGCGGCGCGCGGCAAGGGCGCGCGCCACAGGTCGCCTGCGCCGATCAGCCGGCGCGGCACCAGCCCGAGCCCGCCGCGCACCTTGGCCGACGCGCCGGCGCCAAGCCCGATCGGCGGATCGATCATCGCCGGATCGACGTCGCGCTCGGCCCGATTGAGATCGATCCAGGCGCGCGGGGTGCGCGCTACGATCAGCGTCGCGCCCGCGCCGGGCGTCTGCGCTGCGATCAGGTCGACATGGCGATCTTCCAGCGCGCGCAGCTTGTCCGGCGGCACGCGCAGCAGCGCGGCAATGTTGTCGGGATAGGCGCGCCCGGCGTGCGGCACCGAGACGATGACGGGCGTCGGCGCGCCTGCCGGGGCAATCAAGTCGAACATTGGCGCCGATCTTGGGGATTGGCGGCGTGGCGTCAACCATCTCTCAGGCTGGAAAAAATTAAAGGCTTGCATCATAGAGAGGCTGGGGACGCCGCATGGGATGGCGCTGACGCGAGGGGGCGATGATCCGTATATTGCTGGCCGAAGATGATGACATCATGCGCGAATATCTCGGCCGCGCATTGGAGAAGGCCGGCTATTCGGTCGCCGCGGTCGATCGCGGCACTGCGGCCATGCCCCTGATCGGGCCGGGCAAGTTCGATTTGCTGCTCACCGATATCGTCATGCCTGAGATGGACGGGATCGAACTCGCCCAGCGGGCAAGCGAAATCGCGCCTGATATGCGCGTTATGTTCATCACCGGTTTTGCCGCCGTCACGCTCAAGGCCGGTTCGGCGATGCCGCAGGCCAAAGTGCTGTCGAAGCCCTTCCACCTGCGCGATCTGGTCAACGAGATCGATCGCATGTTCGAACTGGGCACAGCGCTCGGCTGAGCCGGGCGTTTCTCCGATCTTAAGGTCAGGATATAATAAAACCCGCCATCCCATTGGAATGGCGGGTTTTATGGTGGGCGTGGCAAGGATTGAACTTGCGACCCCTGCGATGTCAACACAGTGCTCTACCACTGAGCTACACGCCCGTGAGGCGGGCGCTTTAGCGGGGCTCGCGCGGCGGTGCAAGCACCATCGTCGTCTTGTTCTTTTCCTGATGCGCCATAGTGTCGCGCCGCAGCCTTTCCGGGAGAGCCTGATGCGTCGCCTTTTTGCCATTTTCCTAGCTTTTCTCGCGGTTCCGGCTGCAGCGCAGGTCGATTATGCCGCGCAACTGAAGGACGGCGATTTCGTGATTCGCGATTTCGCGTTCGAATCGGGCGAGCGGATTCCGGCGCTCAATATCCATTATGCGACGCTCGGCGCGCCGCGCCGCGACGCCAGCGGGGCGATCGTCAACGCGGTGATGATTCTCCACGGCACTGGCGGCACTGGCCGTCAGTTCCTCGCGCCGCAATTCGCGCAGGAACTTTTTGGCCCTGGCCAGCCGCTCGACGTCAGCCGCTATTACATCATCCTTCCCGATGGGATCGGCCACGGCAAATCGTCCAGGCCCAGCGACGGGATGCGGATGAGATTCCCCAAATATGATTATGCCGACATGGTCGAGGCGCAGCGCCGCCTGCTCGTCGACGGATTGAAGGTGAGGAAGCTGCGCCTGCTGATGGGCACGTCGATGGGCTGTATGCATGGCTTCGTATGGGGCGAGGCGCATCCGGAAATGATCCAGGCGATGATGCCGCTCGCCTGCCTGCCGGTCGAGATCGCCGGGCTCAACCGCATGTGGCGGCAAGGCGCGATCAACGGTATCAAGTCCGATCCCGCCTGGGCCAATGGCGATTATCAGGCGCAGCCCGCTCAGGGCCTGCGCACCGCAGCCAGCCTGTTGACCGTGGCAGGCGCCGCGCCGCTTTATCTGCAGAAGGCCTATCCCACGCGCGACGCCGCCGGCGCCTATATGGAGGAGCGCGTGACAAGCTATGTGAAAGGCGCCGACGCCAATGACCTGATCTACCAGATCGACGCCTCGCGCACTTATAACCCGATCGCGGGGCTGGAGCGCATCACCATGCCTGTCACCTGGGTCAATTCAGCCGATGACTTCATCAACCCCTATGATCTGGGCATAGCCGAGCCGGCGGCGAAGCGCCTGCCCAAGGGGCGTTTCGTCCTCATCCCCGCCAGCGCCGACACGCGTGGCCACGGCACGCACACCTGGGCGAAGTTCTGGAAGCAGGAGCTGATCGACCTGCTCGCCCGTTCGGAATAGGGACGGGCTCAGGACGTCGGCGGAGCTGCTGACTTCGCCGGCTTCGCCTTCTCCCTCGCGATGAACAGCGTGATCTGTTCTTCCAGCACCGGCAAGGGCACCGCGCCGGTCGAGAGGATCGCATTGTGGAAGGTCCGCTTGTCGAACGTCGCGCCGAGTTCCTCCTCGGCCTTGGCGCGCAGCCGGCGGATCGTCATTTCGCCCAGCTTGTAAGCCAGCGCCTGACCTGGCCAGCTAATATAGCGGTCGACTTCGGTCTCGACTTCATGCTGCGAAAGCGCGGTATGGCCGGCGAGATAGTCGATCGCCTGCTGGCGGCTCCAGCCATAATGATGCACGCCGGTGTCGATCACCAGCCGCACCGCGCGCCACATCGCGTAGGATAGCTGCCCGAACTCCTCATAAGGGTTGCGATAGATGCCCATCTCGCGACCCAGCCATTCGCAATAAAGCCCCCAGCCTTCGCCGTAGCCCGAGAAATAGGTCGCGCGCCGGAACTCCGGCTTGCTCGGCTGTTCGAGCGCGAGCGCGGCCTGGAAGCTGTGCCCGGGCGCGCATTCATGCAGCGTAAGGGCCGGGATGTTGTAGAGCGGGCGCGAGGGCAGGTCGTACGTGTTCATCATGCAGGCCTGCAGCCCGCCGCGCCCTGAAGTATAGAAAGGCGCGATCGCGTCGGGCACCGGGATGATGGTGAAACGGTAGCGCGGGAGAATCAGAAACTCCTCGGCCAGCTTTCCGTCGACGCGCTTGGCCACATAGGAGCTGACGCCCATCAATTCGTCAGGCGTCTTGGCGACGAACTGCGGATCGGTCTTGAGGAACTTGAGATAGGCGGCAAAGTCGCCCTTGAAGCCGCTGCGGACCATCGTGTCCTTCATCTCGGCCTCGATCCGCGCCACTTCCTGCAGGCCGATCGCGTGGATCTGCTCTGCGGTCAGGTCGAGCGTCGTATATTCCTTGATCTGCGTCGCGTAGAAGGCTTTGCCGTCGGGCATCGCCTCGGCCGCCAGCGTCTTGCGCGCCTGCGGGACATACTGGTCGCGAATGAAGGCGAGCAGCTTGGTGTAGGCCGGGATAACCGACGTCGTGATTGCGGCCTTCGCATCGGCGCGCAGCTTGTCCTGCTCGGCGGCGGGGATGGATTTGGGAAGGGTCTTGAACGCGGCGTAGAAGGGGTTCTTGTCGAGGTTCGGGTCGGCGTAAGGCGCGATCGAATCCGCACGCCCCGCCAGCGTCGCCTGCGGCACGCTGAAACCGCGCTTCAGCCCGGCCTGCATGTTGGCGATCTGCTGATCGAAATAATGCGGAATCTCGCGCATCCGGTCGATCGCGCGCTGATAATCCTCGGCCTTGCCATCCGTGCCGCGCTCGCGCGCGAGATCCGACCAGAAATTGCTGTCGCTGTTGAACGGCATCTCCCAGTCGCGGAAGGCCGATCGCGCGATGTTGGCGCGCAGGATTTCCCGGAACACCGCGGCGTTGATCTTCTCTTCGGCCGAAAGCTGGTCGACGGCGATCGTGTCGAGGGCCGCCATCGCCTGCCGCCAATAGGCGATTCGCTTCTCCTGCGCGGGAATTGAGACGTCCGGCAGGTGCACGCCAACCCAGCGGTCGCCCTGCTTCACGCGGCCGTCATCGGCCTGCGCCCAGGCCCAGTAGCTGTCATAAAGCGCCTTAAGCCGCGCGTCCGCGCTCTGCGGCGCGCTTGTCGCCTGCTGGGCCAGCGCCGGCGCTGCGCCCCCAATCGTCGCCAGCAACAGGCTCATCGTCGCCAAAGCGCGCATGCTCGTCCCCTTTCACCTTGCGTCCCTTGTGCGACAGCTAGGCGATCCTGTAGCCCGACTGCAAACGCGTTGAGGAAGGAAGCAGATGGCGGGGCGTTGGTTCGACGAGTGGCAGGTTGGCGACCGGATCGTCCATGAGATCCGCCGGACCGTGACCGAGACCGATAACCTGCTGATTTCCACGCTGACGCATAATCCGCAGCCGCTTCATCTCGATGCCGAGGCGGCGCGCGACAGCGAGTTCGGCCGTATCCTCGTCAACGGCACCTTCACCTTCGCATTGATGGTGGGCGTTTCGGTCGGCGATACGACGCTTGGCACGCTCGTCGCCAATCTCGGCTACGACAGGGTCGTGATGCCCAAACCCGTGTTCATCGGCGATACGCTGCGCGGCGAGACTGAGATCGTCGAGCTGAAGGACAGCAAGTCGCGCCCGGAAGCGGGTATCGTCACCTTCGAGCACCATATGCTCAACCAGCATGATGAAACGGTTTGCCGCTGCCTGCGCATGGCGCTGGTCCGGCGGCGGCCGGCATAATGAAGGCAACGATAATGGAGAGGGAAACGCCATGGCGGGAGCGCTTGCGGGAGTAAGGATCATCGAGATCGCCGGCATCGGCCCCGGTCCGTTTGCGGGCATGATGCTGGCCGATCACGGCGCGGAGGTGATCCGCGTCGAGCGCCTCGCGGGCGGCGGCGAGATTGCCGGCGGGCTGGAGAAGGATATTCTCGCGCGCAATCGTCGCTTCGTCGCGCTCGATCTGAAATCGCCCGAAGGCGTTGCCGGTTTGCGCGCGCTGGCGAAGGAGGCCGACGGTTTGATCGAGGGCTTCCGCCCCGGCGTGATGGAGCGGCTGGGGCTGGGGCCGGATGTGCTGCTCGCCGACAATCCCCGGCTCGTCTATGGCCGCATGACAGGTTGGGGGCAGGAAGGGCCCTATGCGCCGCTCGCCGGGCACGACATCAACTATATCGCGCTTGCAGGCAATCTTCATGGCTACGGCCGGGCGGGGGAGAAGCCCACGCCGCCGATCAACGCCGTCGGCGATTTTGGCGGCGGCGGCATGATGATGGCTTTCGGGATTCTGGCTGGCGTCATTTCCGCGCGGACGACGGGCAAGGGGCAGGTCGTCGATTGCGCGATGATCGACGGCGCGGCGCTGATTCACGCGATGCCGTGGAGCTTCCTGGCGCAAGGCCGCTGGGTCGACCGGCGCGGGGTCAACCTGCTCGATACCGGCGCGCCCTGCTACGATGTCTATGAAACCGCCGATGGCAAATATGTCTCGATCGGTTCGCTCGAACCCCAGTTCTTCGCGCTGCTGAAAGAGAAGGCGGGGATTGGCGACGATCCCGATTTCGCCGCCAATTTCGATCCGCGCGGCTGGGCCGCCCAGCGCCCCAGGCTCGAAGCGCTGTTCCGCTCAAAGACGCGCGACGAATGGTGCGCGATCATGGAAGGGACGGACATCTGCTTCGCGCCCGTCCTGTCGATGGCGGAAGCGCCCGCGCACCCGCATAACGCCGCGCGCGAAACCTTCGTGGAGGCGGGCGGCGTCATCCAGCCGGCGCCCGCGCCACGCTTTTCGGGCACGCCCGCGCCATCGCCGCGCATGGCGGGGCGCTGAGTCGACAGAAGGCCGCTTGCTCGTCCGCATCGAAGCTGCCACTTCGGAGGGATGACCAAGCTTTCGATCGTCGGCATCGGCGGCACCACCGCCGCCACATCCTCCACTGAAACCGCGCTGCGCATCGCGCTTGACGCGGCGAAGGCGGAAGGGGCGGAAGTGGCCCTGTTCGGCGGCTCGCAGCTTGCCGAGCTTCCCCATTTCGGCCCCGGCGTGGCGGCGGGTTCGCCCGTCGCCCGCGATCTGGTGGAAGCGGTTCGCGGCGCGGATGGCGTCATCATCGCCAGCCCGGGCTATCACGGATCGATCTCGGGCCTCGTCAAGAACGCCGTCGATTATATCGAGGAGACGGCGAAGGATAAGCGCGCCTATCTCGACGGCATTCCGGTCGGTCTGATCGTCACCGCCGCCGGCTGGCAGGCGACGGGATCGACGCTCGCGACGATGCGGTCGATCGTCCATGCGCTGCGCGGCTGGCCGACTCCGCTCGGCGCCGCGATCAAGAGCGCGAGCGGCCTGTTCGTCGGCGGCATCTGCACTGATCCTGCCGCTGCCTCGCAGCTTGAGCTGGTCGGCCGGCAGGTCGTCGAGTTCGCGCGCCTGCACCAGCGTGCGCCCGCGATCGGCGCGACCGGCCCGGTCGAGGAACAGGCATGACGACGTCGGCCGATCTCGATGATGCGAGCCTCGCCGCCGGCCTTGCGGAGACTGCGGGCCGCCTGCTGATGACGCTTCGTGAAAGCGGGTTACTCGAAGGCAAGTCGCTCGGCGATGCTGGCGATCAGACCGCCAATGCTTTCCTGATGGCTGCGATCGCCCAGCACCGCCCGGATGACGGGGTGCTTTCGGAAGAACGCGTCGACGATCTCAGCCGCCTCCACAAACGCCGCGTATGGATCATCGATCCGCTCGACGGCACGCGCGAATATGCCGAAGGCCGCGACGATTGGGCCGTGCATGTCGCCCTCGCGATCGATGGCCATGCCGCCGTCGGCGCGGTCGCCTTGCCTGCCCAGGGCAGGCTGCTGCGCTCCGATCAGCCTCCCGCGCCCGTGGAGCGCCCGGCGCGCGTGCGGATGCTGGTCAGCCGCACGCGGCCGCCGCAGGAATGTCACCGCGTCGCCGATGCGCTGGGCGCCGAACTTATTCCGATGGGATCGGCGGGCGCCAAGGCGATGGCCGTGCTGCTGGGGCAGGGGGACGTCTATCTCCACTCGGGCGGCCAATATCAGTGGGACAATGCGGCCCCGGTCGCCGTCGCGCTGGGCGCGGGCATGGTGGCGGAGCGGATCGACGGCAATCCCTGCGCCTATAATGCGCGCGAAACGCTGCTGCCCGATCTGCTGATCTGCCCGCCTGAATATCGCGAAAGGGTGAGAGCGGCCTTGGCCTGACCATGGTGGGCTCGCCGGGATTCGAACCCGGGACCTACAGATTAAAAGTCCGTTGCTCTACCGACTGAGCTACGAGCCCGGTCAGGCCAAGGCGCGTCACCTAGAAGCGGGACGCCTCCGGGTCAACCGCGCATGAAGCTGCGCGATACTCAAACCGCTCAGCGGATCGCGCCAGTCGCGTGCAATGCCGGCAAGCGGGCGCAGCACGAAATCGCGTTCCCGGAAATGGGGGTGGGGAATGACCAGCCCTTTCGAGACCCAGGGGCCGCCGGACCATAGGATGATATCGAGGTCGATCGGCCGGTCGCCCCAGCGTCGCCCGCGCCGTCGGCCCAGCTTGCGTTCGATCGCCTTGAGGCGGCGGAGCATCTCCGGCGGTTCCAGCTTCGATCGCACCACTATTGCGGCGTTGGCGAAGTTTCGTCCTGCCGCGCCCATGGCCGGCGACGCGATAACCCGCGATTCGGCCTCCGCATCCAGTTTCCGCATCGCCGCGCGCAGGGTCGCCTCGGGCGATCCCTTGCGCGTTCGCCGGTTTGAACCGAGTGCGATGGCATAGCTTGTCTTTGGCATGGATTTGCGGACTATCGCGCGATGACGTTGCTGGAAAGCCCGCTTGCCGCGACCGAGCCGCCACATGATTGTCCGCGCTGCCCGCGTCTGGTCGCGTTGCGCGATCAGTTGCGGGTCGAATATCCTGATTGGTGGAACGCGCCCGTCCATGCCTTCGGCGATCCCGACGCTTGGCTCGGCATCGTCGGGCTGGCGCCGGGCAAGCATGGCGCGAACCGCACGGGGCGGCCCTTCACCGGCGATTTCGCCGGGCCGCTCCTGTTCGAGACGCTCGACAGTTTCGGGCTGAGCGAGGGGC
This sequence comes from Sphingomonas sanxanigenens, assembly GCA_003240855.1. GTDB lineage: Bacteria > Pseudomonadota > Alphaproteobacteria > Sphingomonadales > Sphingomonadaceae > Sphingomonas_L > Sphingomonas_L sanxanigenens_A. Next base: position 36,109 of record QFNN01000014.1, read on the forward strand.
GCTATGATGCGCGCATTGACGATGGCCTGCGCCTGAACGGCGCGATCATCGTCAATGCGGTCAAATGCCTGCCGCCCGAGAACAAGCCGACGCCCGAGGAGGCCAGGAATTGCCGGCCGTTCCTCGATGCGCAGATTGACGCCTTGCCCAATGCGCGCATCTTCATAGCGCTAGGCCAGATCGCGCATCAGTCCGCCGTCAAGGCGCTGGGCGGCAAGCTGCCCAAGGCGCGCTTCGCCCATCTCGCCGAGCATCGCATGCCCGACGGTCGGATGCTGATCGATAGCTACCATTGCTCGCGCTACAATCAGAATACCGGCCGGCTGACGCGTGAGATGTTCGAGGCGGTGTTCGCACGCGCGCTCGATCTGCGCGATCAGACGATCTTCAGATAGTCGAGATAGGCGCCATCGGGCGGCCCGGCGAGCGCGGCGCCGAGCGGGGCGAGCGCCTCGCGCGGCAAATGCTGGCCGGCATTCTTGTGCGCCTCGACCGATTCCCATTTCTCGATAAAGACGAAGCGGTGCTCGTCGGCCACATCGCGCAGCATGTCGACGCCTTCGCTGCCCGGCACGGTGCGCACCTTGTCGGCGAGGTCGCTGAGCGCGGTTTCCAGCGCGGCGCTTTCACCCGGCTTGGCGATCATCACATAATGGCGGGCAACGCTCATCGCTCTCTCCTCGATCAAATATCCTCGGCGATCCTGCCGTAGAGATCGGGTCTGCGATCCCTGAAGAAGCCGAAGGCGGCACGATGGCGCTTCACCCGGTCAAGGTCCAGCGTCGCGGTCAGCACCCCGGTTTCCGTAGCGCCGAACTCGGCGATCAGGTCGCCGCGCTCGTCGGTGATGAAGCTGTTGCCGTAGAATATCTGGCCATTCTCATTGCCGATTCGGTTGGCGGCGATTACCGGCACGACGTTTGACACGGCGTGGCCGATCATCGCGCGGCGCCACAACCGGCTGGTATCGAGCGAGGGGTCGTGCGGTTCGCTGCCGATCGCGGTCGGATAGAAAAGCAGCTCCGCGCCCATCAGCATCATCGATCGCGCAGTCTCGGGATACCACTGGTCCCAGCAGATGCCGACGCCCAGCGTCGCTTCCGGGGTCGGCCATACCTTGAAGCCGGTGTTGCCGGGGCGGAAATAGAATTTTTCCTCATAACCCGGGCCGTCGGGGATATGGCTTTTGCGATAGACGCCCATGATCGCGCCCTTGTCGTCGATCATGGCGAGGCTGTTGTAATGATGCGGGCCGTCGGCCTCGAAGAAGCTGGTCGGGATATGGACGCCCAGTTCGGCGGCAAGCCCGCGCATCGCGATGACAGCCTTGTGCTGCTCGGTCGGCTTCGCGTTGGCGAACAGGCCTTCGTCCTCGACCTGGCAGAAATAGGGGCCTTCAAACAGCTCGGGCGGCAGGATCACCTTCGCGCCCTTCGCAGCCGCCTCGCGGACCAGTTCGGAGACGTTGGCGATATTCTCGTCAATATCGGCGGTGAAGCCGAGCTGAAGCGCGGCGACGGTGATTTCGGTCATCGTTCGTCCTGAAGCGAAGGGATCTGCTGGCTGATGCAGTGAAGGCTGCCGCCGCCGGTCAAGATATGGTCGGCGCGCTGTCCGACAACCCTGCGTCCCGGGAAAAGGTCGGCGATCGCTTTCACCGCCGCATCGTCGTTGGGCGCGCCATAGATCGGAACGACGACTGTGGCGTTGCCGATGTAGAAGTTCATGTAAGACGCCGGCACGACCTCATCGTCGCGGATCACGCGGCCGGGCGAGGGCAGGGGAACGACCTCAAGCCCGAAGGCGCTCGCCCGTGCGGCGGCGTCGGCATAGATGGCGGCATTGGGGTCGTCGGCGCCGGCGGCGACAGGGATCGCGATCCTGCCGGCGCCCACGAAGCGCGCCAGATTGTCGACATGCCCGTCGGTATGATCGTTGGCCAGCCCTTCGCCCAGCCACAGAATGCGGTCGAGCCCGAGATCGGCCTTGAGCCGCGCCTCGATCTCGGTCTTGTCCAGGGCCGGGTTGCGGTTGGGGTTGAGCAGGCACTGCTCGGTCGTCACCGCCAGCCCGCTGCCGTCGACGTCGATCGCGCCGCCTTCGAGGATCCAGTCGCAGCGCGCGGCGGCGATGCTGCGCGCGCTGGCGAGGCGCAGGCCGATATCGTCGTCGCCCTCAAGCTCATATTTGCCGCCCCAGCCGTTGAAGCGGAAGGACCGTGCGCTGCCGTCCGAAACCAGGATCGGCCCTGTATCGCGCAGCCAGATATCGCCGAACGGCGCCAACTGGGTCGCGACGCGCGGCGCGGCCAGCGCGCGAGCGGCCTTGGCCGCTGCCTCGTCTGCGGCGACGAGGATCACCTGCTCGCCCGCGCCATCGGCATCTACGGCGTTGGCGAAGGCCGCGACTTCGGCCTGCGCGGGCGCGAGATCATCTTCCCATAATTCGCCATGGCTCGGAAATCCGATCCAGACGGCGTCGTGGGCGGCCCATTCGGCGGGCTGGCGAGGCTTGGTCACGGGCAAGAATCCTTGGGCGGAAACGGGGCGGGCGCTGAATGGCAGTGAAGCCATCGCGAGGCAAGCAGACGACTTGCGGAATCGAAACGCCCGCGTATTCATCTGCCTGGGGAAGCAATAATATTCCGGGGGGGGGGCGACATGTTGAAAAGGGTATTGCTGTGCGGACTCGCCATGTCCGCACTTGTTGCCGCCGACGCGCCGGATGATCTGGCCGCGAAGTTCGGCGCGATGGAATCGGTGATGGACATCAGCCTGTCTGCCGATGGATCCAAGGTGGCTTATCTGGCGCCCATGGGCGGCAAGTCGAACGCCCTGTTCGTCGTATCGCTGGCGACCAATGAGCCAAAGATGGTGTTCAAGGCCGACGGCAATCCGTTGCGCCTCGATTGGTGCAACTGGGTTACGGCCGATCGACTGGTGTGCAGGGTGTCAGCCGCGCAGAAGGGGGCGGGCAAGGATACAAAGTTCGTCAATTCCAGCCGCCTCATCGCCGTGAATGGCGACGGCGGCGACGTGAAGGTCCTCAGCCAGCCGTTGGGGCAGAATGCGCTCTATTTTTCCGGTTATGGCGGCGGCATCATCGATTGGCTGCCGGGCGAGCCGGGATCAGTCCTGATGACGCGCTGGTACGTGCCCGAGGAGAAAATAGGTTCGCTCATTACAAAGAAGGCCGAAGGGCTGGGCGTCGAGCGGATCGATACGCTGACGCTGAAACGCAGCGTCGTTGAAAATGCCCGGCAGGATGGTGTGGAGTATATCGCGGACCAGCGGGGCGTCGTTCGCATCATGGGAACGCGTCCCCACGATCTCAACGGTTATGCAAAACCGACGATTACCTATTACTACCGGCCGGCGGGGGGCGGGGCCTGGAAACCGCTGACCACATATAATACCGAGACGGCGGACGGTTTTAACCCCTATGCTGTCGATAGCGCCAAAAACATCGTCTATGGCTTGAAAAAGCTTGGCGGGCGAAAGGCGCTATATTCGCTTTCGCTCGATGGCGCGGGTTCGGAAGCATTACTGCTTTCAAACCCGCGCGTGGATATCGATCAACTGGTCATGATCGGCCGCGATCACCATGTGGTGGGCGCTTCCTATGCGGAAGAACAGCGCACCATCGTCTATTTCGACAAGGATGTTCTGGCCTTGACCGGCGCGCTGTCGCGCGCATTGCCCGGGCATCCGAATGTTTATGTTCCCGATGTCAGTCTGGACGGCACAAAAATGCTCGTCTGGGCAGGGACGGATATGGATCCCGGAAGCTATTATATTTTCGACCGGACGGCGAAGAAACTCAACAAGATCATGCTGTCGCGCCCGGAGCTTGATGGCGTCAAGCTCGCGGAGCAGAAGTCGGTCGAATATCGGGCGGCCGACGGAACCGCGATCCCGGCCTATCTGACGCTGCCGCCCGGCAGCGCCGGCAAGAATATCCCCGCCATCGTCATGCCGCATGGGGGGCCTTCCGCGCGCGACGAATGGGGATTCGACTGGTATTCGCAATATTACGCCGTGCGCGGCTATGCCGTCATCCAGCCGCAATATCGCGGATCGCTCGGCTATGGCGATTCATGGTTGAACGGCAATGCGTTCCAGTCATGGCAACAGGCGATCGGCGATATCGCCGACGCCGGGAAATGGCTTATCGCGCAGGGCATCGCCGACCCGTCGAAACTGGCCATCGTGGGCTGGTCCTATGGCGGCTATGCGGCATTGCAGACGGCGGTAACGACGCCGTCGCTTTTCAAAGCTGTGGTGGCCGTCGCCCCGGTGACGGATGTCACTGAATTGGCGGAGCAATACCGCTATTCGTCTCAGTTCATCTTGGTCCAGAACTTCCTGTACGCCAATGGCAATGCGAGGGCGGGCTCACCGGCGCAGAATGTCTCGGCGATCACCGCGCCGGTCATGCTCTTCCACGGCGACATGGACCAGAATGTCCATATCGAACATTCGCGTCTCATGGCGGGGAAGCTCAAGGGGGCGGGCAAAAACTATCTCTATGTCGAATATCCGGGGCTTGCCCACTCACTCGAATCCAACGTCGCCCGCGCCGATATGCTGAGGCGCAGCGACGCTTTCCTGCGCGAACAGATGGGCGTCAAATAAACGAAAAAGGGCGGCCATCGCTGGCCGCCCTTCCATGTTTCGCAGGTCCCGCCGGATCAGCGCGAGTAGAACTCGACGACCAGATTCGGTTCCATCTTCACCGGGTAAGGCACTTCATCCAGCGTCGGCACGCGGGTGAAGGTGATCTTGGCGGCGCCATCGGGGGCGACATAGTCGGGGATGTCGCGCTCGGCGAGGCTCTGCGCCTCGAGCACCAGCGCCATTTCCTGCGCCTTCTTGCCCAGCGTCACTTCGTCGCCCGGCTTCACCAGACGCGACGCGATGTTGCACTTCACACCGTTGACGTAGATGTGGCCGTGGCTGACCAACTGGCGCGCGGCGAAGATCGTCGGCGCGAACTTGGCGCGATAGACGATCGCGTCGAGGCGGCGCTCGAGCAGGCCGATCAGGTTCTGCGAGGTGTCGCCCTTCATGCGGCTCGCCTCGACATAGGCCTTCTTGAACTGCTTCTCGGTCACGTCGCCATAATAGCCCTTCAGCTTCTGCTTGGCGCGGAGCTGCAGACCGAAGTCCGAAACCTTGCCCTTGCGACGCTGGCCGTGCTGGCCGGGGCCATATTCACGCTTGTTCACCGGGGACTTCGGGCGGCCCCAGATGTTCTCGCCCATGCGGCGATCGAGCTTGTACTTG
>QFNN01000156.1 GCA_003240855.1 Sphingomonas sanxanigenens
GTGTCGCCGGGGCCGTCGACCCACAGATTGTCGCTGTTGACGACGAGGATGGGATCCTCATCGAGCAGCGGCAGCGCCTTCCTGAGCCCGCCGCCGGTTTCGAGCAGCGCCGCGCGCTCGTCGGAAATGTCGATCTGCAGCCCGTCGCTGCGCTTGCGCAGATGCGCCTCGAGCGCGTCTGCGAGATAATGGACATTGACTACCGCGCGCCTGACGCCCGCCGCGCGCAGCCGATCGAGCGCATGATCGATAAGCGGCTTGCCCGCGACCTCGACCATCGGCTTGGGCCGCGTCGCGGTGAGCGGGCGCATCCGCTTGCCCAGCCCCGCCGCCATCACCATCGCGACGTTGAGCGGCGGACAGGCGGTATCGAGCCGGATTTCAAGCGGCTTGCGGATTCCGTTCATATCAGGCGGGCGTCCGCGCGCTTGTCGGCGGGGATGTTGGCGTCGAACCAGGCCTTGACCGGCGCGAGCGCGGGATGCGCCAGATCGCGCTCCAGATAGGCCCAGACGCGCGGCAGGAAAGACAGGTAACGCTGCTTGCCGTCACGCTTCCAGAGGCGGGTGAAGATTCCCACGATCTTGGCGTTGCGCTGTGCGCCGAGCAGCGCATAGGCGGCCTCGAAATCGCCGGCGGGCTGGGCCTGCCCGATATAGCGGGCGAGCATTTCCGCCTCGATCGCCTCCGGCACGTCGCGTCGCGCATCCTGGAGCAGCGAGACGAGATCATAGGCCGGGTGGCCGGCGAGCGCGTCCTGAAAATCGAGCAGACCGAGCGCCGCCGATCCTTCGCGCCCCGGAATCAGCATGATGTTCTCGGCATGATAATCGCGCAGCACCGTCACGCTCCGCGCGCTTTCGGGATAGAGCGGCGCCAGCACATCGTCCCAGGCCGCTTCATAGCCGGCGGCATCGACATCGAGCCCGGCGGCGGGGGCGAACCATTCGGTCAGCAGATTCGCCTCGCGCAGATATTCGGAACGGCCATAGGGCGGCAGATCGGCGGCGTGGTGGCGGTGGAGCGCCACGAGCAGGTCGACGGCGGCGACGTAGATGTCACGCTCGCGCGCGGGCGTCTCGTCGACGGTTTCGCGCATCCGGGCGTCGCCGAAATCCTCGATCAGCACCAGGCCGTTGGCGAGATCGGCGGCAAGCGTCCGCGGCGCGGAAAAGCCGATCTCGTCGAGATGCTTCGCGATCTTGAGGAACGGCCGGGGATCCTCGTGCGGCGGCGGGGCGTCCATCAGCACGGCGCGCCGATCGCCGTCGACGATGCGGAAATAGCGGCGGAAACTCGCGTCCCCGGCAAGCGGAAGGATACGGGCGTCTGGCCAGCCGGCGGCGGCGAGGAAATCGGCCGCGGCGGCTGGAGGAATCATCTGGGCGGCCATCGGTCCCCCCAAGCCGCCGGCACCGCCGCTGTCAAGCGCCGGCCGCCCGATGCGTCGGGTTCGAGCGTCAGGACGAGCGCGTCCGGCCAGAGCTGATCGCCCATCCGCTCGGGCCATTCGATCAGCAGCGCACTGTCGGTCCGCGCTTCGTCCAGCCCCAGTTCGTAAAGCTCGTCGGGATCCTCGATCCGGTAGAGATCGGCATGGAGGACGGGCAGGCGCACCAGCGGCGGATCATAAGGCTGGACGATCGCGAAGGTGGGGCTGGGCGCTTCGCCAGCCAGCCCCAGCCCGGCGAGGACGCCGCGCGCCAGCGTGGTCTTGCCCGCGCCCAGATCGCCCTTGAGCGCAATGACGTCGCCGATGCGGAGCAGAGCCGCGATCCGATGACCGAGTGCGCGCGCATCGGCTTCGCCGGCGAGGATCATCGCGGCAGATCGACGGAAACCGCCGTCCCCTGCCCCGGTTCGGACAGCAGGCTGAGCGCGCCGCCATGCGCCTCGACGAACTGGCGCGCGAGCGGGAGGCCCAGCCCCAGCGACGGGGAGTCGTCGCGATCGCCGTCAGCGCGCGAGAAACGATCGAAGGCGCGCGCCTGCGCCTTGGCGTCCATGCCGGGTCCATTGTCCGATACGACGATCCGCGCCGCGCCCTCCCCGCCATCGGCGAAAAGGAGCACGCGCCCCTCTACCGGCGTGTAGGCGATTGCGTTGCGGAGGAGATGATCGAGCACCTGCCGCAGGCGGCGCGCATCGCCCTGCACGCTGCCGACCGAGGGGGCGATCTGGACATCGAAGTCGATGCGTTTCTCGCCGACAAGCGATGCGACCCCGGCTGCGGCGTCGGCGGCGAGTTTGGCGAGATCGACGGCCTTGCGCTCCAGCGGAAGCCCGCTCACCTCGCTCTGGGTCAGATCGAGCACGTCGTCGATCAGCGCGCCGAGGCGTGCGACCGATTCGAGGATCGCGCCGACATACTCCTTTGCCGTCGGCTCAAGCTTGCCGGCATAACCGCCCGCCAGCATCTCGGCGAAACCGCCGATCGAGGTGAGCGGCGTGCGCAGCTCATAGCTCATATTGGCGACGAAGGCGGTTTTGACGCGGTCTGCGGCCTCAAGCGCTTCGTTGCGATCGCGCAGCGCGCTTTCGATGCGCCGGCTGTCGCTGATGTCGAGCATCGTGAACAGCGCATTGCCATCGGGCAGCGGCACCGCCGCGAACTCGAAATGCCGCCCGTCCTTGAGCGCGACGCGGCCGCTGCGCTGCTTGCGCTCGACCGTCGCCACGCGGACGAGTTCGCGGATCATCCCGCCGCGCGCCGGGTTGGTGAGCTTGCGCGCCGCCGCCTCGGCAAGCTGATCGACGCGCGGATGCGCATTGAGCAGCGCTTCGTCGAAATCCCAGACCTCGCGGAACTTGTTGTTCCAGATGTGGAGCTTGCCGTCGGCGGCGAACACGCCGATCGCCTCGAACAGATTGTCGAAAGTCGCGGTGCGGACCTGGAGCAGCGTGTCGCGCGCGCTCGACAGCGCGACCTGCTCGGTGCGGTCCTCGAAGATGACGAGCAGGCCGCCGTCAGGCAGCGGCTGCGCGACGACGCGGAGATGAACGCCGCCGGCGAGCAGCCAATTTTCCTCCTGCCCGTTCGCATCGGTGAACCAGCCGCGCCGTTCCTCGCGCCAGGCGCGATAGTCGCGCGCCTCGGGCAGGCGCCCGGCCTCGCGCATCCGATCGAGCAGGCGATCGAACTCGGGGCGTTCGGCAAGCCAATCGGCCTTCAGGCCGAACAGGCGCTGGAAGGGCTGATTGGAGAAGATGAGGTTGCGGTCGGGGCCGAACTGGGCGACGCCGGCCGAGAGGCGATCGAGCGTCTCGCGCTGCGCCTCGGCGAAGCGGCGGAAGGCGACGCGCGCCTGTTCCAGTTCGTCGACGTCGATCGCGAAGCCCGCGACGCCGGCATCGCCAAGCGGCACGTCGACGACCTTGAGCATCCGCCGCTCGCCGCCGATCGTGGCGGGGACCATGCGCGTCACAGGCTCGCCCGCATCGCGCGCCGCCGCCGCCATGGCGAGCGGACTGCGGCCGCCCGTCATCTCGACCAGTTCGAGCCCGCGCGCGACGACTTCATCGGCGTCGTTCGCCTCCACCGCCTTCACATAGGCGCTATTGACCAGCGTCAGGCGCAGATCGGGCGCGCGGTGCCACATCGGCACGGGGGAAGCCTCGATCAGCCCGGAAAGCGCCTCGAACGCGCGCGAGAGGCGCTTGGCTTCCTCGCCCAGCCGGCCGATCTCGGCCTGGCTTTCGGTCGCGTCGAAGAACCAGATGATGACCGACCCAGCCGCGCCGAGTCCTGCGGGCGCAGGCGCGCCGCGCAGCAACAGGGTGCGCGCCGATTTCTGCGCGCGGACGCCGCGCGTGAAGGGCTTACCGGACTTCTGCGTCGCGCCGACGTCGCGCGCCAGCGCGGCGGCATCCTCGACGTTGAGGCCGCCATTCGTCGATGACAGGTCGCTGAGGAAATTGGGCAAGCGCGCAAGCCCGAGCCAGTCGCCCAGCCGCTCGGGCGCCTCGATCCGCCCATCGGCGCGCACGACGAGAGGCAGCGCGGGCGCGGAATCGACAAGCTGCGCCAGCCGGTCCGCACGGCGCGACGCCTCATGCCCCGCACGCCGCAGACGCAGGCCCGCGAGCAGCATCCAGCCCGCGCCGATCAGCCACAGCGCCAGCACAATGCCGACGATCAATTCTACCGAGGAAGCCGCACCCGCCATCGGGTCAAGTGTCTAAAGCCCCACGCCCGCATATCGCAAGCGCGGGGCTTCGGACGGATCGTCAGTCAACGTCGCGCGAGACCGGCCTGGCGACCGGCGCCGCGCCGCCCGCCGCGCCAAGCTCCCACCAATAGGGCTTGCGCTTCCACGTGCCGGTATCGACCTCGTTCATCGTCGCGCTGTCGTAGAGACGGCCGCCGAGCATCACCCGGCTGATCTTGTCCGAGTTGTGGATATCGACCGTGGGATCGGCGTCGAGGACGACGAGATCGGCAAGCTTGCCGGGTTCGAGCGAGCCGACATCCTTGTCATAGCCAAGCGAGATCGCCGATTCGATCGTGCCGGCGCGGAGCGCCTCGATCGGCGTCATGCCGCCGCGCACGAAGGACCACAGTTCCCAGTGCGATCCGATGCCGGCTTCCTGACCATGCGCGCCGATCGACACGGGAACGCCGGCCAGCGCCAGCTTGTGCGATTCCCGTGCGCTGACCTGATCGACATAATCCTCCTCGGGCGCGATCACGCGGCGCACGCTGCCCGGATCGAGGATCGAGGGCGGCTCATGCTTCGTCAGCAACGGATGCTTCCAGACATCGGTATGCGCGCGCCAGTAGGGATCGCCGGCCAGCCCGCCGAAGGTGACGACCAGCGTCGGCGTATAGGCGACCTTGCTCTGCGAGAAGAGCTCGACGACATCCTTGTAGAGCACGCTCTGCGGGAAATTATGCTCCAGCTTGGTGTTGCCGTCGACGATGTGCGTGATGTCGAGGTTGAACAGCGAGCCGCCCTCGGCGACCACCATCATATTCTCCTCGCGCGCGGCGGCGAGGATCTGCTGGCGCTGGTCACGGCGCGGCTGGTTGTAATTCTTGATGCTGTATCCGCCTTCCTGCTTCAGCCGGCGGACATGGTTGCGCGCATCCTCTATGCTGTCGATCTGCGCATAGATGCCAGGCGCCCTGGCGCCGTACACAGCCTCCGCCGTC
>QFNN01000157.1 GCA_003240855.1 Sphingomonas sanxanigenens
CTGGTCGTCGATGAAGCGGCGCTGATCGATCGGGTCGAGGGCCGCTACACCTGCGCCAAGTGCGGCGAGGGCTATCACGACAAATATAAGCAGCCGAAGCTTGCCGGCGTCTGCGACGTGTGCGGCTCGACCGAGTTCAAGCGCCGTCCCGACGACAATGCCGAGACGGTGCGGACGCGCCTGGCCGAATATCGCGCCAAGACCGCGCCGATCCTGCCGATCTACGAAGCGCGCGGGCTGGTCAGCCATGTCGACGGCATGGCCGATATCGAGCATGTCGCGACCGCGATCGCGGGCATCCTCGACGGACCCAAGATCGGCGGCTGACGCCTGACGCCCGCCGCCGGGCGGAGGGCGTGCTTTCCGGCGCTTTCCTTGGTCGCCGCGCCGCCGGGCAACCGGCGCGGGCGACGAAGGAAGCACCCGGCGTCGACCATTTCCCGCATGGCGTTGATCGAGGCAGGTCTCCCCGCGCGCTGACGCCGTCAGGGGAGGCGGCGGCCTTCGGGCTGGATCCGCAGGTGGATGCAGCCGGCCGTCGCGCAGCGCTCAGTCGCTGGCGGTCAGCGGCTGGGCAGGGCGCTTGAAAACGGCCGGCGCGTCCGCGCGTCCGCGGGGCATTATGAACGCGAGTTCACGCGCCGCCCACGCATTCGGCAGGCTCCGGGCCTTATCCGGTCCCCACGGCCGACAAAGCTGGCCGCGCATGACAATTCCCTATGTCGGACTTGGCGGCGGCGCTTCGACCCGGGCGTCGCCGCTTTCTTTCGTGGCATATCCTTCAGAACGATCCCGCCGACGGCGCGCGCCGCTTGACAGACTCGATTCGCGCACCTAGATCGCCCCCACTCTGAAACCCCGATACATCCCGGCGGCGATTCTGTGCGCGCGCCGGGTGCGTGTGTTTCAGAACTGACGCTATGAGATGGGCAGCCTGCCAAGCGGCCCGTGGAGCAGGAGAAAGACTTAGATGGCACGTATCGCGGGGGTCAACATCCCCACCAACAAGCGCGTTATCATCGCGCTGACCTACATCCACGGCATCGGCCGCGCGAAGGCTCTGGAGATCGCCGACAAGCTCGGTATCACGCATGAGCGCCGCGTTCAGGATCTTTCCGATCAGGAAGTGCTGCGTATCCGCGAGGCGATCGACGCCGACTACACCGTCGAAGGCGACCTGCGTCGCCAGACTGCGGTGAACATCAAGCGCCTGATGGATCTCGCCTGCTATCGCGGCCTGCGTCATCGCAAGGGCCTTCCGGTTCGCGGCCAGCGCACGCATACCAATGCGCGCACCCGCAAGGGCAAGGCCAAGCCGATCGCCGGCAAGAAGAAGTAAGCTGGCTGGTTGAGCCGGCTCGCCCGGCTCCCGGTCCGTAACTCAGGTAGGATCAGCAGATATGGCACGTGAACCCCAGCGTCTTCGCCGTCGCGAACGCAAGAACATCACCGCCGGCGTCGCCCATGTGAACGCCAGCTTCAACAACACCATGATCACCATCACCGACGCCCAGGGCAATGCGATTAGCTGGTCCTCGGCAGGCATGATGGGCTTCAAGGGCAGCCGCAAGTCGACCCCCTACGCCGCGCAGGTTGCGGCCGAGGATGCCGGCAAGAAGGCTGCCGACCACGGCGTCCGGACGCTCGAGGTCGAGGTCAAGGGCCCCGGTTCGGGCCGCGAGTCGGCGCTCCGCGCGCTGCAGGCGGTCGGTTTCCAGATCACCTCGATCCGCGACGTGACGCCGATCCCGCACAATGGCGTGCGTCCGTCGAAGCGTCGTCGCGTCTGATCACGCGGCCGCCGGCGGCTTCTTCGGAGGCCGCCTCCCATGTTTCCGGCCGGGGCGGACGCGCCCCCGCCCAACTGCCCGAGGGGAATACCGTGGCTGTTAATTCCAAGAACTGGCAGGAACTGAAGAAGCCGAACGGCCTCGAGAAGAAGCCGAGCGGCGATGGCAAGCGCAAGGCGACCTTCATCGCCGAGCCGCTTGAGCGCGGCTTCGGCCTGACGCTCGGCAATGCGCTGCGCCGCGTGCTCCTCTCGTCGCTCCAGGGCGCCGCCGTCACCTCGATCAAGATCGAGAATGTGCTGCACGAGTTCTCGTCGCTCGCGGGCGTCCGCGAGGATGTGACGGACATCGTGCTCAATGTGAAGCGCGTTGCGCTCAAGATGCAGGGCGAGGGGCCGAAGCGCCTCCAGCTCTCGGCCACCGGCCCCGGCGCGGTAACCGCCGGCGACATCGCGGTTTCGGGCGACATCGAAGTGATGAACCCGGAACTGGTGATCTGCCATCTCGACGACGGCGCGACGCTCAACATGGAGCTGACGGCCGACATCGGTAAGGGCTATGTGCCCGCCACCGCCAACCGTCCGGCGGACGCGCCGATCGGCCTGATCCCGGTCGATGCGCTTTATTCGCCGGTGCGTCAGGTCGCCTACAAGGTCGAGAACACCCGCGTCGGGCAGGAGCTCGACTATGACAAGCTGACGCTGACGGTTGAGACCGACGGCACGGTCACGCCGGAAGATGCGGTCGCCTATGCCGGGCGCATCCTGCAGGACCAGCTCCAGCTCTTCGTCCACTTCGACGACGGCCTGCCGGCCGCCGCCGCGCCGGTGGGCGGCCATGCCGCGCCGGTCGCGACCGAAAGCGCGGGCGACTCGAACCAGCTCAACCGCTACCTTCTCAAGAAGGTCGACGAGCTGGAACTGTCGGTGCGTTCGGCCAACTGCCTCAAGAACGACAACATCATCTACATCGGCGATCTGGTTCAGAAAACCGAGGCCGAGATGCTGCGCACGCCGAACTTCGGCCGCAAGTCGCTCAACGAGATCAAGGAAGTGCTCTCGTCGATGGGGCTGCGCCTCGGTATGGAAATCCCGGGCTGGCCGCCCGAGAATATCGAGGACATGGCCAAGAAGCTCGCGCAGGATATCATGGGCTGAACCCGGCGTCCGGGATTGGCGAGCAGCTAATCCCGGGTTGACCGCCAGGTTCCGGCCGGCGGGCATTGCCCGACCGACGGCGCGGCCTGGCCGCGACGGAATAGTTTACGAGGCGCCCATCAAAAGGCGCGGCGGCAATATTGGGGTGAGCTCACCGTCCTCACCTGGTCCAGGGTGCCTGACACGGCCCTCGAACGAACGGAGTAAAGAATATGCGTCATCGCGTCGGTGGACGGAAACTTCAGCGCACGGCCTCGCATCGCGCGGCCCTGTTCCGCAACATGGCGGCGGCCCTCATCAAGCATGAGCAGATCACCACGACCACGGCCAAGGCGAAGGAGCTTCGCCCCTATGTCGAAAAGCTGGTGACGCTCGCGAAGAAGGGCGGCCTTTCCAACCGTCGTCTGGCGCATGCCCGCCTGCTCGACGACGCGCAGTTGGTGAAGCTGTTCGACGTGCTGGCGGCGCGCTACGCCGATCGCAACGGCGGCTACACCCGCATCATCAAGGCCGGCATCCGTGCTTCGGACGCCGCCCCGATCGCGATCATCGAATTCGTCGATCGCGACGTGAGCGCCAAGGGCCAAGATTCGGGCCCGGTGCAGGCCGAGGACGATTTCGCGGACGCGGCGTAAGCTGATCCCGCGAGGCCGGGCTTAGCGCGCGGCAACATCGATGGCTTGAGAAAGAGGTCGCGGCTGCTAGGGTCGCGGCCTCTTTCCATGTTCGGAGCCGTTGATGCGTCGTGCGTTTCTACTCAGCCTTCTTCTCGCCAGCGCCATGACCCCAGCCGACGCACAGACGCCCGCCTCCGCCGCCGCAAAGCTGACCTATCCCGACACCGAGCGGGACGGGGTCGTCGACACCCAGTTCGGCATCGTGGTTTCGGACCCCTATCGCTGGCTGGAAAATGACGTGCGGCGCGATGCGCGCGTGCGCGACTGGGTGACGGCGGAGAACCGCGTAACCGACGCCTATCTGGCGACGCTGCCGGGGCGCGACCTGTTCCGCCGGCGGATGATCGAGCTTTTCGACTATGAGCGTTACGGCCTGCCTGTGCGCAAGGGCAGCCGTTATTTCTACACGCATAACAGCGGCTTGCAGAACCAGTCGCCGCTTTACGTGCGCGAAAGCCTCGACGGCCCCGAACGGCTGCTGATCGACCCCAATGGCTGGGCGAAGGACGGCGCCAATGCGCTTGCCGACTGGCAGCCGTCGGACGACGGCGCGCATGTCGCTTATGCGGTGCAGGAAGGCGGCAGCGACTGGCGGACGATCCATGTGCTCGATGTCGTGACCGGGCAGCTTCTTCCCGATCATGTCGACTGGGTGAAGTTTTCCGGTCTGGACTGGGCCGACGACGGATCGGGCTTCTATTATTCGCGCTTCCCGACGCCTGCGGACGGGGCGAAGTTCCAGGCGGTCAACGAGAATCAGGCGGTCTATTATCACCGCCTCGGCACGCCGCAGGCCGATGATCGCCTGATCTACGCAACCCCCGACCGGCCGAAGCTGAACCATGGCGCGCGCGTTTCCGACGATGGGCGCTGGCTGGTCGTCACCTCGTCCGAAGGGACCGACGATCGTTACGAGGTGACGCTCGTCGACCTGAAGGACGCGCAGGCGAAGCCGCGCACGCTGATCCCCGGCCTCGTCAACAACTGGTCCTATATCGGCAACCGGGGCGCGATTTTCTATTTCGCCACCAATGCCGGAGCGCCGCGCCTGCGCATCGTCACGATCGACGTTTCGCAGCCCGACCCCAAGGCGAAGGTGATCGTGGAGGAGGATCTGGCGACGCTCGACGGCGCGGCGCTGGTCGGCGACACGCTGATGCTCGACTATCTGGTCGATGCGCGCAGCGAGGTCCGCCGCTACGGGCTGGACGGCCGAAAGATGGGGAAGGTCGATCTGCCGGGCATCGGCAGCGCCGCAGGCTTCCGGGGCGAGCCGGGGAGCAGCGAGACCTTCTTCGCCTTCACCAGCTTCGCGCGGCCGAGCACCATCTATCGCTACGACGCCGACAAGGGGAAGGCGACCGTCTGGGCCGCGCCGCGCGTCAGCTTCAATCCCGAGGATTATCGGGTCGAGCAGCAATTCTTCTTCTCGCGCGACGGCAC
>QFNN01000158.1 GCA_003240855.1 Sphingomonas sanxanigenens
CTGTCCGAGCGCGCGATCTGGCGCAGCATCGCTCCTTGCGGCCCCTGCAGCAGGCGGAAGATGATCTCGCGCTCGATCATTGGCGCCATCACACGCGCATCGGCGGGCGTATCGAGCAGGCGGAGCAGGCGGTGGACGGGATCGAGAAGGTCGTCGTTAATGGCGTTGACGGCGAAGCCGCGGCCATTGGCGTCGCCTGGCACGAGATCGGCGTCGAGAAGCAGGGCGGCGATCGTCGCCGGATCGAGGCGCATCGCGATCGAGATATAGGGCTTTTCGGGGCTGGCCCGGATGATCTGCCCGGTGGCGGGCACATCGACCGTGGCCATCAGATATGTTTCGCAGCCATATTCGAGACTGATGTCGCCGACGGTGACGCGCTTCGTCCCCTGGAGCACAAAGCAGACCATCGGTTCATACATGCCCTGCAACGGGCCGGTGCAGATCTCGCCGACATGGATGGCGAGCCGCGGATAGGCGGTCAGCCAGTCCGGCGAGGCATGTTTGAGCGCGAGCGCGCGCAATGCGTCCATCTGTTCGTGCATGGCGGGAAGATCGGCCCCATGCGCCGCAATCGCAACCCCGGGGCGTCCGCTTTTGGCAGGATCGGGCAATCCTGAGGCAGCATCGGGCGACGGGTGTGCGCCCGCCCGCCCTATCTCCGCCCCGCTGCAAGGAGGCTTAAATGACGACGACTAACATTCAGACCAGTTTCGGCGCGACCTCGACCACTGACGACGTGCTCTCCGGGGTCGATCTTTCGGGCAAGCGCGTCCTGGTCACGGGCGTGTCCGCGGGGCTGGGCGTGGAGACGGCGCGCGCGCTCGCGGCGCACGGCGCGCAGGTGGTGGGCGCCGCCCGCGATCTCGCCAAGGCCGAGCGCGCCACCGCTGAAGTGCGCGCGCAGGCGGCAAATGGCGGCGGACTGGAGCTGGTCGAGCTCGACCTCGCTTCGCTCGCCAGCGTTCGCGCCGCCGCCGATTCGCTGGTCGCAGCGGGCAAGCCCTTCGATCTCGTGATCGCCAATGCCGGCGTGATGGCCACGCCTTTCGGGCACACGGCCGATGGGTTCGAGACGCAGTTCGGCACGAATCATCTCGGCCACTTCGTCCTCGTCAACCGCATCGCGTCGCTGTTCGCGCCCGGATCGCGGCTGGTGAACCTCGCTTCGGCTGGGCACCGCTTCGCCGACGTCGATCTCGATGATCCGGGTTTCGAGCATACGCCCTATGTCGAGTTCGTCGCCTATGGCCGCTCCAAGACCGCGAACATCCTGTTCGCCGTCGAGTTCGACCGGCGGCACAGAGCGAACGGCATCCGCGCGACCGCCGTGCATCCGGGCGGCATACAGACCGAGCTGGGCCGCCACATGGCCCCGGGTGCGATGGAAGCGCTGGTCGAATCGCTCGATCGCGGCCGTCCCGCCGGCGCCCCCCAATTCCAGTTCAAGACGATCCCGCAGGGCGCGGCGACGTCGGTCTGGGCTGGCGTCGTCGCCGATGCCGACGCGGTCGGCGGCCATTATTGCGAGGATTGCCACGTCGCCGAGATCAGCGAAGGCGGAGACGAGGGCATCGGCGAGGCCGCACGCCCGGGCGTGCGCAGCTATGCCGTCGATCCGGAGCGCGCCAAGGCGCTGTGGGCGAAGAGCGAGGAAATGGTCGGCGAACGATTCTGATCGGCTGACCCGGGAGAGCGCCCGACTTGTGCGGGCGCTTCCTTGCATGAAGGTGGTGGCAGGGCTTGTATCGAACTACAGACTTAGTACATTGTTTATCAAAACTAATTTTTCCGCTCCGAGATCGCGCCCCACATTTTGCCCCACACTTTTGGGGCGGCATCGCGCTATCAGCGACTAAATCGCGATGGCGGGATGGACCCGTGGCCGGTCAAACCAGCCACGGGGTCAATGCCAGCCGGTAACGCAATGAAGGCCCGGCGGTCTAATTCTGGGGCGGTAACTGGTCCGGAATAGCGGGTATAGGACTACACACCGTACGCGACAAATCGCGCGCGAAAAGCTTGGAAATCTGCGCCTTTCCAGCAGTGGCAGCTTCTCAGTCAAAATGATGTGTCTGCCTGCTAGCCCGTCATATTCAATGAAATGTGCTGGAAATATCTCTGTTTTCAGCGCTTTGGTTGGTCGAGGTATGTCTACAGGCGCGACTTGAACTCAAGTCATTCCTTTACCCGGCAAACTCTGCATCGCCGCCAGCACTTGCGCGACCAAGGCTGGATCGACCGTCGCCGCTAGCCTGCCCGTCGCGACTTTCGCCGCCCCCATGTTCCGGATCAATTCCGCCTGCCGGTGTGGGGAAACGGTGCCGTAGCTGGTAAGTGTCGTCATCACTCGTTCGTGCCCCAGATTCTGCGACCACGCCTTGAATTGCTCCGGCGTGGTGCAGACCTGTTCGCCGAGTTGCACCAGCGTATCGCGCAGCGAATGCGGGTTGAAATAAGGTAGGCCAGCCGCCGCGAAGGCGTTGCGGAATATCTCCCTGATTGCCCCTGCCCCCTGCCAGCACTCGCCCCGGCGCAGACCGACCGGCACGAACCCGCCATCCTCGCCAAGCCCGATTTGCGTAGGCGGGAACAGCGGATCGTCATCGCCCCACAGCAGGGTGGCGCGCAGGCAGTGGCACCAGTCCTGCACAATCGGCAGAGCTTCACCACCAACCGGGAAAAACCACGTCGCAAAGGTCTTGCTGGCCTTGGTTTTCACGTCGCGCGCGTCCTGATCGACGCGGCCCTGCACCAAATCGACGTGCTTGAGCCGGAACGACGCCAGCGCCCCGTCCCGCGCGCCTGTCAGCAGAGCAAAGGCCACCAACGCGCGGTTGCGCATTTCAATGGCCGTGCCAGTGGGCATGGTGGCGATGACGTGGTGGACTTGCTCCAGCGAAGGGAATGCCTTGGGTCGCGCCGCCTTGGCGATCCGCACGTCCTTCTCGGCCAGGTTGAAATAGTCAGCATCGGCGTAGGTCAGGCGGCTCTTGTAGCCGGGCCGGTCGGCCAGCCAGACAAAGAAGGCGCGCAACGCGGTCAAGGTGGAATTGACCGTCGCCCGGCTCAAAGGCTTGCCGGTGCGGACCGCTGGCTGCTTATCCAGCTTGTGCTTGAAAGCCACGGCCTGCGCCCGGTGAAAGGTCTTGAAATCCTTGTACCCGTTTGCCTCCTCGAAGCGCGCCAGCGCCTTGGCCACGGCATCGATCGATCCTTCATCCCGGCGCTGCGCCTCCTTCAGATAGATGAAGTATTCGCGCTTGATCCGGGCGTTCGCGGCATTGTGTTTTGCCATGGTCGGTCAGTCCTTTCGATTGTCACAATTCAGGGAAGGTTCGGTACGCTCACATATGCGTGGGCGTGCCTCCCTGATTTGGACGTCCAGATCGGGCATGATCGCGGCGATTGCGGCCAACCGGGCGCGACGGTGCATCACGGTGCCGCAGACCTCGCAAATGGCGCTCAGGTTGCCCGTGGTGGCGTTCTGGCGGACGGCTTCGACCATCCCCATGGCGGGCGCGCGCGGCTCGCGGCACTTGAAGCAATAGAGCGTGCCCGGCGGACAGGGCCGCTTGCGGCTGGCGTTGCGCTTGGCGAGGAAGGCGCGGACGGTCGCCCCATCAAACAGTGTTGGGCGGCGCTTGCTGACGGGTTGCAGCCCATTGGCCTGCCAATGCCGCACGGTGTTCTTGTGGACGCCAAGGCAGTCGGCCAGTTCTGCCGCGCTGTAGACGCGATGCAGCTTGACCCGTCGCGGATTGGCCCGGTGATAGGGCATGGCGATCAGGCCTGCCCTTCGATCAGCGCGCGCAGCGATGCCGCCGGGATGAGGGTGCGCCTGCCGATCTTGCGCACCTCAAGCCGCCCTTCGGCGATGAGCGCATAGAGGCGGGTTCGCCCAATGGATGTGACCCGGCAGGCGTCGGCAACACTATAAGCGAGCGGTTCAGAGTCAGCTTTTGCGATATTCACGGGAAAGTCTCCGTTCAGTTACGAACGGGGCAATCCTGCGCCGGTTGCTGGTGGCTGGTCCGTCGATTACCTGCAAAAACCGCCTGAAACCGGGTTTTTGTTAGCCTTGTTCCCATGCCTGAAAGGCATCGAAAATACGCTTCGCGTGGATGCGGACAACGGAATCAGACGGGTGCAAATCCTGTTTGCCAAGCCATAGGGCAAGCTCGCGGCCAACGTCGGCAATGGTCTGCGGTTTGAAGTCGCCGCGATAGTAGCGCCCCGCGATTTCCA
This sequence comes from Sphingomonas sanxanigenens, assembly GCA_003240855.1. GTDB lineage: Bacteria > Pseudomonadota > Alphaproteobacteria > Sphingomonadales > Sphingomonadaceae > Sphingomonas_L > Sphingomonas_L sanxanigenens_A. The sequence continues at coordinate 4,249 of QFNN01000158.1, forward strand.
AAGCCGCCAATTCCCAATCGGCAGCGGGTGGCCTCCCACCTTTGTTTGTGTTGGGCGTGGGCGGGGCCGTTTCCGGCTCAGGCCTATCATCCCAGATCGTGGGTTCCAGATCGTTCGGCCAAACGTCGATGTCCCACGCGGAAAACCATTCTTCCATGTAGTCATCGTCCCAAGGGGCAAGCTTGTCTGTGACTACGGCGTAGCTGAACCGACAAGAGCCATATTCCCACTCGTGCGACGGACAGTCCGTCATTCCTAATTCAGAAAGTTGCAGCGTCGTTTCGCCAGTGCTGCCCCAACCGGACCCGCGCTTCCCTTCTTGAATCGAATCGGCGAGTTGCTGCCAATGCCGGGACTTGATTGGATCGCAATGGACTTCGTTTTGGAAGTGCTCGAAGTCTTGATACTTGCGCCAGCGGTAGTCACCACGCGCGATCAACGCCCCTTGGCAAAGTAGGGTCAAGATCACGTCCTGAGGTCGTCGGACACCTTCCATAGCCAAGCGGTTTGCTACCCAATTCAGATCCTTTCCCGGATGAAACGGTACTCCGTCCGGGTCGCAGCGCCGCCAATCCCAATCGCGCATGATGTCCAGTGCCACAGTGGCGGACGCAGGGCGCTGATCCATGGCGCTAGCCCGGCTTATTCACCGCGTTGGGCCGAGAGGGTTGGCGGGAGTGGCATAAGCCTCTGATCTGAATTAGGAACTGGGTGTCTAAGCCGAACCTGC
>QFNN01000015.1 GCA_003240855.1 Sphingomonas sanxanigenens
CATGGTCGAAAATGCGACTCCCTCCTATATAGCGTCTCATTCGCCCTTCCCGCCGGATCACCGCCGTGACCAACTCCGCCACGATCCTGATCGTCGATGACGAACCGCATATTCGCCGCCTGCTGAGCGGCGCTCTCGGTCGCGCGGGCTATGCCGTCGCCGAGGCCGCGACCGCGCGCCAGGCGACCGAGCAGATCGATGAAAGCATCGATCTCGTGCTTCTCGATCTGGGGCTGCACGACCGCGACGGCATGGAATTATTGCCCGTGATTGCGCGCAGGTCGGGCGCTCCGGTGATTGTCGTCTCGGCGCGCGAGTCGACCGAGGAGAAGGTCGCGGCGCTCGATCTTGGCGCTGCCGATTATGTAACCAAGCCTTTCGACACTGAGGAACTGATCGCCCGTATCCGCGTCGCCTTGCGCCAGCGCGTCACGGCCGGGGGCGGCCGTTCGCGTATCGAGGTCGGCAATGTCGTGATCGATTTGATCGACCGGCGAATCAGCAGGAGCGGCGCGGCAGTGCATCTCACGCCCAAGGAATATGGCGTTCTTGCCGAACTGGCGCGCTTTCCCGGCCGCGCGATTACCCACCAGCAGCTTCTGAAATCGGTCTGGGCCAATGATTATGATCGGCATATCGAATATCTGCGCGTGGTGATCCGCAATATCCGCCAGAAGCTGGAAGAGGATCCGGCGCGCCCTGCCCTGATCGTCAACGAGCTTGGCGTCGGCTACCGCCTTATGGGCGCGGCATAGAAAGGCGACGATGCGTCAGGATCAGTTTGACGGGCTTGCCGCCTTCATTTCCGTTGCGGAGGAAGGCGGCTTTACGGCCGCTGCAATGCGGCTCGGCGTGTCCGCTTCGGCGGTCAGCCAGGCGATCCGGGCGCTTGAGGCGCGTCTGGGCGCGCCGCTGTTCAACCGCACGACGCGCAGCGTCCACCTGACGGAGGCCGGCGCACAATATCTCGCGCGCATTCGGCCGGCCGTGGGCGAGATATCGATGGCCACCGAAGAGCTAGGCCGGGGCGCAGACGAGCCGAGCGGGCTGCTGCGGATCACAGTCGCCCGTTCCGCCTATATGATCCTGCTCCAGCCGATACTGCGCCGGTTCATGGCGGCCCATCCCGCGATCGAGCTAGAGGTTTCGATCAACAACCAGTTGGTCGATATCGTCGCCGGCGGCTTCGATGCCGGAATACGTTTCGGCGACACCGTGGAGCGCGACATGGTCGCGGTGAAGGTCGGCCCGCCGATCGCCGCGCATATCGTCGCGGCCCCTGACTATCTCGGGCGTCGCGGCATCCCGCGCTGTCCCGATGAACTGGCCGGGCACGACTGCATCCGCCTGCGCAACGGGCGCGGGGAGGTCGAACGCTGGGAGTTCGTGCGCGAAGGCGAACTGTTCGAGATCGCGGTGCCCGGCCGTCTTATCCTCAATGATTTCGCCGCCATGGTGCAGGCCGCGATAGATGGGCTCGGCATCACCTACATGATCAACGGCTATATTGAGCGCTTCATCGACGACGGTCGCCTCGTCAGGCTGCTTGCCGACTGGAGCCCAACCATGTCGCCCCTGACGCTCTACTATCCCGATCGCCGCCGCGTGCCGCCCAAGCTGCGGGCGCTGATCGACTTCATGCGCGCCGACCCCAGCCCGCGCGGACCGGCGGAGGCGATGCTCAGTTGAGCGCCGCCTGCGCCGCGCCATCGCTTGCCGCAGACCAGCCGCCGCCAAGCGCGCGGATCAGGTTGACGCTCGCCTGCAACCGCCGCGATCGCAGATCGATCGCAAGCCGCCGGGCATCGAGCTCGGCAGTCTGCGCCGTCACGACTTCCAGATAGCTCGCGGCGCCTTCGCGGTAGCGGATGGACGCCAGCCGGTTGGTCTGCGCGGCTGCGGTCACCGCGTCCTGCTGGTTCTGTTCGGCGCTGGCGAGGCGGTTGGCGAGGGCCATCTGGTCCTCCACCTCGCGGAAGGCGGTGAGTACGGTCTGGCGATAATTGGCCGCCGTCTCGTCAAACTCGCCGCGTGCAACCTGCAACTGACCCTTGCGCTTGCCGCCGTCGAAAACCGAAAGCAGCGCCATTGCCGGGCCAAGCGCCCAGAATCCGGTGGCTGCGCTGAACAGAGCGCCGCCTGTCGTATCGAAACCGCCGCTTGCCCCCAATGTCAGGCTGGGGAACATCGCCGCCTTGGCTATGCCGACGCGCGCATTGGCGGCGGCCATTCGCCGCTCGGCGGAGGCGATGTCGGGTCGGCGCTGGAGCAGCAGCGAAGGCGCGGCAACCGGCACGACGGGGGGATCGGCAAGCGTCGGCGCTGCGGCGATCGTGAAGGTCGATGCCGGTTCGCCGACAAGCGCGGCGATCGCATGCTCCATCAGCGCCCGATCGGCATGGGCCTGATCGAGCTGCGCCTGCGCCGCCGAAAGCTGCGTGCGCGCCCGCCCGACGTCGACGCCGCTCGATGCGCCGCCGTCATGCCGGGCCTCGTTGAGCTTCAGCGCCTTGCCGAAAGCGACCACCGTCGCCTCAAGCACCGCGACCTGGGCATCAAGCCCGCGCAACTGGATATAGTCGTCGGCAAGCTCGGCCTGCAGGCTTAGCCGCACCGATGCGAGATCGGCGGCGCTGGCCTCGACATCTGCCCGGCCGGCGCGCACCTGGTTGCGCACGCGCCCCCACAGATCGACTTCATAGGACAGCGCGCCGCCGATGGTGAACTCGTGCTGCTGTCCATGGGTCTGATCGCGGCCGCGCTCAGCGCTCCCGTTCGCGTCGATCTGCGGGAACAGCCCCGATCGCGCCTGCCGTGCATAGCCGCGCGCCTGATCGTAGCGCGCCAGCGCGGCCGCAAGCTGCGGGCTGGCCGCCTCGATCTTCTGCTCGAGCGCGTCGAGCTGCGGATCGGCGATGACCTGCCACCAGTTTCCACGCGGAGCGTCATCGGCGGGAGCCGCCGGGGTCCAGTTTCCGCCGTCGCGAAAAGCGACCGGGGCGGCGACGGAGGCGGCAGTCGGCGGCGTATAGGCTGGCGCGAGATTACAGGCTGTCAGCGACAGCGAGGCGAGCAGCGCTGCAGGCTTACGAGTGCGCACCGGCCGCCTCCTTCGGCTTGCTTGCTGCGGCCTGGACCTTGTCGCCCTGCTCCAGCGCGTCGGACGGGTTGTCGATCACCTGGTCCCCGGCGCTCAGGCCTTGTGCGATCTCGATCTCCGAGCCGAAATCGCGGCCCAGCTTCACCGGGCGCATGATCACCTTTCCGTCGGGACCAAGCAGGGCAAGCGTGGTGCCTTCCGAACGGAAGATCAGCGCAGTCGCCGGAACGCGCAGCGAGGGCGTCTCGTCGAGCAGGTTGATGCTGACCTGAGTATAGGCGCCGGGCTTCAGCACGCCGTCGGCATTGTCGACGACAAGCTGGATCAGGATCGATCCGGAATCGCTGGCTACGGCGTCAGCCGAACTGGCGAGCTTCGCCTGGAACTTGCGATTGGGATATTCGGGGATCGAGAAGGTCGCGGTCAGCCCCGGCTTGATGATGCTGGCATAGGCCTGCGGCACGCTGACATAAAGGCGCATCCGCTTGGTATCGGATACGGTGAACAGAGGCGTCGAGGCGGCGTTTCCGGCGACGATCAGCGCACCGACGTCGGTCGACCGACTCGTCACGATGCCGTCGAACGGAGCGATGATCCGCTTGAACCCGGTCAGCGTGCGCAGCCGGTCGACATTGGCCAGCGCTTCGTTGCGCATCGCCGTGCGCGCGGCGAGATCGCCGCGACGTTCATCGGCTTCCTGCTTTGAAACGGCGTCCTCGCTGACGAGTCGATCCCAGCGCGCGGCGGTCGTGGCGGAAAGATCGCGCTGGGCGTTCGCCGTCGCGAGCGCCGCCTTCGCGGCCGAAAGCTGCAGGTCTACATCAGGCGCGTCGATCTCGGCGAGGAGCTGGCCTGCGTGGACGGGGGCGCCGATATCGGCGTACCAACGGCGCAGATAGCCGCTGGTACGCGCATAAACGGGCGCTTCCTGCCAGGCGCGCAGCCTGCCGGGAAGGACAAGAAGCCCATCATCGCCGCCTTTGGGCTTGACGATCTTGACGCTGGGCACTGCCTGATCGGCGGTCCAGTTGTTGAGCTCGCTGCGCGCCCTCAGGCGCGTCACCGTACCGATCCCGAGCACGAGGAGAAGGATCACGACGCCGATCAGGCCGGCGCGCTTCAGCCGCCGATTATCAATCGTGGCGGTCTGGGGGTCAGGCATGCGAAACTTCTCCATGCGACGGATCGGCGGCCGGCTGACGGCGGCGGCCGTGAACGATCGAGAAAATGGTGGGAACGAACATAAGCGACGCGCAGGTGGCGAAGATCAGGCCGCCGATAACGGCGCGGCCGAGCGGCGCATTCTGCTCGCCGCCCTCGCCCAGACCCAGCGCCATCGGCGCCATGCCGATGATCATCGCCAGCGCGGTCATCAACACCGGGCGGAAACGCGTGACGCCGGCTTCATAAGCCGCCTTCACGGCATCGCCTGTCGCGAGCAACCGTTCGCGCGCGAAGCTGACGACAAGGATCGAGTTGGCCGTCGCGACGCCCATGCACATGATCGCCCCCGTCAGGGCAGGCACAGACAAGGGAGTCTCGGTCACGAACAGCATCCAGGCGATGCCGGCAAGCGCGGCAGGCAGCGCGGAGATGATGACGAAGGGGTCGGTCCATGACTGGAAGTTGATGACGATCAGCAGGTAGATCATCACCACCGCGCCCAGCAGGCCCCAGCCGAGGCCGGAGAAGGCGGTGTTCATCGTCTGATACTGGCCGCGCAGCGTCACCTTGACCGTGTCGGGCTTCTCCTTGTCCAGCTTCCTGATCGCGCTCAGCACGTCGCCGGCGACTGCGCCAAGATCGCGGTCCTGCGTGGATGCGAACACCTGCACCATCGGCTGGATATTATATTGCGAGACGACCGCAAGCGTGCTGCCGCGCGTCAGCGTGCCAAGACCGCCCAGTATCTGCGGATCGCGACCGTTGGCCTGTCCGGTCACCGGCAGGCTTTGCAGCTTGGCCAGCGAATCGAGCTGATATTCGGGCGCCTGCACCACCACGGGGTAGGACACGCCGTTTTTCGGGTTGAGCCAGAAAACCGGAGCCGTCTGTACGCTGCCGGCGATCGCGCCTGCTACGGCCCCGGTCACATCGCGTTCCTGGAGCCCAAGCTGGTTGGCGCGGGTGCGGTCGACCGCAAAGCGCAACTCGGGATAGGAGGCCGATTGCTGGATGCGCGCATCCGCCACGCCATCGATCGATCGGATTGCGCGCAGAATCCGCGTGGCGTGCGCAGCATTCTCCGTCAGATTCGGACCAGTGACCTGAATGTCGATCGGCGAAGGCGCGCCGAAGTTCAGGATCTGGCTGGTGATGTCCGCTGGCAGAAACGCGAAGCTGACGCCCGGAAACAGACGCGGCAATTCGGCGCGCAGATCGCGGACCAGATCGGCGGTCGGGATATGGTGCTCGGTCAGCGTTACATAGATGTCGCCATCCTGCGATCCGATCGTGCCAGACGCGTTGTAGATCGTGTTGAGGCTGCTGCTCGACAGGCCGATATTGTCGACCATCGTCGCCACCTGTCCCGGCGGGGCGATTTTCCTGATCTCGTTCTGGATGCGCCCGAAGATCGCGGCGGTTTCTTCGATGCGCGTGCCCACCGGCGCGCGGACGTGCATCACGATCGCCCCCGAATCAACAGCGGGGAAGAAATTGCGCCCGAGGAACGGCACGAGAACAAGGCTGAGCACCGCGAAGATGAGGAAACCGGTCACGAACAGCCTGCGCGAGTCCAGCGCCTTGGCGAGCAGTCCGGAATAGCCCTGCCTGATCTTCTCGAACCGCGCCTCGAAACCGCGCTGGAAGCGGACGAGCGCGTTGCCCGAGGGAGCCGCGTCATGATCGTGCGGCGTGTGCGGGCGCAACAGATAGAGCGCCATCGTCGGCACCAGCGTGCGCGAGAGGATGAAAGAGGCGATCATCGCGAAAATGACCGAAAGCGCCATCGGCACGAACAGGAAGCCCGCGACGCCCGGCAGGTAAAACATCGGCACGAACACGATGCAGATGCACAGCAGCGAGACGAAGGCTGGAACGACGATCTGCTGCGCGCCGTCAAGGATCGCGCTGCGCACGTCCTTGCCATGCTCGAGGTGCCAGTTGATATTTTCGATCGTCACCGTCGCGTCGTCGACGAGGATGCCGACGGCGAGCGCCAGCCCGCCCAGAGTCATCACGTTGAGCGTCTGGCCGAACGCAGCAAGCGCCGCGACCGCCGCGAGGATCGCCAGCGGGATCGAAACGGCGATGATAACCGTCGAGCGCCACGATCCCAGGAACAGCAGGATCATCAGGCTGGTCAGCGCCGCAGCCAGTGCGCCTTCGCGCACGACGCCTTCGACGGCCGCCTTCACGAACGATGACTGGTCGTTGATCGGATCGATCTTCAGTTCGGCGGGCAGCCCCTTCTTGAGGTCGGGGATCATCGCGCGAACGCCTTCGACGATCGAGATGGTGGAAACCGCGCCGTTTTTGAACACGGTCATCAGCACGGATCGCTGGCCGTTCACATGGACGATATTCTGCTGCGGCGCGGCGCCGTCGCGGACGTGCGCGACATCGCTCATGCGGACGACCGCGCCGTTGACCGTGCGGATCGGCATCTGGTTGAGTTCGTCGACAAGCCCCGGCGCGTTGTTGAGTTTCAGATTATACTGATAGTCGCCGATCTTCACGAAGCCTGCGGGCGTGATCTGCGTCTGCGCGCCCAGCGCATTGCCGACGTCCTGCGCCGAAATGCCCTTCGATTGCAGCGCCTGTGGGTCGAGGTCGAGCTGGATTTGCCGCGTCTTGCCGCCGAATGGAAAGGGCACGGCCGCGCCCGGCACGGTGACAACGCGCGTGCGAATGAAGTTCTGGCCGAAATCGTAGAGCTGCTGCTCGGTCAGCCCCTGCCCGGACAGGGCGAGCTGGAGGATCGGCACCGTCGATGCGCTGTAATTCACGACGAGCGGCGGCGTCGTGCCCGGAGGCAACTGGCGCAGGAGCGTCTGCGAAATGGCGGTGATCTGGGCGTTGGCGAGGCGGACGTCTGCGCCGGGCTGGAAGAACACCTTCACCACCCCGATTCCGGTCAGCGAATTCGCCTCGATATGCTCGATGTCGTTGACCGTCGTGGTCAGCGAACGCTCGAATGGGGTAAGTATTCTTCCCGAAACCTCGTCGGGCGACAGGCCGCTATAATTCCAGGCAATCGCAACGACCGGAACCTTGATGTCCGGAAAGATGTCGACGGGCGTCCGAATGGCGGAAAGCACGCCGACGATCATGATCATCGCCGCCATGACGACAAAAGTATAAGGTCGGGACAGCGCGATCCGGACGAGTGCGATCATTCAAATTAACTCCTGGACGGCGCCGGCTACTACTTTCGGATGATCCGTCAAGTTACCGTTCCGTCAAGTTCGCCCGCTGCATCCCGGGATGCAGAAAACGCAACACGACTAAGTGTTAAACCCCCGCCGGCAGCGCCCGGCGGCCCTGCGGGAAATCGACCTTAGCGACGGCGCATACGCCTTTGCCATTAGGACGAAGATATGCGTCGCCGCCCGTCAAAGCGCAGCCTTTAGCGATGCCATGTCAATGACAAAGCGATATTTGACGTCGCTCTTCAGCATCCGATCATAGGCTGCTTCGATATCCTGCATCGCGATGGGTTCAATGTCCGCCACGATTGCGTGTTTCGCGCAGAAATCTAGCATTTCCTGCGTTTCCCTGATGCCGCCGATGACCGAACCCGCCAGCGTGCGGCGGTGAAGGATGAGATTGCCGACGTTGGGCGAAGGGTGCGGATGCTCGGGCGCGCCCACCAGCACCATCGCTCCATCGCGCTTCAGCAGCGTTACGAACTGGTCGAGATCATGGCTGGCGGCCACGGTGTTGATTATGAGATCGAAGCTGGCCGCATGGGCCGCCATCTCGTCGGCGTTGCGCGACACGACGACCTCATGGGCGCCGAGTGCCAGGGCGTCTGCGCGCTTTGATTCGGAGGTTGTAAAGGCGACGACCAGAGCGCCAAGCGCATGAGCCAGTTTCACGCCCATATGGCCCAGCCCGCCGATTCCGACGACGCCCACCTTGCTACCCGGCCCGACGGCCCAGTGGCGCAGCGGCGACCAGGTCGTGATGCCTGCGCAGAGCAAGGGTGCGACCGCCGCGAGCTGCGCTTCGTCATGGCCGACCGAGAGCACGAAATCCTGATCGACGACGATGTCGGTCGAATATCCGCCGAAAGTGTTGTCGCCGCTGTCCTGGGTCGGGCCGTTATAGGTGCCGGTGAAGCTGCGCGGTCCTTCGCAATATTGCTCCAGCCCTTCCTCACACGACGCGCAGGTCCGGCAGCTATCGACCATGCAGCCGACGCCTACGAGATCGCCGGCCTTGAAACGCTCGACCTCGCCGCCAACCGCCGTCACGCGGCCAACGATTTCATGGCCCGGAACGGCGGGAAACTTCACCCCGCCCCATTCGCCTCGCGCGGTATGCAGGTCGGAATGGCAGACGCCGCAATGCAGGATGTCGATGGCGACGTCGTTCGGGCCGGGAACCCGGCGCTCGATGGAAAAGGGGGCGAGCGGCGTGCCGCCATCGATGGCTGCATAGGCGCGGGTGGTCATGGTTATCCTCCGCTGTCTGCGGTTTCAGTCGAAGTCCGTCGAGAGCGAGAGTCGCTCCCATTCATTGATCTCGGCGCAAAGCTGCCCCAGCTTCTCGCGGACGAGCTGGACGGCGTCGCGGCCAAGCAGCAGGTGCGCTGGCGGCTCGTCGACCTTCACGATCTCCAGCATCGCGCGCGCAGCCTTGGCGGGATCCCCGGGCTGGTTTCCGCTGTAATTCCTGCGGCGCTCGCGGATGGGGCCGAATATCTCGTCATAATCGGCGATGGTGCGCTCCTGCCGGTTGAGCGATCGCCCCGCCCATTCGGTGCGGAAGCTGCCCGGCTCCACCGCAGTCACATGGATGCCGAATCCCTTCACTTCCTTGCCCAGTGACTCGCTGATCCCTTCGAGCGCGAACTTGCTGCCATGATAATAGGCCAGCCCAGGCAATGTCATGATGCCGCCCATCGAGCTGATGTTGAGGATGCGGCCCGCACGGCGGCCGCGCATATAAGGCAGTACGGCCTTGATGACGCCCACCGCGCCGAACAGGTTGACGTCGAACTGACGGCGAAGCTCGGAGATAGGCGATTCCTCGACCGTTCCTTCATGGCCATAGCCGGCGTTGTTGATGAGCACGTCGATGGCGCCGATATCGCTCTCGACGCCGTCGATGACCCGCACGACCGCGCCTTCGTCGGTCACGTCGAGCAGGCGACCATATGCGCGCCCCGGCGCCAGCGCTTCAAAAGCGGTAATTTGGTCGGCATGGCGCAGCGTACCGACGACAATATGCCCGTCGGCGAGCGCGGCTTCCGCCGCCGCACGCCCCAACCCTGCGCTAACGCCCGTGATGAAGAAGAGCATTCCGGCCTCCTGTGATGCGTTGCAGCATACAAGAGACGGGAGGGTTCGGATTAGCGCCCGCCTACCGCAAAGGCCATGAAGTCTGGCTTCACAATCTCCGGTGGGCCGGCGCCAGCGCAAGCGGCGCCGCAATGACGACGAGCAATGCGCCAAGCAGGCCGCCGATCATCGCGTCGCCCGAATAGGACGCAAAGGTCCGGGCGACGAGGGTCAGCCCGCCGACCAGCGCCAGCAGCGTCAGGACCACTGAATGCAGCGGTGCGTCGCCGGCATGCGCCACGGCATGGCCGCCCGAAACGGCGTCCCGCACCAGATCGGCATGCGCCAGCGAATAGCCCGCGCTCAGAAGCGCCTCGCGATAATGCGCCGGTGCGTCCCCGTCATGGACGCGGTGCGCTACGGCGAAGCGGCGCAGGGCTTCGAGGCGCGGGTCGGCATAATCATTGGGCCGGTCGAGCCCGAACAGCCAGGCGCCGAAGCGTGCGAGCGGCCCGGTCGCCCGCGCCCGCAGCGTGGCGCGGCCATCGCGGGCGGAAAGGCGGATGACGCGCCATTCGGTGGCGGAAAAGCTCGCGCTGTGTGGGGGGCGGCGGAGGCCCAGCATGTGCTGCCCTTCGCCCGATCCGAAATCGCTCAAGAAAGCCATGGTCAACATTCCCTGCTCGCACGGGCGACCGCCCGTCCGTTTCGCGAACCGCTTGGACTCTCCGCCGTGCAGTTCCTGTTCCCGCTCCCCAGATTCCGCTTCGGGTGATTGGCCCGCCGCAGCGGCGCACATCTGGGGATCGATTTTACTTTTTGAAGGGGCGTTCCGCCAAAAGTTGAATTGCTTCGACGAACGTCAGGCGGGGCCGACCGCAGTGACGGATCGGGCGCCCGGTGCAGCGTCGCCGGATGGCGGCCTGGCGGTCTGGCTCGACATGTTTCAGTCCTTCCATTGTGCGTTGGCGGAACCGGCTGCCTCCCCCGCTAAATGAGGAATGCACGGCGTTCGTTCCATCCGTATAAAATCGATCAAATCGTTCGACTAATCAGAACGATCTCGCGCGATGCCATGCTTTCTTCTCGTCGATCGCCCTTCTACTAGGAGCGGCATGATCTCGATGCTTCGCGAAATAACTTCCGGCGGCGTGGCGCGCCTCTCCGCCTCGATCGCCAACGGGCTTGCCGCCGCAATAGCCGAGCGCGGCGAAGCGCTCATCGCGGTATCCGGCGGACGTTCGCCCATTCCATTGTTCGAGGCGCTGTCGCATGCGCCGGTCGAATGGGACAGGGTGACGGTTGCGCTTGTCGATGAACGCTGGGTCTCGCCGCAGGATCCCGACAGCAATGAGGCGCTGGTGCGCAAGCGGCTGCTCGTCGATCGCGCGGCCGCAGCGCACTTCGTTCCGATGAAGAACGACGCCTTCGATCCCTGGGCGGGCCAACCGGTCGCGGAAGAAGCCTACGCCGCCCTTCCCCGCCCGTTTGACATCATGCTGCTCGGCATGGGGGAGGACGGGCATACCGCGTCGCTGTTTCCGGGCGCGGCTCAGCTTTCGCATGGCCTCGTCACCGAATCGCTGACGCTTGGCGTCCGGCCGCCGGCCGCGCCGCATGACCGGCTCTCGCTCAGCCTGAGCGCGATTCTTGACAGCCGGCGGATCATTCTGCCGCTGTCAGGCGAAAAGAAGCGCGCCGTCTATCGCGAGGCGCTTGGCGACGGGCCGATCGAAAAGCTGCCGATACGCGCCGTGCTCCGTCAGTCGACTACTCCCGTGGAGGTCTGGATCGAGGATTGATCCGGGGGCGCTTCCGGCAGCCAGCCGATCGGGCTAGGCTGTTCGTCCCTTTGACAAGCGGAGAGCGGCAATGGCTCACAAGTTCGAGATTTATAAGGACAAGGCAGGCGAATATCGCGTGCGCTTCAAATATAATTCGGAAGTGATGTTCGCGACCGAGGGTTATTCGAGCAAGGCTTCGGCAGTGAACGCGATCGAGTCGATCAAGAAAAACGGCCCGGGCGCCGACGTCGAGGATAATAGCTGATCCCCTTCGCGCCGCCCGGACCTGTCCGGGCGGCCTATCCTTGGGCTGCGTCGCGCGCCTTGGCCTTCAGGCGATAGGCATGAAGCAGCGGCTCGGTATAGCCATTGGGCTGCTCGACGCCCTCGAACACCAAAGCCCGCGCGGCCTGATAGGCGATGCTGCCTTCGGGGGCGCTCGCCATCGGGCGATAGAGCGCATCGCCGGCATTCTGCGCATCGACCTTGGCCGCCATTTTGAGCAACGCCGCCTCGACCTGTTCCCTGGTGCACACGCCGTGCAGCAGCCAGTTGGCCATATGCTGCGATGAGATGCGCAGCGTCGCACGGTCCTCCATCAGCCCGACGTCGTTGATATCGGGAACCTTGGAGCAGCCGACGCCCTGATCGATCCAGCGCACGACATAGCCGAGCAGTCCCTGCGCGTTATTCTCCAGCTCGGTCGCGACCTCGGTTTCCGACCAGTTGGTCCCGCCCGCCAGCGGCACGCAGAGCAACTGGTCGATGCCGGGAACGGGCGCGCCCTTCAGCTCTGCCTGGCGCTGGAACACGTCGACCTTGTGATAATGAAGCGCGTGAAGCGTCGCCGCAGTCGGCGAAGGCACCCAGGCCGTATTCGCCCCCGATTTGGGATGCGCGATCTTCTGGACCATCATGTCGGCCATACGGTCGGGCGCTGCCCACATGCCCTTGCCGATCTGCGCACGGCCCGAAAAACCGCAATTGAGCCCGATCGAGACGTTGCGCGCTTCATAGGCGCCGATCCAGTCAGCCGACTTCATGTCGCCCTTCCGGATCATGGCGCCGGCGCGCATCGAAGTGTGGATCTCGTCCCCGGTGCGGTCGAGGAAGCCGGTGTTGATAAAGACGATCCGGTCCTTCACCGCATGGATGCAGGCTGCGAGATTGGCGGACGTCCGCCGCTCCTCGTCCATCACGCCAACCTTCACCGTATGGCGGGCGAGCCCGAGCAGATCCTCCACCGCGTCGAACAGCCGGTTGGTGAACGCCGCTTCTTCCGGCCCGTGCATCTTCGGCTTCACGATATAGATCGAGCCGGTCCGGCTGTTGCGGAAGCGCCCCTGCCCTTTCAGGTCGTGCAGCGCGATCAGCGAGGTGAAGATCGCATCGAGAATGCCTTCCGGTGCTTCCGATCCATCGGGCAGCAGCACGGCGCTGCTCGTCATCAGATGGCCGACATTGCGGACGAACAGCAGGCTGCGCCCCGGCAACTTGAAAACCGTCCCGTCGGGCGCGGACCATTCGCGATCGGCGTCGAGCGCGCGCGTCATCGTCTTGCCGCCCTTGGCGAAGTGCGCGACGAGATCGCCGCGCATGAGGCCCAGCCAGTTGGCATAAGCCGCCGTCTTGTCCTCGGCGTCGACCGCGGCGATCGAATCCTCAAGATCGACGATAGTGGTCAGCGCGGCTTCAAGGATCACGTCCGTGATCCCGGCCCTGTCGGTCTTGCCGATCGGATGTTGGCGGTCGATCGGGATTTCGATGTGCAGGCCGTTATGGCGCAGCAGGACGGCGGAGGGCTCCGCCTCCGATCCGCGATAGCCGGCGAAAGCCGCAGGATCGGCGAGCGCCGGCGCCAGAGCGCCCTGATCGACGCGAAGCGCATCGACCTCCGCCCAGCTTCCGTCCGCCAAAGGCGCAGCGGCGTCGAGAAATGCCCGCGCCCTGGCGATGACCTCGGCCCCGCGCACCTTGTCATAGCCGCCGGGCGCGGCCGCGCCGGGCAATACGTCCGTGCCGTAGAAGGCGTCGTAAAGGCTTCCCCACCGCGCGTTGGCGGCGTTGAGCACGAAGCGATCGTTGAGCGCGGGAACGACAAGCTGCGGCCCCGCCATGCGGGCGATCTCGTCATCGACATTCTCGGTCGTGATCGTGAACGCGGCAGGGGCGTCCACCAGATAGCCGATCTCGGCGAGGAAATCGCGATAGGCTGCATAGTCGATCGGCTGTCCGGCGCGTTCGCTGTGCCAGATGTCGATCGCCGTCTGTATCGAGTCGCGTTTGGCCAGCAGCATGCGGTTCTCGGGGACCAGATGGTCGAGCAGCGCCGCTACGCCTGACCAGAAACCGCTTGGTTCCACCCCCGTGCCGGGCAGCGCCTGCATATCGATGAACGACGCAAGCGGGGCTGCGACCTTAAGCCCGGCAATCGACACATAGTCAGTCATGCAACACCTTTCCGAACACGCGACCAGCGAATGCTTTTCCCGGGGAGGAAGAAAGGCCTGCGCCCTATGCCGCATCATGCCCGCATAGGCAATTCATGCCGGCGGGTTTGGTTCGTTATCGGACTTTGCTAGAAAGCCGGCATGGAGAATCTGACCCATCTGGAACGGCGTATCACCGAGGCGGCAGCCGCCGCCCCGATGCTGGCGCAGGTCGAGCGATGGTCTGCGGTAAACAGCGGATCGCGCAATCTGGCCGGGTTGAAGCAGGTCGCCGGCCTGCTCGCCGATGCGTTCTCCGTGCTTCCCGGCGATCTTGCGCTGGTCAGCCCCGCCCCCGTCGACGCCGTCGATGCGAATGGCCGGGTCGAACCGGTGGCGCATGGCGATCATCTGCGCCTGTCCGTCCGCCCCGAAGCGCCGGTGCGGATGCTTTTCACCGGCCATATGGACACGGTATTCGGCGTCGATCACCCCTTCCAGACATTGACCAAAATGGATGACGGTCGGATCAACGGCCCTGGCGTCGCCGACATGAAGGGCGGCCTCGCCGTGATGCTCGGCGCGCTCTCGGCGATCGAGGCGTCAGGCGAAGCTGGGGGGGTCGGCTATGACGTGATCGTCAACAGCGACGAGGAAGTTGGATCGCTGTCCTCCGCCGGATTGTTAGCGGATCATGCGATGGGCAAGATTGCGGCCTTCACCTACGAACCCGCGCTGCCCGATGGCACTCTCGCCGGCGCCCGCGCGGGAAGCGGCAATTTCTCGATCATCGTCGCCGGTCGCGCCGCTCATGCCGGGCGTAACCCGGCCGAGGGGCGCAACGCGATCGTCGCCGCCGCCGACCTCGCGCTTCGCCTGAAGGCGCTGACTGCCGACGACCTCTCGGTCAATCCCGCGCGCATCGATGGCGGCGGTCCCAACAATATCGTTCCCGATCATGCCGTGCTCCGCGTCAACTTTCGCCCGATGACGCTTGCCGCCGAGGCGCAGGCCGCCGCAGCGCTTGATGCGATCATTGCTGCGGTTGCGCGCGAACATGACGTGTCGATCCACCGCCATGGCGGATTCGCCCGCCCGCCCAAGCCTGTCGGTCCGGCGGCCGATCGCCTGTTCGGCCTGGTGCGCGAATGCGGCGCGGATCTTGGCATCCCCGTCGCGTGGAAGGCGACCGGCGGGGTGTGCGACGGCAACAATATCGCGGCCTGCGGCGTGCCCGTCGTCGATACAATGGGGGTGCGCGGCGGAGCGATCCATTCGTCGGACGAGTATATGATCCCCGAATCGCTGCCCGAGCGCGCGATGCTGTCCGCCCTCGCCATCGCGCGTATCGCCGCGCGGGGGCGTCTATGAGCTTCTTCATGCGGCTTGCGCGCCCCGGGGATCTGGCGGCGCTCTACGAAATGGCGAAGCTGACCGGGGGGGGCTTCACCAATCTCCCTCCCGATCGGAAGTCGCTCGTCGCCAAGCTCGATCGCTCCGCCGAGGCGCTGAACTGTACGGAGAAAGGCGACGACCTGTTCGTCCTCGTCCTCGAAAATGCCGGGACCGGCGAAGTGCGCGGCACCTGCCAGATCTTCAGCGAGGTCGGGCGGCGCTGGCCCTTCTACAGCTATCGCATGGGCACGCTGACTCAGAGTTCGCAGGAATTGGGGCGCACCTTCCGCGCCGACATGCTGACGCTGTGCACCGATCTCGAAGGCGCGAGCGAAGTCGGCGGTCTTTTCCTTCACCCCGGCGAACGCGCCGGTGGGCTGGGCATGCTGCTTGCGCGCAGCCGCTATCTCTTCATCCGTCAGCACCGTGCGCGTTTCGCCGACCGCGTGCTTGCCGAGCTGCGCGGCGTGATCGACGAAGCCGGCGGCTCGCCCTTCTGGGATGGGCTGGCGGGGCGTTTTTTCGGCATGAGCTTTCAGGAAGCCGACGAGTTCAACGCGATCCACGGCAACCAGTTCATCGCCGATCTGATGCCCAAGCACCCGATCTACACTGCGATGCTCACCGAAGCCGCCCGCCATGTCATCGGCGTGCCGCATCCCAATGGCCGCGCCGCGATGCGCATGCTCGAGGCCGAAGGTTTCCGGCACGACAGCTATATCGATATCTTCGATGGCGGTCCGACCATGCTCGCCGACACCGACCGGATCCGGACGCTCGCCGACGCGCGCGAACTCAGGGTCGATCGCATCGCGTCGCCCGGCGATGTTGGCGAACGTTTTTTGCTTGCGGCGGGGCAGCTTGGCGATTTTCGCTCCATTTTCGCTGATATTCTGGTCGATGATGTCGGAGCGGTAACGATTTCGGCTATAGATGCCGCTGTGCTGGGCGTCCAACAGGGAGACGCGCTGGTCGGGGTCGCACGCTGATGCCACTGGTTGAGATCAATTTCGACGGGCTTGTCGGGCCAAGTCACAATTATGCCGGGCTCAGCCTCGGCAACCTCGCTTCGTCGCGCAATGCCGGGAAACTTTCCTATCCGCGCGCCGCCGCGCTGCAGGGCCTCGCCAAGATGCGCGGCAATATCGACCTTGGTCTGGCGCAGGGCATATTGCTGCCTCACCCGCGTCCCAACGCCAAATGGCTGGAGAGCGTCGGCGTAAAGCATCCGCCGGTCACCGCGTGGGCGATGTCGGCGGCTGCGATGTGGACGGCAAACGCCGCGACGGTCTCACCAGCGCCGGATACCAGCGACGGCCGCTGCCATCTGACCGTCGCCAATCTCGTCACCATGCCGCATCGCAGCCATGAATGGCCCTATACGCTGCAACAGTTGCGGCTCGCCTTCGCCGCGCCTGAATTCGCGGTCCATGGCCCCGTTCCGGCGCCGCTTGGCGACGAGGGCGCGGCCAATCATATGCGCTTCGCGGCTGCGCCGGGCGCACCCGGCGTCGAGGTTTTCGTGTTCGGCAGATCGGGCGGCCCCTACCCGGCCCGCCAGCATCTCGTCGCGTGCGAGGCGATCGGTTTCCGCCATGGCCTCGATCCCGCGCGTTCGCTGTTCGTCGAACAGGCGCCCGAGGCGATCGCCGCAGGCGCGTTCCACAACGATGTCGTCGCCGTATCCGACGGGCTGACGCTCTTCGCGCACGAACATGCCTTTGCCGGCAAGGATGCGTTTTACAGGAAGCTCAGGGCAGCCGCGCCCGATCTGACGATCGTCGAGGTTCCGGCCTCGCGCGTCAGCCTCGCCGACGCGATCGCTACCTATTTGTTCAACGCCCAGCTTGTTACGCTGCCGACCGGGGAGCAGGCGCTGATCCTGCCCAGCGAAGCGCGCGATCATGCGCGCGTCGGCCCGTATCTTGCCGAACTTGTTGCGGGAAACGGCCCGATCCGCCGACTCGTTTTTGTCGACGTCCGCCAGTCGATGGCCAATGGCGGCGGCCCGGCCTGTCTGCGCTTGCGCGTCGTCGCCGATCCCGCGACGGTCGATCCTCGCTTCATGCTCGATCATGCCCGCATCGATCTGATCGAAAAGATCGTCGCGGAGCATTGGCCCGAGCAGATCGACCCGGCGGAACTGGAAAGCGAAACGCTCGTTACAGCGGTGGAAGTCGCGCGCCTCCGCCTGCTCGAAGCGCTGGATCTCGCCGGCGTGCTATGAGGCCTGTTGTCGGGTTAATTTACAGTCAACCATAAGGGACTGCGCGCGACTCGGCGGATATCCGTTTTGGCCCGATCCTTGCGAAGTTGCTGACATGTTTGGAAAGATCGCACGCCTCTTCACGATCAAGACCCGCTTCGAGGCCTTCATGGTCATTTACGCGCTGGCCGTGGGCGCGGTTGAACGCGGGCATGTCTATCTCGTCCAATATCCCGGCGTCGGCGGCAAGCTGCTGTTTCTCTGCTGCACGGGCGCTGTTTTCCTCGCCGGCGGCAAGGTGCTCGATGCGCTCGCCTATGCGCGGAGCCTGCGTTAGACCTGCCGCATGAGCGGCAGGATACGCATCGGGATCGGCGGCTGGACCTATGAGCCCTGGCGGGGAACCTTCTTCCCCCCAGGCCTGCCGCACGCGCAGGAAATCGACTTCGCAACGCGGGCGATGACCGCGATCGAGGTCAACGGCACTTACTATAGCAGCCAGAAACCCGCGACCTTCGCCAAATGGGCCAAGGCCGCGCCCGACGGCTTCGTCTATGCGCTTAAGGCCTCGCGCTTCTGCACCAACCGGAAGGTGCTGGGCGAAGGCGGCGAGTCGGTTATGAAGTTCCTCGGCCAGGGCATCGTCGAACTTGGCGACAAGCTCGGCCCGATCCTCTGGCAGTTCATGGCGACCAAGAAGTTCGATCCCGACGATTTCGCCGCTTTCCTGAAACTCCTTCCCGCAAGCCATGGCGGCCTCAGGCTGCGTCACGCTATCGAGGTGCGCCACGAAAGTTTCGTCGATCCCGCTCTTTATGCGCTCGCCGACGCAGCGGGCGTTGCGATCGTTCACGCCGACAAGCCCGATTATCCGTCGATCGAGCAGCAGACGGCCGATTTCACTTATGTCCGCTTCCAGGCCGCGCGCGAGGAGATAGCGACTGGTTATGACGCGGTTGAGCTCGACGCGATGGCCGACAGGGCGCGCGTCTGGGCCGCCAGCGGCGACGTTTTCATCTTCATGATCAACGGCGCCAAGGTGCGCGCGCCCGCCGCGGCACAGGCGTTGATCGAACGTGTCGGGCGCTAGCCGCGGCCCTTTTCAAATGCTGTCCTACAGTAGCGGCGGTCTGTTATGCAGCCTGGCGGCGCAGGCAGCCTCGCTCTTTGACATCGCCCGGACTCCGAAGTTGAGAAAACCGCTCCAGCTTCTCAACTTTGTCAACTTCCGAAGGCCGGAATCGCGCTTTTCAGCCATTTCCTACAGCGACCAGCGTCACGCTGCCCGCACCGTCATTGCGAGCGCGGCGAAGCAACCCAGACGATGCCCGGCATAAAGCTGGATGGTTTCGCTGCGCTCGCAATGACGGGGAAGAGGCACTCTCCTAGGCGAACAATGCGCGCGCCTTCGCCATGCGTTCGATACCGCCATCGACCGTCTCGTCGCGCTTGGCGAAGCAAAGGCGGACGACGCTGGTGACGGGATCGGCGTGATAGAATGCCGAGATCGGAATGGCGGCGATGCCTGCTTCGCGCACCGCGCGCTCGCAGAAGGTCACGTCGTCGGCTGCGACGCCCGAGGCGGGAAGATCGACTGAGAGGAAATAGGTGCCCGCGCTCGGCAGCACGCGCCAGCCCGACGCCTCCAGCCCTGCCGCCAACCTGTCGCGCGATCGCGCAAAGTCGGCCCGCATGCCGGTGAAATAGGCGTCGTCCTTGCCAAGGCCATAGGCGACGCCGGCCTGCAGATTGGGCGGCGTCGTGAATGTGAGGAACTGGTGCGCCTTGGCCAGGACGCGCGTCAGTTCAGGTGCGGCGCACATCCATCCGACTTTCCAGCCCGTGAGCGAGAAGATCTTGCCGCCCGATCCGATCTTGACCGTCCGTTCGCGCATGCCGGGCTGCGCCATCACCGGCAGATGGCGGGCGCCGTCGAACACCAGATGTTCCCACACCTCGTCAGAGATCAGCACCGCATCGCTGCGCACGACATAGGTGGCGAGCAGCCCAAGCTCCTCGTTGGAGAACATCGTCGCCGTGGGATTGAGCGGATTGTTGAGGATCGCAAGCCGCGTCCGGGGCGTGAAGGCTGCGGCCAGCGCTTCCTCGGTCAGTCGCCAGTGGGGCGGTTCCAGCCGCACGAAGCGCGGCACGCCGCCGGCGCGGATCACCAGCGGCAGATAGGCGTCGTACATCGGCTCGATCAGGACCACCTCGTCGCCCGGCGTAACCAGCGCAAGAATCGCAGCGGCCAGCGCCTCGGTCGCACCCGATGTCACCGTCACTTCGCTCGCCCAGTCCAGCGCGATCCCTTGATGCCGCGCATAGTGATTGGCGACAGCCTGCCTTAGCTGCGGCAGCCCGACCATGGGCGGATATTGGTTGGAAAGCTCGGTCAGCGCGCGCACGGCGGCGTCCACCACGTCAGGCGGCCCGTTAGAATCGGGAAAGCCCTGCCCCAGATTGATCGCGCCCAGATCGCGCGAAAGGGCGGACATCTTCTCGAAGATGGTGGTGGGCATTTCGGCATAGAGCGGGTTCATGCTGCTGCTTCTATCGCGCGCGCCGATGAAATCCATGCGTCGTCGAAATCGGTTGCGAAGCCCGGTGGCGCCTCATAGTCCTAAAGTCGCAATTTCCGTTCGATGGAGTGCCGAAATGATCGATCGCCGCGCTTTCCTTCTCACCACGGCGGCGGCGGGAGCTTCGACATTGCTCGGCGCGCGGGCCTGGGCTCTGGATGCGACGACCGGCTCCCCCGCTCTCACCGCGCTGTTCGACGAGATTTTCAATGAGGATCTTCGCCGTCGCCCTGAGAGCGCGACGCAGCTCGGCCTCGACAAGGGCGCGAATGCCGATCTCCGCTTCAGGCTCAGCGACGACAGCCGGGCGGGGCGCGCCGCTGCGCGGGCGGCGACGCAGAGCCAGCTCAAGCGCCTCGATGCCTTCGACCGCACCGGCCTGTCCGCCGCCGACAAGCTGAACCTCGATGTCGTCACTTATACGCGCAAGTCGGCTGAGGCGGTTCAGCGATTCGATTTCGGCGGATCGTCCTACGGC
Source organism: Sphingomonas sanxanigenens (assembly GCA_003240855.1). GTDB lineage: Bacteria > Pseudomonadota > Alphaproteobacteria > Sphingomonadales > Sphingomonadaceae > Sphingomonas_L > Sphingomonas_L sanxanigenens_A. The sequence goes on from QFNN01000015.1 coordinate 20,424, forward strand.
CCCTCGCCTTATGTCGTCAGCCAGCTCGCCGGCGCCTATCAGTCAGTGACGGATTTCCTCGACACCAAGCACAAGATCGCGACGAAGGATGACGCCGACGCCTATCTGTCGCGTCTCCGGGCGTTTGCGGATCAGCTCGACGCCAATACCGATCGGATGCGCCACGATGCCGGCCTCGGCGTGATCGCGCCCGACTTCATTCTCGATACGACGCTCACCCAGATGACCAAGACGCGCGTGCCGGCCGCCGAAGCGTTGGTCGTCACCTCGATCGCGACGCGCGCAGCGGCCAAGGAGCTCGGCGATAGCTATGGCCGAGACGCGGCTTCGATTTACGAGCAGAGCATTCTCCCCGCGCTTGATCGCCAGATCGCGCTGACGAAGGAATTGCGCGCGAAGGCGACGCACGATGCAGGCGTCTGGAAAATGTCGCAGGGCGCAGATTTCTACGCGACCGCGCTGCACAACACGACCACCGTCAACCTCAGCCCCGAGGAAGTCCACAAGTTCGGGCTAGATCAGGCGCAGGCCATCTCGTCGCGCCTCGACGGCCTCCTGAAGAAGCAGGGCATGACCAGAGGCAGCGTCGGCGAACGCATGGCCGCGCTCTACAAGAGCCCCGAACAGCTCTATCCCAATACCGACGAAGGCAAGAAGCAGGCCATCGCCTATTGCAACGAACGGCTTGCAGCGATCCGCGTGCGGCTGCCCGAAGTGTTCGAGCGCATCCCGCCCTATACGTTCGAGGTCCGCCGCGTTCCCCCGCAGACCGAGGCCGGAGCGGCATCGGCCTTTTCGCAGGCGCCGGCAATCGATGGCTCGCGCCCCGGCCTCGTCTATTTCAACCTGCACGACAGCGCGGAGTGGCCCAAATTCTGCCTGGCGACGACGGTCTATCACGAAGGACTTCCGGGCCATCAGTTTGAAAGCGGGCTGGCGCTGTCCAACACCGGCCTTCCGTTGATCCGCAAGGTCGGCGGCTTCTCCGGCTATGGCGAAGGCTGGGCGCTTTATGCCGAACAGCTCGCCGACGAGATCGGCATGTATGCCGATGATCCGCTCGGTCAGCTCGGTTATCTCAAGTTCCAGCTTTTCCGCGCCAATCGCTGCGTCGTCGACACCGGCATTCACCATTACCGGTGGAGCCGCGAGCAGGCGATCAAGCATTTCGTCGATCAGGACGGCGAGGCCCCAGGCTTCGCGACCCGCGAGGTCGAACGCTACTGCGTCACGCCGGGCCAGGCCTGCAGTTACAAGCTTGGCCATTCGGTGTTCGTCGACATCCGCGAAAAGGCGAAGGCGAAGCTCGGCGCGCGCTTTGACATCAGGAAATATCACAGCGCGGTGCTGGCTCCCGGCCGCGTGCCGCTCGAAATCCTTCAGAAGGTCGGCGACGATTGGATCGCCGCCAGCATCGGCTGAACCTGGCGTGCGGGGCGCGATAGAAAATCTCGTCCTGCTCTCGCGGTCGCGCGTGGACCGAATCGTCGGCTGACGGCATAAGGCGCACGTGCAGCCTCATGGACCCACCCTGGCCGAAGCCCGGCGCGCGATCGTTGCGCTTGGCAAGACGTTCGATGCGCGAGGCTGGGCTCCTGCGACCAGCGGGAATTATTCGATCCGGCTCGCCGACGGGACGATCGCAATCACCGTTTCGGGGCGTCACAAGGGCCGCCTGACCGAAGATGACGTGATGCTTGTCGCCGCCGACGGCACGCCGCTCGAAGCCAAGCGCCCCTCCGCTGAAACCGCGCTCCATCTTTGGCTTTATGCGCAGGATCCGGCGATCGGATCAGTGCTTCACAGTCATTCGCACGCGGCTGTGGGGCTCGGACGCGCACGGCGCGCCGCCAGCCACATCCGGTTTGATGGACATGAGATGCTGAAAGCGCTGCCGGGCATCACCACGCACGAAGTTTCGCTGACGCTGCCGATCGTCGACAACAGCCAGGATATGGCGGTGATCGAAGCGGCAATCGACGGACGCATCGATGGCGCGCCCGCTTATCTGATCCGCGATCACGGGCTTTATAGCTGGGGTCGTGACATTGAAGAGGCCGAACGCGTGACCGAGGCCATCGAGTGGATGATCGCCGCAGAGCTGGCGGAGCTGAGCTTTGCCGGGGCCGCGCGATGAGCAGGTTGACGATCTACCCGGAAGGCGATCCTGCAACGGCGCTGATCGATACCCACGACGGCGATTTGATCGCAGCGGAACTGGCGGCGATCGGCGTTGTTTTCGAGCGCTGGCCGGCACACGCAATATTGCCCGCTGACGCCGATGACGAAGCGGTCCTTGCAGCATACGCACCCGAGATCGAACGGCTGAGCAGCGCCAACGGCTATCGCTCGGTCGATGTAATCCGGTTGACGCCTGGTCACCCCGATCGCGCCGCGCTGCGCAGCAAGTTCCTCGACGAACATACGCATGGCGAGGACGAGGTTCGCTTTTTCGTGGAAGGCCAAGGCCTGTTCATGCTGCGCAGCAACGGACGCGTTCATGCCGTGCTGTGCGAAGCAGGCGACCTGATTTCGGTGCCCGCCGGAATCCGTCACTGGTTCGACATGGGGCCGACGCCGTGCTTCACCGCGGTCCGTCTCTTCACTTCGCCCGATGGATGGGTCGCGAAGTTCAGCGGCGATCGCATCGCCAGCCTCTTTCCCCGGCATGAACCGGCATGACGCCGATCCGCGCGATCGTCACCGATATCGAGGGAACGACGAGCAGCATCGCATTCGTCGCCGAAACGCTGTTCCCCTACGCGCGCGACCGGATCGACGATTTCGTCGTCGAGCATCGCGACCTTGCCGCACCGATCCTGGCGGAAGTTCGTACCGCAGAGCCGGGCGATCCGGTCGATACGCTCAAGCGCTGGATCGATGAGGACCGGAAGGCCCCCCCGCTCAAGAGCCTGCAGGGCATGATATGGGCGGAGGGTTATCGTAGTGGCGCTCTGCGCGGCCACGTCTATCCTGATGCTGCGGAGATGCTGCGCCGTTGGCATGCGCAGGGGCTGCCGCTCTACGTCTTTTCGTCGGGCTCGATCGACGCGCAGAAACTGATCTTCGGCTACAGCGTCGAAGGCGATCTGGCCCAGCTTTTCTCGGGCTGGTTCGATCTTTCCACGGGGTCGAAACGCGATCCTCAATCCTATGCGAAGATCGCGGCGGCGATCGGCGGCGATCCCGCCACGATCCTGTTCCTGTCGGATGTTGCGGCGGAGATCGACGCCGCGCGGGAGGCTGGGCTGCAGACCCGCTTGATTGATCGTGGCCGGGGCGACAATTTCCATGAAATATTGGTGGACGCATGAAGCTTGAAGGCGTGCACCATCGCTCGATAGAGCGCACGGCTGACGGCGCGGGCGTCCGTATCATGGACCAGCGCCGCTTGCCCTGGGAGATCGTCTGGGTCGAACTGCGCAGCGCTGAAGCCTGCGCGACCGCGATCCGCGAAATGTGGACGCGCGGCGCGCCGCTGCTCGCGATGACCGGCGCGTACGGCCTGGCGATTGCGCTCGCTAATGATGCGTCGGACGAAGCGCTCGATCAGGCGCATGCGATGCTGCTGGCCACACGGCCAACCGCAGTCAACCTGCGCTGGGCGCTCGATCTGATGCGCGGCCATGTAGCCTCGTTGCCGTCTGCCGATCGTGCAGCAGCCGCCTTCGCGCGCGCAGATGCGCTGTGCGACGAAGATGTCGCCCTCAACCGTGCAATCGGAGAGCATGGGCTGGCGCTGTTTCGCGAAATCCACGCCCGCAATCCCGGGCGGCCGCTCAACATCCTCACTCATTGCAACGCCGGCTGGCTCGCGACTGTCGATTATGGCACCGCGCTGGCCCCGATCTATCTGGCGCATGACGAGGGCATCCCCGTGCATGTCTGGGTCGATGAGACGCGTCCGCGCAATCAGGGAGCGCTGCTTACCGCCTTTGAGCTGGCCGGGCATGGCGTTCCGCACAAGGTGATTGCTGACAATGTCGGCGGACTGCTGATGCAGAAGGGCGAAGTCGATCTGGTGATCGTCGGCGCCGATCGCGTCACGGCGAATGGCGATGTCTGCAACAAGATAGGTACTTATCTGAAGGCGCTCGCCGCGTACGACAATGGCGTCCCTTTCTATGTGGCGCTGCCATATACGACGATCGACCGCAGCATGGCGTCGGGCGAACAGATCCCGATCGAGGAGCGGAGCGCAGATGAAGTCGTGTGGCTCACCGGCCCCGACGCGGACGGCGTGCTGCGCAGCATCCGCGTCACCGCATCACCGGCGCACAATCCGGCCTTCGACGTGACTCCGGCTCGCATGGTGACTGGCTATCTGACCGAAAGCGGACTGCTCGACCGCCCCTGAGCTGGACGGGCGCCCGCTCGCCGGATAGAAAGTGGGCATGATCGCGAACGACGCGCCCGCCTATATGCCCGGTTTCGCCAATACCCATGAGACGGAGGCGGTAGCGGGCGCTCTGCCGATAGGCCGCAATTCTCCGCAACGACCGGCGTTCGGCCTGTATGCCGAGCAATTATCGGGCACTGCGTTCACCGCGCCCCGACACGAGAATCGCAGGAGTTGGCTTTACCGCATTCGCCCAAGCGCAATGCACCACCCCTATCGCCCCTATTCCGGCGCAGAGCGCTTCATTGCCGATGCTGCGCCGGGCAAGCTCGCCCCCAACCGGATGCGCTGGAACCCAGCCCCCCTGCCGGAAGGCCAGGTCGATCTGATCGACGGCATGGCGACGATGCTGGTCAACCGCGACGCCGCGTCGCTCGAAGGCGTGGCTTTCCACATTTATGCGGCCAATTGCGACATGACGGCGCGCGCATTCGTCGATGCCGATGGCGAACTGCTCCTCATTCCGCAGCAAGGGCGGCTGACCTTGCTGACCGAACTCGGCCGGATCGACCTGTCGCCGGGAGAGATTGCGCTTGTGCCGCGCGGCGTCCGTTTCCGCGCCCTGCTGCCCGACGGCGTTGCGCGGGGCTACGTCGCCGAAAATCAGGGCGCGCCTTTCCGCCTGCCTGAACTTGGCCCGATCGGCGCTAACAGCCTGGCGGCCAGTCGCGATTTCCAGACGCCCGTCGCCTGGTATGAGGACCGCGACGATGCGTTCGAGCTGATCCAGAAATCGCTCGGCGCGCTGTGGATCACTGAACTCGATCATTCTCCGCTTGATGTCGTCGCCTGGCACGGCAATCTCGCGCCATGCAAATATGATCTTGCGCGCTTCAACACGATCGGCACCGTCAGCTTCGACCACCCCGACCCCTCGATCTTCACTGTCCTGACTTCGCCCAGCCATATGCCGGGACGCGCCAACGCCGATTTCGTGATTTTCCCGCCGCGCTGGATGGTAGCCGAGGACACATTCCGTCCGCCCTGGTTCCACCGCAATGTAATGAGCGAAGCGATGGGGCTCATCTATGGCGCTTACGACGCCAAGGCCGATGGCTTCGCGCCCGGTGCGATCAGCCTGCATAATCTGCTGGCCGGCCACGGCCCCGACGTCGCGAGCTGGAAGGGCGCGAGCGCGGCAGAGCTCAAACCGCACAAGATCGAAGGCACGATGGCCTTCATGGTCGAGACCTGCTGGCCCTATCGTCCGACGGCGCACGCGATCGACTGCATCGAACGGCAGCGCGGCTATGACGAGGTATGGGACGGATTCCCGAAGGCGGAACTGCCGTGATCCGTATCCCGCTCAGCGAGAAATTCGCGACGATCGACGAGCATTGGCGCCCGAAGGTCGCGGCGCAGGCCAACGGGCAGGACATTCGACTCGTCAAGACCAAAGGCGTTTTTCCGTGGCACAGCCATCCCGACGCTGATGAGACGTTCCTTGTCTGGAAGGGGGTGTTTCGCGTCGAATATCGCGATCATGTCGTCGAGCTTGGACCGGGTGAGATGACGGTCGTGCCGCGCGGCGTCGAGCACCGAACCGCCAGCGACGAGGAAGCCGAAGTGCTGATCTTCGAGCCATCCGAAGTGATCAACACCGGCGATGCGCCGGCCTCCGCCTTTACCGCACCTTCGGGAGTGACGATCTGATGAAACTTGCAAGCCTGAAGGGCGGCCGCGACGGCCGTCTCGTCGTCGTCTCGAACGATCTCGCCTGGTATGCGGAGGCGGGCCATATCGTCCCGACGCTGCAGGCGGCGCTCGACGACTGGGAGCATTTCGAGCCGCTGCTGCGCAACCTCGCGACCGACCTGGAACATGAGGCGATTCCGCAGGAACGCTTCCACGAACGACTGGTCGCCGCGCCCCTGCCCCGCGCTTACCAATGGGCGGATGGCTCCGCCTATGTGAACCACGTCGCGCTGGTCCGCCAGGCCCGCGGCGCGGAAATGCCCGAGAGTTTCTGGAGCGATCCCCTGATGTATCAGGGCGGGTCTGACGATTTTCTCGGCGCGCGTGACGCCATCCCGCTCGCCGATGAGGCATGGGGTTGCGACATGGAGGCGGAGGTCATCGTCGTGACGGGCGACGTGCCGCTCGGCGCAAGCCGCGAGGAGGCGCTCGCTGCTATCAGGCTGGTGGGGCTGACCAACGACGTATCGCTGCGCAACCTGATCCCGGGCGAACTGGCCAAGGGCTTCGGCTTCTTCCAGTCCAAGCCGGCGAGCGCTTTCTCACCCGTGTTCGTGACGCCCGATGCGTTGGGAGACTGGTGGCGCGACGGCAAGCTGCACCGCAGGCTGATGGTTGACCTCAACGGCAAAGCGCTGGGCCGCGCTGAGGCCGGCGAGGACATGACTTTCGACTTCGGCGCGCTGATCGCCCACGCCGCCAAGACGCGCAACTTGCGCGCAGGGACGATCATCGGATCGGGCACGGTATCCAATCGCGGCGCGGATGGAGGGCCGGGCAGGCCCGTGGATCAGGGCGGGGTCGGCTATAGCTGCCTGGCTGAAGTGCGGACAGTGGAGACGATTCGCGATGGGAAGCCGAGCACGCCTTTCCTGAAGGCGGGCGATGAAGTGAAGATCTGGATGGAGGATGACCACCACCATCCGATCTTCGGGGTTATCGACCAGGTTGTCGGGGGGAAATAGCGGCTTTCCGCGCCGCCTTTCATTTCGATGCCGAAACTATTCCAGTAGATGATCGACGATTAGGTCGGCGGCCTGTTCGGGGGTAAGGCGCGTCGTGTCGATGTGGATCTCGGGATTTTCCGGCTTTTCATAGGGGCTGTCTATGCCCGTGAAGTTCTTGAGCTTGCCCGCGCGGGCCTTGGCGTAGAGGCCCTTCACATCGCGCTTTTCGGCTTCTGCGAGCGGCGTATCGACGAAAATCTCGACGAATTCGCCGACCGGCAGCATTTCGCGCACCATCTGCCGTTCGGCGCGGAAAGGCGAGATGAAGGCGGTGATGACGATCAGCCCGGCATCGGTCATCAGCTTCGCGACTTCGCCCAGACGGCGGATATTCTCGATGCGATCGGCGTCAGTGAAGCCGAGATCGCGATTGAGCCCGTGACGCACATTGTCGCCGTCGAGCAGGAAGCTGTGCCGGTTCATGCGGTGCAGCTTCTTTTCCACGAGATTGGCGATGGTCGACTTGCCCGCGCCCGAAAGCCCCGTGAACCACAGCACGGCTGGTTTCTGGTTCTTGAGGTCCGCCCGCGCCTCGCGCGTCACATCCTGCGACTGCCAGTGGACATTCTGGCTGCGGCGGAGCGCGAAATGGATCATCCCCGCCGCGACGGTCGCGTTGCTGATCTTGTCGATCAGGATGAAGCCGCCGAGCGAGCGGCTGTCGGCATAAGGCTCGAACACGATCGGGCTGTCGGTCGAGAAGGTGACGACGCCGATCGCGTTGAGATCGAGCGAACGCGCCGCGACATGCTCCAGCGTATTGACGTTGACCTGATATTTGGGCGCCCGCATCGTAGCGGAAACGGTGCGCGCGCCAAGCTTCAGCCAATAGGCTCGGCCCGGCAGCATCGCCTCGTCGGACATCCAGACGATCGTCGCCTCGAACTGGTCGGCCGCCTCGGGCGGGTCGCCGGCGGCGGCGATCACGTCCCCGCGCGAGCAATCGACTTCGTCGGCCAGAGTCAGCGTGACCGACTGCCCTGCCCGCGCCGCCGGCAGATCGCCGTCGGCCGAGACGATGCGCGCGACGCTGCTCGTCCGCCCGGACGGCAGGATGCGCACCGGATCGCCCGGCTGCACCGTCCCGGCATCGATCAGCCCGGCAAAGCCCCGGAAATCGAGATCGGGCCGGTTGACCCACTGCACCGCCATGCGGAAGGGGCGCGCGGCATCGGCGTCCTGATCGACCGGCACGGTTTCCAGATGCTCGACGAGCGTCGGCCCGTCATACCAGGGCATGTTCGCGGACGCCGCCGCGATATTGTCTCCGCCCAGCCCGGAGACCGGAATGGCGCGGAAATCGGTAATGCCGATCTCGTTCGCGAAGGCGCGATATTGGAGGCGAATGCGATCGAATATGGCGCGATCATAATCGACCAGATCCATCTTGTTCACCGCAAGCACGATATGGCGGATGCCGATAAGATGCGCGAGGAAGCTGTGCCGGCGCGTCTGGGTGAGCACGCCCTTGCGCGCGTCGATCAGAATCACGGCGAGATCGGCAGTCGATGCGCCCGTCACCATGTTGCGCGTATATTGCTCGTGCCCGGGCGTGTCGGCGACGATGAACTTGCGCTTTTCGGTCGCGAAGAAGCGATAGGCGACGTCGATGGTGATGCCCTGCTCGCGCTCCGCCGCGAGACCGTCGACGAGAAGCGCGAAATCAATCTCGCCGCCCTGCGTGCCGACGCGCTTGCTGTCGCTTTCGAGCGTCGAAAGCTGATCCTCGAAAATCTGCTTCGAGTCATAGAGCAGCCGCCCGATCAACGTCGACTTGCCGTCGTCCACCGATCCGCAGGTGATGAAGCGGAGCAGCGATTTCTGCTCATGCTGCGCAAGATAGGCCGCGATGTCGTCGGCGATCAGCGCGTCGGGGCGATAGGAACCGCTCATCAGAAATAACCCTCGCGCTTCTTTTTCTCCATGCTCGCGCTTTGATCATGGTCGATGGCGCGGCCCTGCCGCTCCGAGGTGGTGGTAAGCAGCATTTCGCGGATCACGGCTTCGAGCGTGTCGGCCGTGCTTTCGACCGCGCCGGTCAGCGGATAACAGCCGAGGGTGCGGAAACGGATCGAGCGTTCGACGGGCGTCTCGCCCTCGCGCAGCGGAAAGCGATCGTCGTCGACCATCAGCAACAGGCCGTCGCGCTCGACCGTGGGGCGCGGCGCGGCGAAATAGAGCGGAACGATCTCGATCCCTTCGCGGCGGGTATATTGCCAGATGTCCAGCTCGGTCCAGTTGGAGAGCGGGAAGGCGCGGATGCTTTCGCCCTTCGCCTTGCGGGCATTATAGAGCCGCCACAACTCGGGCCGCTGCTGCTTGGGATCCCATTGGTGGCTGGCGGTGCGGAAGGAGAAAACGCGTTCCTTGGCGCGGCTTTTCTCCTCATCCCGCCGCGCGCCGCCGAAGGCCGCATCGAAGCCATACAGATCCAGCGCCTGCTTGAGCCCTTCGGTTTTCCACATGTCGGTATGGAGCGCGCCATGATCGAAGGGATTGATCCCGCGTTCGAGCGCTTCGGGATTGCGGTGGACGAGCAACTCCATCCCCGCCTCCGCCGCCGCGCGATCGCGCAGATCGTACATGGCGCGGAACTTCCACGTGGTATCGACATGGAGGAGCGGAAATGGCGGTGGCGCGGGGAAGAAGGCTTTCTTCGCCAGATGCAGCATGACGGCGGAATCCTTGCCCACCGAATAGAGCATGACCGGCCGCTCGGCCTCGGCCACGACCTCACGCATGATGTGGATGCTCTCGGCCTCGAGCCGATCGAGATGGGTCAATGTCATCGCGGCCCAGCTAATTGCCAACGCCGGGCCATGCCAACAAGCTTTTCTGAAGGGGGGTGAAGGCGAAGCGCGCTGGCCCGCTTATATTTCGTCCCCCCGGGTCAAGCCCCCAGAGCGCCGGCTGCGGGCGAGGAGCGTCAGGCCGCGCGAATCTCGGCGACGAAGCCGTCGATCCGGCTGCCCAGACGGCCGGCGTGCGTCGCGAGCGAGCGGGCTTCGTCGCGCAGGTCGGCGGCGCGGTGCGCGGCTTCGGATGCAGCCTGGCCGATCTCGGCTATGTTGCTGTGGATATGGCCGCTGGCGCCCACGGCTTCGTCGACATTGGCGGCGATCGCCTGCGTAGCGCCGCTCTGTTCGGCGACCGAGCGATCGATGAGGCTCGACATCTGTTCGATCCGCGCGATCACGCTCGCCATGCCGGCATGGCCGCGCGCGACATCGCCGATCGCATCGCGGACGCGCGCGATGAGCTTGCCGACCTCGCCCGCCGCGGCGCGCGTCTGGCCGGCGAGCGACTTCACCTCCGCCGCGACGACGCCGAACCCCTTGCCCGCCTCGCCCGCGTGAACCGCCTCTATCGAGGCGTTGAGCGCCAGAAGGTTCACCTTGCTGGCGATCGAATCGATCAGGCCGATGACGCCGGTGATCTCGTCGGCGACGCTCGACAGCGCGCGGAGGCGGATATCGCCGTCGGCGACGAGCGAGACGGCGCGGCCGGTCGACTCGCGAGCGCCGCCGACCTCGGCCTGGACATGCGCCAGCGCCTCGACCAGCCAGCGGCCGCGCGCCGCGATCTCGCCCATATTGTCGGCGGCCTGCGAGGCGGCTGTCGCGGCGGCGCTGCTGGCGTGGCCGGTCTGCACCGCGCGTTCGGCCATGCCGGCGGCGGCGGTGCGGATCGCATCGGCGGTGCGCGCCAGATCGGCGGCAAGCTCGGCCGCCTCCTGCTGGAAATGCGCGCTGAGGCGGCCGACCGTTTCGGCGCGCGCGATCCGCGCCGTGCCGCGTTCGCGCTCGCGGGCGGCCGCCAGTTCGAGCAGCCGGGCATTGGGAATGACGTCGCGGAAAAGACCACGATCGGTGCGGATGACGCCCTCGCCCGCCCCGCCCGCCGCGAAGGCGTCGAGCATGGCGCCGACGCCGTCGCCAGCCTCGACCACCGGGCAGGCGCTGACATGCGCCGCCAGCGCGCCGCCGAAGCTGGGGTTCTGCATCAGCGCGTGGCCGAAGGGGTTGAAGAGGATGCGGCGCACGTCGATCTCGCGGATCGCGCCGACGGGACGCTTGTCGCCATCGACGACGGCAAGCAGCCGCAGGCTCGGCTCTGCGCGGAAAATGTCGATCGCCTCGGCAAGCGTCGCGTCGCGGCGCAGCGAGAGACTCGATCCACTGATTGTTTCACGCCCGCCCTGCACTTGCGCCCCGTTTCGCCGTTGTCGCCTCGTTCAGTGGCAGCAGATGGTAAATGCCGCGTAAGCCGGGTGTGACAGTCTCGTGAAAACAGGCGATATTTTTGAGGATCGCGGCATGGGCTGGCATTTTTCGCGGCTTGGGCTATCGCGCGGCGGCAATTTCAGGAGTGAAGCACTTTGTCATCGGATCGGCAGCGGCCCGCCGTCCTCGTCACCGGCGGCGCGGGCTATATCGGCAGCCATGCGGTGCTGGCGCTGCGCGACGCGGGATGGCCCGTCGTCGTCATCGACAATCTGGTGACGGGCTTTCGCTGGGCGGTGCCGGCCGACGTGCCGTTCGTGGAGGGCGACATCGCCGACGCGGGCGTGGTGCGGCCGTTGCTCGCCGGGCATGGCATCGGCGCGATCATGCACTTTGCGGGATCGGTGGTGGTCCCTGAATCCGTCGTCGACCCGCTCAAATATTATCGCAACAATACGGGGGCGACGCGCGCGCTGATCGAAAGCGCGGTCAGCGAGGGCGTGCGCCACTTCATCTTCTCCTCCACCGCCGCGACCTATGGCGTCCCCGTGGCGAGCCCGATCAGCGAAAGCGCGGCGCAGCGGCCGATCAATCCCTATGGCATGTCCAAGCTGATGAGCGAGGCGATGCTGGCCGATGTCGCGGCGGCGCACCCGATCAACTATGCCGCGCTGCGCTATTTCAACGTCGCGGGCGCGGATCCGCGGGGACGGAGCGGGCAATCGACGGCCGGGGCGACGCACCTCATCAAGGTCGCGGTCGAGGCGGCGACGGGCAAGCGCGGTCATGTCTCGGTGTTCGGCGCCGATTATGCGACGCCCGACGGCACCGGGGTGCGCGACTATATACATGTCAGCGATCTGGCGGCCGCGCATGTCGACGCGCTGGAGGCGCTGATCGCCTCGCCCGACGAAAATCTGCTGCTCAACTGCGGCTATGGGCGCGGATTCTCGGTGCTCGAAGTGCTCGACGCCGTCGACCGCGTGACCAACATGACGATCGAGCGGCGGATCGAGCCGCGCCGTGCGGGCGATCCCGACGCGCTGATCGCCGATAATCGCGCGATCCTGGCCCGCCTGCCCTGGCGGCCGCGCCGCGACGATCTGGACGGGATCGTGCGCGACGCGCTCGCGTGGGAACGGACGCTCGGCGAGCGCGCCGGGGGATAGCTCAGCCGACGCCTTCAACCAGGAAAACGCGGTAGTTGCCCGCCGCTTTGCGGTGCTTTAGCGCGTCCTGATAGGCCGGGCTGTCATACCAGGCGCGGGCATCCGCCATGGTAGGGAACTCAAGGATCACCGCGCCTTCGACGTTCAGCCCTTCCAGCGTCTCGACCGCGCCGTAAAAAGCGCGCGGCGTGACGGGATGGCCGGCGGTGGAGGCGCCAGCCTTGGGGGCGTAAATGTCGAACTCAGCCTGATCGCGCAGGCTATCCCGGATGAATATGGCATAAGCAGGCATGTCATCGTCCTCGTTCAGCGGCGAAGGTCGCGCGCGATGGCTTTTTTCGTCGCAGCGCCATATGGGGGCTTGAAGCCCGCGAGCTTCGCGACGTCGATCCTCGGCTGCCGGTAAACGGCCTTGGCGTGGCTGAAGGCGCGAAAGCCGTCGAGGCCGTGATAGCTGCCCATGCCCGACGGGCCGATGCCGCCGAAGGGCAGATCCTCCATAGCGGTATGGAAAACGACGTCGTTGAGCGTCACGCCGCCCGAGATGGTGCGTTCGAGCACGCGATCCTGCTCGCGTTCGTCGCTGCCGAAATAATAGAGGCCGAGCGGACGGTCGCGGCCGTTGACCTCGGCAATGGCGTCGTCGATCGTCTTGTAGCGGCGGACCGGGAGGATCGGGCCGAAAATCTCCTGCTGCATCACCAGCATGTCGTCGGTCGCGTCGCGGACGATGTAAAGCGGCATCTTGGCTCGGTTGGAAGTCGAGAAATCCTCGTTGCCGGGATTGACGGTGACGATATCCGCGCCCCTGGCGCGAGCGTCGTCAAGCCAGGCGTTGAGCCGGTCGAAATGGCGGTCGTTGACCACCGCCGTATAGTCGGGGTTCGACAGCAGAGTGGGATAGAGGCGGCCGACAGCCGCTTTCACGGCTTCGACGACTTCACCTTCCTTCTCGTCGGGGACGAGGAGATAATCGGGCGCGAGGCAGATCTGGCCGGCGTTGAGCATCTTGCCCAGCGCGATGCGCTCGCCGGCCTGCGCGATGTCAGCCGAGCGGCCGACGATCGCGGGCGATTTGCCGCCCAGTTCGAGCGTGACCGGCGTCAGATTGTCGGCGGCGGCGTGGAGGATGTGGCGGCCGATGCCCGTCGCGCCGGTGAAGATGAGATGGTCGAAAGGCAGCGAGGCGAAGGCCTGGCCGATATCCGGGCCGCCGCTGAAGAAGGCCAGCTCGCTCTCGTCGAAATAGGCGGGGACGATCTCCTCGAGCAACGCGGCGGTCACGGGCACATATTCGGAGGATTTGACCATCACCCGATTGCCCGCCGCAAAGGCCCCCGCAATCGGCGCAAGCGCAAGCTGGACCGGGAAGTTCCACGGCGCGATGACGCCGACCACGCCCTTGGGCTGATAATCGACCCATGCCCGCGCGCCGAGCAGGCCGAGCGGAAAATCGAGGCCGCGCCTCTCGCGCTTCGCCCATCCGTCGACATGGCTGCGCGCATGTTTGAGCGCCTTGATCGGCGAGACCACGTCGGTCATCAGACTTTGTTCGCGGCTGCGATGACCGAAATCCTCGGCAAGCGCATCGGCGATGGCGTCTGCCTTGTCGACCAGCATAGCGATGGCGCGATCGATCCGTTCCTTGCGGACGCCGATCTTTACCGGCAGCTCGTTATGAAATGCATTGCGCTGCCTTTGCAGCACCGCCATCATCCGGTCCGACATTCACCCTCCCCTTTGTTATCTGCGATTCACTATCGTCGATCGCGAAGCCGTTGTCGAACAGGACGGATGCCCCTAGGGCATCCTTGGGAGGATGCCGAATCCGGAGGGCGAGGAAAGCGATAGTGGCCGATACCTATCATACGATCATCCTGTTTGGCGCGACGGGCGACCTCGCCCATCGCATGCTGTTTCCATCGCTCTACAATCTGTTCGTCGACCGGCTGCTTCCCGACGACATCGCCATCATCGCGTCGGGCCGCACGCAGATGGACGACAACGCGTTCCGCGCCGACATCGCCGCGGCGCTCAAGACGTTCCTGCCCGCTGACCGTTATGAGGAAGAAAGTGCGGCCGCGATCCTGTCACGCATCCGCTATTGCCCGGTCAGCGTCGGCGAGGCGGCCGATTTCGAGAAGCTTGCCGGGATGGTCGGCGAGGCTCGCGACAAGGGGGTCGCCGTCTATCTCTCGACCCCGCCGTCGCTGTTCGCGCCGGTGGCCGAGGGCCTGGGCAAGGCCGGGCTTTCCGGCCCCAATGTCCGCATCGCCATGGAAAAGCCGATCGGCCATGACCTCGCTTCCTCGCGCGACGTGAATGACGGGGTGAACGCGGTCTTTGCCGAGGATCAGGTGTTCCGCGTCGATCATTATCTGGGCAAGGAGACCGTGCAGAACCTGCTCGTCCTGCGCTTTGGCAACATATTGTTCGAGCCGCTGTGGACGTCGCGCGCGATCGAGCATGTGCAGATCACCGTCGCCGAAACCGTCGGGCTGGAAGGACGGGTTTCCTACTATGACGGCGTCGGCGCGCTGAAGGACATGGTGCAGAACCACATGCTCCAGCTTCTCGCGCTGGTCGCGATGGAGCCGCCGGCATCGATGGATTCGGCCGCTGTCCGCGACGAGAAGGTCAAGGTGCTCCGCTCGCTGCGCCACATGGACGCGGCAAGCGCGCCGCAGAACAGCGTGCGCGGCCAATATCGATCCGGCGCGGTCGATGGGCAGCCGGTGAAGGGCTATGAAGAGGAGCTAGGCAGGAAATCCGGCACCGAGACCTTCGTCGCGGTGAAGGCCTTCATCGACAATTGGCGCTGGGCCAATGTTCCCTTCTATCTGCGCACGGGCAAGCGCATGCCCAGCCGCCAGTCCGAGATACTGATCCAGTTCCGGCCCGTGCCGCACTCGATCTTCGTGGGCGCCGGCAAGCCGTTGCAGCCCAACGCAATGATTATCAAGATCCAGCCGGAGGAGAATATCCAGTTGCTCGTCATGGCCAAGCAGCCTGGCCTCGATCGTCACGGCGTCGAGACGCGCGAAGTGGCTCTCGACGTGTCGCTGTCGATCGGCGCGACGGGCCAGCGGCGACGCATCGCCTACGAACGCTTGCTGCTCGATCTGCTCGAAGGCGATCCGACGCTGTTCGTCCGCCGCGACGAAGTGGAAGCCGCATGGGGCTGGATCGATTCGATCCACGACGCCTGGGCGCAGGCCGGCGTCGAGACCAAGCCCTACACGTCGGGCACCTGGGGACCGAGCGCCGCAATCGCGCTGACCGAACGCGACGGGGCGACCTGGCATGACTAATCTTCACGCCGCCGTCGCGCGCGTCACCGACCGGGTGATCGCGCGCAGCCGCAAGACGCGGGCGGCCTATCTCGACCTGATCGACGCCGAGCGCGACCATGGCGTGCGGCGCGGCAATCTGGGGTGCGGCAACCTTGCCCACGCCTTTGCCGCCGCCGAGGAGGACAAGGCCGCGATCCGCGCCGGGCGGGCGATGAACATCGGCATTGTCACTTCCTATAACGACATGCTTTCGGCGCACGCGCCCTATGCCCGCTATCCCGACCAGATAAAGATCTTCGCGCGCGAAAAGGGCGCGACGGCGCAGGTGGCGGGCGGCGTTCCCGCCATGTGCGACGGCGTGACGCAGGGGCAGGCCGGCATGGAATTGTCGTTGTTCAGCCGCGACACGATCGCGCTGGGCACTGCGGTTGGCCTCAGCCACGCGATGTTCGAGGGGATGCTGCTGCTCGGCATCTGCGACAAGATCGTGCCGGGCATGCTGATGGGGGCGCTGCGCTTCGGGCATCTGCCGGCGATCCTCGTGCCCGGCGGGCCGATGCCGTCTGGTCTCGCCAACAAGGAAAAGGCGCGCGTCCGCCAGCTTTACGCCGAGGGCAAGGCGAGCCGCGACGAACTGCTTGCCGCAGAGTCCGCGAGCTATCACGGGCTGGGCACCTGCACCTTCTACGGCACCGCCAACAGCAACCAGATGATGATGGAAGTGATGGGGCTGCACGTGCCCAACGCCGCCTTCGTCAATCCCGGCACCAAGCTGCGCCAGGAGCTGACGCGCGCGGCGACGCACCGGATCACCGAGATCGGCTGGGACGGCGACGACTATCGCCCGCTGGGCCAGGTGATCGACGAGAAGGCCATCGTCAACGCCGCCGTGGGCCTGATGGCGACGGGCGGATCGACCAACCACGCCATTCATCTGCCCGCGATCGCGCGCGCAGCGGGAATCGTGATCGACTGGGAGGATTTCGAGACGCTGTCGGAAAATGTGCCGCTGCTGGCGCGCGTTTATCCCAACGGCCAGGGCGACGTGAATGATTTCCAGCGCGCCGGCGGCATGGCCTATGTCATCCGCGAGCTGCTCGACGCCGGACTGCTCCATGGCGACATCATGACGGTGTGGCCGGGCGGGCTCGCCGCCTGGCGCGCCGAGCCGGCATGGGAGGACGATAGGCTGACGTGGCCGCCCGCGCCGGCGGAGTCGCGCGACGAGAGCTTGCTGCGACCCGCCGCCGCGCCGTTCCAGCCCACCGGCGGGATGAAGCTGCTGTCGGGCAATCTGGGGCGCGCGATCATCAAGACGAGCGCGGTCGAGCCCGAACGCCATGTGATCGAGGCGCCGGCGGCGGTCTTTTCGGATCAGGACGACGTGATCGCGGCGTTCAAGGCGGGCGAACTGGAACGCGACGTAATCGTCGTCGTCCGCTTTCAGGGGCCGGCGGCGAACGGCATGCCCGAACTTCACAAGCTGACCCCGCCGCTGGGCGTGCTGCAGGATCGCGGCTTCCGCGTCGCGCTCGTCACCGACGGGCGGATGTCGGGCGCATCGGGCAAGGTGCCGGCCGCGATCCATCTCTGCCCGGAAGCGCTGCACGGCGGCCCGATCGCGCGCGTGCGCGACGGCGACATGGTGCGCGTCGATGCGGTGACGGGGACGATCGAGGTGATCGATCCCGATTTCGCCGCGCGCGAGCCGGCCCCTGCCCCGCGCCCCGCAATGGGCGCCGGGCGCGAGCTGTTCGCGCTGTTCCGCCATGGCTGCGACGACGCAGAGCGTGGCGCCTCCCCCCTTCTTCACGCAATGGAACGATAAGATGCAGCCAGTCGAAACCGTGATGCGCACCGCGCCCGTCATCCCCGTGCTGGTGATCGACAAGGTCGAGGATGCGCGGCCGATTGCCGAGGCGCTGGTCGAAGGCGGGCTGAACGTGCTCGAAGTGACGCTGCGCACGCCCGCCGCGCTTGAGGTGATCGCCGAGATGGCGAAGGTGCCCGGCGCGATCGTCGGCGCAGGGACGGTGCTCAACGCCCGCGACCTGGACCGTGCGCTTCAGGTGGGCGCGCAGTTCATCGTCAGCCCCGGCCTTACCGAAACGCTGGCGCGCGCGGCGATCAGCCAGAATGTCGCCTTCCTGCCCGGTGTGGCCAATGCCGGCGACATCATGCGCGGGCTCGATCTCGGGCTGGACCGCTTCAAGTTTTTCCCGGCGGAAGCATCGGGGGGGCTGAAGGCGCTGAAGGCGCTGGCCGCGCCCTTCGGCAATGTCCGCTTCTGCCCGACGGGCGGGATCACTGTGGAAAGCGCGCCGAGCTGGCTTGCCGAGCCGGCGGTGCTGTGCGTCGGCGGAAGCTGGGTGGTGAAGCCCGGCCCGGTCGACCGGGCGGCGATCACAGCGGCGGCGCGAGCGGCAGCGTCGCTCCCGCGCTGAACGCGATCCAGCAGGCGAAGGCGCCGGCGGCGAGCAGCGTCCCGAAGGGAAGCTGCGTGCTCGCGCACATCTGCTTGCCGCGCACCGCCATGGTCAGCGCATAGCCCAGCCCGCCCGCGCAGGCGATGAGCAGGACGAAGGGCAGAAGCTGCCACCCCAGCCAGGCGCCGATCGCGCCGAACAGCTTGGGATCGCCGCCGCCCAGGCCGATGCGGCCGCGCAGCAGGCGATAGCCCTCCGCCACGACGAATAAGGCGCCGAAGCCGACGGCAAGACCGGCGATGCGATCGAGCGGCGCGGGATCGAGGCCTGCCAGACCCGCAGCGACGCCAAGCGCCGCGAGCGGCAGGGTGAGGCGATCGGGCAGCCAGAGGTGAAACAGGTCCAGCGCGGCGAGCGTCAGCAGCCACCAGCCGAAAAGCGCGCCGGCGACGCCCGCAGCCCCGGGCGCGAGACCGAAGGCGATCGCGCCGATCAGCGCCGCGAGCAGTTCGACGACCAGATGCGTCGGATCGATGCGCGCATGGCAGGTGGCGCAGCGCCCGCGCCGGATCAGGAAGCCGAGGATCGGTATCAGCTCAACGGGCGTCAGCGTGCGGCGGCAATGGTCGCATTCGGAGCGGCCATGCGCGACCGAGCGCGCCTGCGGCCAGCGCAGCACGATCGTCGCGGCGAAACTACCTGCGATCGCGCCGAGGCCGAACCCCGCCAACGCCCATGACGGGCTCATCGCCCTGCTCGTTTCATCGTCCGCTTTTTCCGCATCATTGTCTCGCCGCCGCCCTAGCAGCGTGGGGCCGTTTGAAAAACCGGCGCGGCGCGCGTAAGCGGCGACCATTCGTTCAAACAGATGAGAGCGCCCGTCATGGCTTCCGATCCGATCGTCATCCTCTCCTACGCCCGCACGCCCATGGGCAGCTTCCAGGGCAGCCTTTCGGGCGCGGGCGCGACCCAGCTTGGCGCGGCGGCGGTCGGCGCGGCGGTGGAGCGCGCGGGCGTGGCGGGCGATGCGATCGAGCGCATCTACATGGGCTGCGTGCTTCCCGCCGGGCTGGGTCAGGCCCCGGCGCGTCAGGCGGCGCTCAAGGCCGGGCTGCCTCAATCGGTCGAGGCGACCACGGTCAACAAGATGTGCGGATCGGGGATGCAGGCGACGATCCTCGCCGCCGACGCGCTGGCCGCCGGATCGGTCGACCTGCTGATCGCGGGCGGCATGGAGAGCATGACCAATGCGCCCTATCTGCTGACCAAGCATCGCGGCGGCGCGCGCATCGGCCATGACCGCGTGTTCGACCATATGTATCTCGACGGGCTGGAGGACGCCTATGAGCCGGGC
>QFNN01000159.1 GCA_003240855.1 Sphingomonas sanxanigenens
GCGACACGCTATGACAGATGCCCGACCGCCTTCTTCTCCGCCATCGCACTCGCTGCTACCGTCATCTTCTGGCTCTGATCAGTGAGTCCTGACCCTAGGCCAGGCGCGGCATTTCGCTTGCGCGAATGCCTGCATCGTGATTCAAATGATGGGGCGTTGAAAATGCGGATTGCAGGGGGGACTGCGTGACCGCTGAAATTGCAATATTGAATAAATCGGCTGTGGCACTGGCTGCGGATAGTGCGGTCACAATTTCTCATGGAACTGCGCAGCAGAAAATATTCGACACCGCCGACAAGCTTTTCGAGCTTTCGAATAAAGATGCGATCGGCATCATGATTAATAATGATATGAATTTTCTTGAAACACCACTTCCTGTTTTGATTAAGAAATTTCGCGCTCAAGCGCCGACATTCGAGAGTGTCGAAAACGCTTCCGAAAACTTCCTATTGTATCTTACAGGATTTATAGAGCAGTCCTCGGATAAAGTAAGGACCAGGGCATTCCGAGCATCCATTCAGCCATTATATGTCGCATTGCAGGAAAGATTCGGAAAAAGGTGGCAGCGGCGCGTATTTGACGACGATCAGCCAGGCCTTCGCCAAGAGTATGTCGATGATCCAGGGCTAGTTTCGAAGGCAATTTCTGATGCTCTCGATGAAGAGCTTGCCGTTTTTCGCAGGCTCTTTGAAGGCTTACCCGATGCAGAATTTATCGGTGGTGGGGAGGTGGAAGTAGGTGATGTTGAGGAAGATTGCCTTGAGCTAATTGCTCGAGAGCACCTCGATAGCGCTACAGATCCCCAAATTCGCGAATCCGTGGAAATAGGTAAGCTTTCTTTGCTTAAACGTGGCACGATGGGGCCAGTTACAGGGGTTATTATTGCGGGATTTGGGAAAGACGATCTTTTCCCGACGCTAATCTCGTATGATCTGTCTGGCGCAGTTGGCGGATGGCTTAAAGTCGATAAAACAAATCATGTTGATATCGATCGGGATGGCGAAAAGGCAAAAGTTATTCCATTCGCTCAGCGCGAAATGGTTGAGAGATTCCTTTATGGTCTCGATCATTCTATTCAGCAGCAAATCACCTCTTTTTGCAGATCGTCCGTGCCAGTTATTAGCGAGCAGATGATTGATGCTATAGATCTTCCAGACAACGAGCGAGCCGGACTATCCACAATAGCGGAGAATGCTCAAGTCGCGTTCTTCAACGGCCTTGATGAGCACGGTTTTGACGCAATCCGCAAGAAGAGCCGAGAGGAGATCGAGGACATGGTGGAGTTCATGCCCAAGCCCGAAATGGCACGGATGGCCGAGGCGCTCATTAACCTAACCTCCATAAAACGGCGCGTATCGAGAGGTTTCGAAACAGTTGGCGGCCCTATCGATGTGGCTGTCATTTCCCAGGCCGAAGGCTTTGTGTGGGTTCGGAGGAAACACTATTTCCCTCAAGAGTTGAATGGTCGCTACCTGAGGCGTATGGGCGCGGAAGGAAGCTAAGAGAGGAGACGTGAAGATGCTCAAGACTTGCAGCTTCGATACCCTCTTGGACGAAGCGGATCGGGCAATCCAGAGGGAGCCGATCATCCATGCGGAGAACGAGGCGCTGCGCTCCGTTGTGGAATCCACCCGCGCGAATATCGCGGCTGCTTTTGCGCAGCATAAGAGAGTTTCCGCTCGCTTGCGCCCCGCATATGTGACGATCCATATCGATTGAAATCGCTGCGAACTGGCGACGAGCACTCTCCCGCGTCAATGTCTCGGGCCCGGCGCGACGAGCATACTAGAGTCATAGGCCGAGTATCTGAACATAAACAACAAACCCGACCGAGTTACCTCAGCCGGGCTAGTTCAGTCGCAAACATGCATGGCCCCTGAGGCCGATCACGGTATCGCCCAGCCGAGCGGTGCGCGCACTCACCCATGTTAAGAGGCGAAAAAAGGACCCGGACGAGGGGGTGTCTCGCCGGGCCATCGGGTCTCTGCGGTCGACAGTTACATCGCTCACACTCGACCGCAATTTGGATCTGATCCGTTTCGAATGGAGTCGCTCGGGCGGCGCCTCAATTGGCGACTAGAGGCGCCGCCGCGTGGCTGGGATCAATGATCTCTCCAAGCCGATCCTTGAAGGACCCGATCTGCCAGACGAGGACGCCTCTCTTCGTCACCTCAGCACAATCGATATCGCCGCCGATCCGGTGACGAATGCTCCGATCGAGCGCGGGGCTGGTCGGCGTGACGCCGCGCTCTCGCTGGGCCGCTACCAGCGCCAGGCCATCGGCGAACGGGTCGAAGCTACCCGGATCGGTCAAATCGGCGGCGCGGCCAAGGTGATCTGCAACAGTGTCGGCGCCGTCCGCCGCCGTGATGCTCCATGCCGTCTCATACCAGGTGAACGCTTCGGTCCCCGGCGCAAACTCAGCCGGATCGCTGTGGATCACGAAGCCGATCGGCCTCTTGCGCGCGAAATCCCAGATCACGCCCTTGATTCCGATCGAGGGGGCGCAGTGATCGCCGTTCACGGTATCGGCAACTCGCTGCAGCGCACGGCGCATGACGTTGGGCAAGCACTTCCGGAACTGCTTGAAGCTGGCAAGCTGCTCCTTGCCGATCTCCTCAAGCATGTGGCGCGGGTGGAGGTTGCCAGTCAGGCCCATCGCCCATGGCAGGCGCTTGGCACCATAGAGCAGCTTTGGCGAGATCTCGACTAACCGGCCGTCGGGCGAGGTATGCGCGCCATCGGCGATGACATAGCCCGCGCGCGCCGCCGGCTGCACCATCATATTGACGGCCGTCACGATCGGTACCTCAACGCAGCGGAAATCGAGAAGCCGCTTGAGATGGCGGCGAGGGAGGCGGCAGACACACCAAATATCGAACCTGCAATGGGTGCGACTGCCGGAGCAAACGTCGTAATGCCGCCCACGCTGGCTCCGATCGCTGACAGGCCGGGTGCTGCGCCGGCACCCGCCGTTGCCACGATGAGCGCGGCGGCACCGACGACAAGGGCGGCGGTTTTGAGAACTTTGCTCATATGGTCTCCTGTTGTGGTGCGGCTGCTCCCGCTTGCACACTAGCGGGAGCTTGGGGCGGGCCGGCCGTCGACCCGGGGGGAGGGATGAGGACCAGGCAATACCCAACCCGAGCGCGGTCCCTCTGACCCCCGATATCCGCGCTTCGCTTCTCTGAATCAGCCGTTCTGATAGGTGCCGCGATAGTCGATGAGGCCGCATCCAAAGTCGAAGATCACGCGCCATTCCCAGCCGCCGTTGCTCCAGTTCTCGCGCTGGGCGAGTTGCGGGCCGGATGCGGCATTGAGATAGGCATATTCGATCACGGGGCAGGTCGCGGGATCAGCGAATAGCCGCCACATGGCACCCGTCAGTCGCGGATCCACTTCCAAGCCGAGCTTGCCGCCGAACGGGTTCACATCGCCCACCTGGGCAGCGTTGATCGTCGCCAGCACCTGTTCCGCTGCGGTCTCGCCGGCGGAGCCGACAAGCACCGTTCGCGGAGCAGCGTTGATGAACGTCTTTCCGTCCATCGCCTTCTGATCGCGCATCGCCTGCCTGCCGGCGCTGAGCGTGGTAACGTCGATCGCACCGGCAGTCGGAGCAAGGTTGGCGTGGCTGGCGTCGTAGAGAGCCGTTCCCGTCGACGGACCTTCGCCGTAGATTTTGGCGCCCTTGCCGCCGTTGGCGTTCAGCAGCGCGGCGAGCTCGACTGCTTCGCGTTCAGCGGCGGCACGGGCCATGACGCGCAGGATATCCGAGAAAGCTCCAAGATCGTCGTTGATGAGCGCCTGACGCGAAAGCGCGAAGATCTGCCCAAAGGAACCCAGCCGGTAGCTTTCCTCGGCGGTCTCGATCGTCGTGTACCGGAATTCGCCGGCCTCGTTCGCAGGGGGGATCGGCGCGATGTTCGACATCTTGATGTTGTGGATCGAACGGAAGTCCGGAGCCTGGCGCTGACGGGCCACGCGCTTGACGCCGGATGCGGCTTGTTCGAACTCGGTGACCAGATAGCGCTCGCCTGCCGACTGCAGCAGGATAGGAAAATCGCTCGTCGTGTGCATGCCGCGTTCGATCACCTGCGTGTCGGACATGCGCCTGGTGTCGACGCCCTGCTGATCAAGCAGGGCGCGGCAGATGCCGGCCATGCTGACGCCCATGAATTGCCGCCCCTGTTCGGTCGGGACCGTTCCGGACATGCGCGCGAAAATCGCATCTTCGGCGGCGGAGCGGATCGAGCTGTTCGGGCCGTCGGGGAGCGGCGACACGACATTGTGGGTCGGCGCCTGAGTGTCGCGCGCCGCATACCGGCGGCCGACCTCCGTCATCATGCCTTCACGGGTGAACGGAGCTTCCTCGTGCCGCGCGAGCATCTCGTCGACCGCGCTGATATCGAGCCCGGCATTGCGCGCGGCGGTCGAGATCTCGCGTGCGGTGACGGCGCCAGCGTGAGGCTGGGGGGCGGGCTGATCGTTGGGGGTAGAGCGGGTCACGGGAATCTCCTCGGAGCGAATGGTGGATGAGGGGTCGGCGGGAACGGGGGCCAGGCTCACTTCGAGCAGCTCCCACGAGGTGGCCCTCCAAACATCCTCGTCGGCCGCGTTATCCTCAACGAGTTGCCAGGTACGCACGCTGTAGCCGATCGAGATGCCGCGGATTTCGCCGCGCTGGACCATGCCTTCGGCTTCACGGCCGGCTGCAGTGTCCGCAAACCGAATGCGCCCGACGAGCTGGCCGCCTTCGATGCGTGCACTCTCAACAACGCCCAGCACATCGCCCACGTCGAAGCGGTTATGGGCGTTCAGCAGCGGGCACAGACCGGATTGGAGCCGCGAGAGGTCAACGGCCTGCGGGGAAACCTCCAGTTCCTCGATGCCGAACCATCGGGCAACCCGGGCGCCGCTCGAGAAGATGGCTTCCGCGCTATGGCTCGACGCATCGTAGC
>QFNN01000016.1 GCA_003240855.1 Sphingomonas sanxanigenens
GCGTTTTCACGATCCGTCCCCTTCCGCCCGGGCCGGGGTGGCCACCCCGGCCCGGGCAATCCAGCATGGCCCAAACGGACCGCAATGTCATAAGACAAGGCGTTTTGCGAAAACGTGCGAGACAGTCTGGAAGCCGTGGCGCTCGAAGAAGGCGTGGGCGCGTTCATTGTCCTTGCCGCTTTCGAGGAAGAACCAGCCCATGTCGCGCCGCTTCGCCTCGGCTTCGATCGCGGCGATCATCGTCGCGCCGACGCCGTGCGAACGCGCGGCGGGATCGACCGACAGATCCTCGATGACGGCATAGCGGATGCGCGGCGTTTCGACCCACAGCACGATCGACGCGGCGACCATCGCGCCGTCCGCATCGCGCGCGACGAGGACGCTGCGCTCGGGGCCGATATCTTCCATATCCTCGACGAGCAGCGCGTCGAGATCGTCCGCCCAGGCCTTGCCGTCGGGGCTGAGCCCGCACTGAATCTCGCCATGGCTTATGTAGCGGGGATCGCCTCCGATGGTTCGGGCGAAGAAATGGGCTGATTCGGCAAGCTCTGCGGCTGTTTGAGCCCAATATGGCGCGCCCATCGCTTCATTCGGGCGAACCGCTCCTGCTCCTGCTCCTGCTCCTTTTTGAGGTAGAGCTCGTTCTTCCATTTTATAATTTCCTTGCATTTCATTATCTTGGCGACGCCTTCGTAAAAGGCGATCCGCCTTCTCACATCGAGCGCCTCGTCGTCTCGGGATCCGATTTCATTGAAAATCTCGATGCCTCGATCGAAAATATCCCGAACGTCGCGGGTGTAGTTTTGCCGGAGATCCGGCCATTGATCGCGGAAATACCAGTCGTCCAGAGTGTCATAGAACCATGCGATCCAGCTTGCGAAAATATCGGAATTGATAATTTTTTGCCTGCGAAATCTGGCGCAAACTTCAAAGAGATTGAGGGTCTGGAAGTATAAATTATAGGTATGCAGGCGATTTTCGGTTGATTTGTCTATAATTTCTTTCGGGTTTTCGGGTGTCTCAACCTTTCTGAACATATCTATTTTATCGGCATGCTCGGCTTCATATTTGAAGATGGCGCTCGATGCCATCTCAAGGTTGAAATAGGCGTTCGACCGTTCAACGCGCAGGCTGGAGCGGCGGGTAAGCCAGTTGAAGAAGAGGGTGACGAGGAAGGCCGCGAGGGCGATGAACGGCGCCCAGTTGGATATTTCGATGCCGAAGAGCGCAATGTCGCCGTCGTTATGAACCGAGCATATGGGTAGTCCGTCGCAAAGGTCTGCGACGAGCGATTTCAAAGCCATATGAGACATTCGCGTCCTTCCCCCAAAGAACAGGCGGGCGAAGGTCACATGCGCGGGGGCGCAATGGCAACAGGATTCGGAAGGGCTGCGCGCAGGTTCGCGCAACCCCGGTTCACCTTCGCGATCAGTCGAGCGTGACGCGCCATTCCCAGCCGAGGGGATCGCCGTCCATGATCTCGATTCCGGCCGCAGTCAGTTCGTCGCGGATACGGTCGGAAGCGGCGAAATCTTTCGCCGCGCGCGCCGCCTTGCGTTCGGCGAGGCGGGCCTCGACATCGGCTTCGTCGACCAGCGCGTCGAGCGGGCGGACGCGGAGCGCGGCGCGGGTGATCGTCGCGAGGTCCAGCCCGAACACTTCGTCCATGCGGAGCACAAGCGCCAGGCGCGCTTCGGGCGCGATGGGCTTGGCGGCGATCGCCTCGTCGAGCAGCGGCAGCGCCTGCGGGATCATCAGATCGGCGCTGATCGCCGCATCGAAGCGTTCAAGCAGAGCCTCGGCGGCAGGGGGCAGGGCGTCGGCCTGCTTGCCGGCGGCCTGATCGCGCAGTTTCTCCACCGCCATCACCAGCCGCTTGAGCCGGGTGAGCGCCGCCGTCATCGTCTCGACCGAAAACTCCAGCTCGCTGCGATAATGGGCGCTGAGGCACAGCAGGCGATAGGCGAGGGGGTGGACGCCGCGATCGACGAGCGACTGGAGCGTGGCGAAGCCGCCCTTCGATTTCGACATCTTGCCGCCGCGATCGACGACGAAATTATTGTGCATCCACCAGTTGGCGCCGGTCGCCGACGTGCAGGTATAAGCCTGGTTCTGCGCGATCTCGTTCACATGGTGGATCTCGCGGTGATCGATCCCGCCCGTGTGAATATCGAACTGCGGCCCCAGATATTTGAGGCTCATCACCGAGCATTCGAGGTGCCAGCCCGGCGCGCCCGGCCCCCAGGGCGAGGGCCATTCCATCTGGCGATGCTCGTCGGGCGCGGAGGTGCGCCAGATCGCGAAATCCGACGGGTGGCGCTTGCCCTCGACCTCGGCGATGCGGCCTTCGCGGTCGTCGGGGCGCGTGCCGGCGAGGCGGCCATAATCGGGCACCGTCGTCACGTCGAAATAAAGGCCGCTGTCGAGGCGGTAACAATGCTTGTCCTCGATGCGTTCGGCGAAGGCGATCATGTCGCCGACATGCTCGGTCGCGACTGACCAGCGCGCCGGCTGGCGGATGTTGAGGCGGGCGATGTCGCGCTTGAAGGCTTCGGTATAGAAAGCCGCAATGTCCCAGATCGACTTGTTGTCGCGCTTCGCCGCGGCTTCCATCTTGTCGTCGCCGGCGTCGGCGTCGGAGGTCAGGTGGCCGACATCGGTGATATTGATGACGTGGGTGACCTGATAGCCCTTCCAGCTCAGCACGCGGCTAAGAGTATCGGTGAAAACATAGGCGCGCAGATTGCCGAGATGCGCGAAGTGATAGACGGTCGGCCCGCATGAATAGAGGCGCACCTTGCCGGGCTCGATCGGCTGGAAGCTCTCGATCGAGCGGGTAAAGCTGTTGAACAGTTGCAGATGTGCGCCAGTCGTCATGATGGCGCGCGTTTCCCTCGCCGCGCGGCATGCGTCAATGACGATGTTCGCGTTACGCGAAAAGTGCCGGCGTCGCGCAACGGGCCGGCGCGGATTTCGCCGGGCGATAAGCACATCTTAATGCCGAAATGCGAGGTTGCGACCATCTTTCCATCAGGGCAGGCGGATGGGCGGGGGTGACGGGATGGATATTGAGGGGCTGTGCCGGCAGCATGATCATATCGCGGCGATCGCGGCGGAACTGATGCTCCTGGTCGAGAAAGCGGATGAGCCGCGCCCGGTCGCCGCGTTGCGATGGGGGCTGACGCGGACCTTGCTGACGCATCTGGCGGTCGAGGATCGCTATCTCTATCCGGGCATGATCGCGCAGGGCGGAACGCAGGGCGCGGTCGTCGCCTCGCGTTTCCAGACCGAGATGGGCGATCTCGCCGAGCGCTTCACCGCCTATATGACCGAGTGGAAGGACGAACGGATCGCCCGGGACTGGGCGGGCTTCTGCGACGCGACCAAGCTGATCCTCGGCGCGCTTTCGCGGCGGATCGCGCACGAGAATGAAACACTCTATCCGCTGGCGCGCGGGATGCGCCTGTTCGCCGCCGCGACGCAGGAGAGGGTGGCGATTCGCGGTTGACAGCCCGCTTCGCGTTGCGCACATGCGCTGGCCTTCCGGCCCGATGGCGGAGTGGTTACGCAGAGGACTGCAAATCCTTGCACGCCGGTTCGATTCCGGCTCGGGCCTCCACCTTTTCCTTGAGCGCTACCAGCGGTTGCGCACTTCCTCGGCAAAGCCGGGCAGGTCGCGGATCGAAAGCGCCGTGCCGTCGTCCAGGCGGACCTCGCCCGAAAAAAGCCCGAACACCTGATCCTGCGCCGTCTTGAACAGGCCGAGATTGGTCGCGTGATGGCGGTTGACGATCGGCTGCATGATCATGGTGAAGCGACCGTCGTTGCTCGAAAAACGCCAGACGCCCGAATCCGGCGCGCCGGGAGGCATGTGAAAGGTGACGCGATCGAGCTTGTGCGCGACGCCATCGACGAACAGCATATTCTCCGACGCCGCGGACGTATCGCCGAAGCCATAGCCGATGTTGAAGCCGACGCGCCGGCCGTCGACCAGGCCGGACGCGGAGCCCCAGTACCACGTGTTGCGATAGGTCCAGACGCCGCGCCCCCAATCGAGCACGCCAAACGCGCTGCCGGGATCGAAGCGGGCACGCTGATCCCCGATTCGGATTTCACCCGAGGCGGCGAGGCAGTTGATCTTCTGATTATAGTAGAAGGCCTTCGGCGCGCCGGCGAAGGGGGTCGCGATGACCATGCGGTCCATGGGTGGCTGATCGAGCCATAATTCGCCGGACAAGCCCAGCCCGCCGCGAAAGCGCGGCGCGTCGATGGTCAGCCTGCGGCCGCCCGGTTCGTGGCGGAAAGCCAGCGACAGGCCGTCATGGCTCTGCACGATGTCGCCGTGATCGGCGCTTTCCGGCATCGCCATGCGCCCCATCGGCCATCGAACCGCCGCGCCGCCGTTGCTGGCCTTGCGCCGGCGAAAATCCATCCAGGAAACGCCGAGAAAACCGAGATAGCCGTTATCCGCGACGGTCAGCGCGATGCCGTGATCGGGGGTGAGGACGCAATAATAGTCCCACTCCTTGATCCGCAGCGGATGCGCCGCGACGGCCGCGCGCTGATATTGGCGGACTTCGGATTTCGCCCAGCCGGGCTCGATCAGCCGGCCACGATCGTCGAGCAGGGCGCCCGGCCGCATTTCGCGTTGCACTTTCTTCTTCCTCCCCATTCGGCGCGCGCTTTTGTTCTGGGATGCGCGCCGCCCGGCGACATTGTGTGGCGACGGGGGCCTGCTGTCCAGCGACGCCGAGGGACGCGGGACGGCCACGCGCTTCTGCAAGCGGCTTTCTTCCTTCGACGAACCGCGCTTGGCGTATGGCTATTGTATGGATAGAAGCGGGTTTCGACATTAGTGTATTGCATCGCTAAGACAGTTGTGCGACGAAGGATTTGTGATGACCGAGCAAAACTTTGAAACAATGCGCCGCGCGATGGTTGCAAGCCAGCTTCGGACCAATGCGGTCACCGACCAGCGAGTCGTGATCGCGATGAACGAAGTGGCGCGCGAGACCTTCGTGCCGTCGGATCGTGCTTCGATTGCCTATGTCGATACGCCGCAGCCGCTGGGCGGAGGCCGGGCGCTCAACGCGCCGATGGTCGTCGGCCGCCTGCTGAGCGAAGCCGAAGTCGCGCCGACCGACAAGGTTCTGCTGATCGGCGCCGCGACGGGCTATACCGCTGCGCTGCTTGCCCGCCTCGCCGGCCATGTCGTGGCTGTCGAAGCCGATCCGTCGCTTGCGGCGCAGGCCAAGGCCGCCTTGTCGGACCTGAGCAACGTCGAGGTCGTCGAAGGCGCCCTTGCTGCAGGCCATGCCGCTGGCGCGCCCTACGACGTGATTTTCATCGACGGCGCCGTGGAGCAGATCCCCGAGTCGCTGACCGGGCAGCTTGCCGGGGGCGGCCGCATTGTCGGCGCGATCGCCGACAATGGCGTGACCCGGCTGGTGATGGGCCGCCGCGCCGGCGCGGTGCTGGGGCTCGACGCCTTCGCCGACATCGAGGTGACGGCGCTGCCGGGCTTCGAGCGGCCGAAGCCGTTCATATTCTGAAAAGGGGCGAAATGATCCGTCGCGTTTCCCTGGCCGCCGCGATGTCCAGCGCGGCGATGACGTTGCTCGCCCAGCCGGCTTCGGCCGAGACGCTGCGCGATGCGCTCGCCAAGGCCTATAGCAAGAACCCGACGCTTACCGCCGCGCGCGCTAACCAGCGCGCGAATGACGAGAATGTGCCGCTCGCCAAGGCCAACGGCCTGCCCAACGCCAGCGTTCAGGGGGCGTACCAGGAATATAAGGTGCGCCCGTCCAACGACTTCACCTCGCCGCGCCGTTCGGTCGGCGGGCAGTTGAATCTCAATGTGCCGGTCTATCAGGGCGGTTCGGTGCGCAATGCGGTGAAGGCGGCGGAAACGCGCGTCGCCGCGGGCGTCGAGACGCTGCGCGATACCGAGCAGAGCGTTTTCAGCCAGACCGTCGCGGCCTATATGGACGTGATCCGCGATGAAGCGATAGTCCGCCTCAACCGCGAGAATGTGAACGTGCTGGAGGTCAACCTCCAGGCCACCAAGGACCGGTTCGAGGTTGGCGACCTGACGCGCACCGACGTCGCCCAGTCCGAGGCGCGCCTCGCCGGTGCGCGCGGCGACCTGCAGACCGCCGAAGCCAATCTGACGGGCAGCCGCGAAACCTATATCCAGTTGGTCGGCGAGGCGCCGGTCAATCTGGAAGTGCCGCCCGAACTGCCGGGCTTGCCCGCCGATCCCGATGCGGCGGTTGATATCGCGGTGAAGGACAATCCCAATCTGCGCGCCGCAGCCAAGCAGCGCGAAGCCGCCAGGCAGGATGTTTCCGCCGCCTATGGCGCGCGTCTGCCGACGCTTTCGCTCGGAGCGACCGGCAGCTACCAGAACTTTCTCGATACGCTGGGCAGCGGCGTGCCCGGCATTTCGATCTCGCAGACCACCAAATCGGTGACTCTGGGCGTGTCGGCGAAGCTGCCGCTCTACCAGGGCGGCATGCCGAGCGCGCGCGTTCGCCAGGCGCAGGCGCGGTCGGGGCAGGCGATCGAGAATGAGATCGCGGCCGAGCGCAGCGTCGTCGCGCAGACCCGCGCCGCCTTCGCAAGCTGGCGCTCCTCGCTCGAGGTGATCGATTCGGCCAAGGTCGCGGTTGAGGCGAACACGCTGTCGCTGGAAGGCGTCCGCGCTGAGAACAGCGTGGGCAACCGCACCATCCTCGACATCCTCAACGCCGAGCAGGAACTGCTCAATTCGCAGGTCCAACTCGTCTCCGCGCAGCGCAACGCCTATGTCGCCGGTTTCACGCTGCTTGCGGCTATGGGCCATGCCGGCGCGCAGGAATTGAGCCTCGATACCGGCGGGCCGCTCTACGACCCCTCGATCAACTACAAGCGCGTGCGCAGCCATATCTGGGACTGGGGTGACGGCCCCAAGCCGCAACCCGTCGCCACGCGCACCGTTGACACGCCTTCGCAAAATCCGGAAACAAGCGCGACACCTGCAAAATAGGGTAAACGCGCGGATGGGGCACATCAGCCACGAGCCTTCGATGGAGGAGATACTTTCCTCAATCAAGCGCATCATCGCCGAGGATGATGCGCCGCCTGCGCGCGCCAAGAAGGCGTCTGCGAAGGCGACAAAGCTCGTGCAGCCTTCGCCCGAGCCGGAGATTCTGGAACTCACCGAGACCGTCGAACTGACGCCCGTTGAGGAAGCGCCGGCCGCCGCCGCGCCCGCCAAGCCCGATGCCATTCCCGCTGCGGAGGCGCCGCCGATGATCGTGCCCGATGACGAAATCCTGTCGATCGCGACTGCCACGGCGACGCGCAGCGCGCTGTCCACGCTGTCGCGGCTGAAGGTGCGGCCGGAGGAGGGCGCGCCCGAGAACAGCCTGGAAGGGCTGGTGCGCGAGATGCTGCGCCCCATGCTCAAGGAATGGCTCGACGCCAATCTGCCCGCCATCGTCGAATCGATGGTGGCGAAGGAAATCCAGCGCATTTCGGGCGGGGCGCTTTAGATTCGGTCTGCAAATGCGTTGACGGCGCATTTCCGCCCCCTGCTTCTATCCTGACCGATTGCGCACGGCGGCGGCGCTGATAGAAATGCCGTCCATGAAGAGCATCGCGTTCGCGGCCCTGATCGGGCTCGCTTCCACCTCGACCGTCGCCATTGCCCGGCCGATGACCCCAGCCGATCTTGCCACGCTAAGCCGCGTGAGCGCGCCGACCGTCTCGCCTGACGGAGGCTGGCTGGTCTGGCAGCAGCGTGAGACCGATCTGGCCGCCAACAAGGGGCATCTGAGCCTGTGGCTGCTCAATCTGTCGGCAAAGGGCGCGAAGCCCGTGAAGATCGCGACACCGGCGGGCAAGGAAGCGCATGACCCGGCTTTCTCGGCCGACGG
This sequence comes from Sphingomonas sanxanigenens, assembly GCA_003240855.1. Classification (GTDB taxonomy): domain Bacteria; phylum Pseudomonadota; class Alphaproteobacteria; order Sphingomonadales; family Sphingomonadaceae; genus Sphingomonas_L; species Sphingomonas_L sanxanigenens_A. The sequence continues at coordinate 7,920 of QFNN01000016.1, forward strand.
CAAGAGCATCTACTTCATCAGCGACGCTTCGGGCAGCGACCAGATCTGGCGGATCGCGCCGGCGGGCGGCGCGGCCGAGCAGGTGACGCACTATGATTTCGATCTCTCCGGCTTTCTGCTGTCGCCCAGGGACGACAAGGTCGCGATCTGGGCCGATCTGCCGACGGATTGCGACAGCCTGCCCTGCGCCCCTGCAGCCGGGAAGGCGGGCGGCAGCGCACGCACCTATGACCAGTTGTTCGTGCGCCATTGGGACACCTGGGCGACGCCGGGCCTACGATCGCGCGTTTACGTGCTGCCGCTGGTCGCGGGCGGCGTCGCGAAATCGGTGGAAGGGGCGCTGATCGGCGATACGCCGTCCAAGCCCGATGGCGGCGTCGAGCAGCTCGCATGGAGCGCGGACGGCAAAACCCTGTTCTTCACGCTGCGCGAGGCGGGACGGATCGAGCCGTTGTCGACCAATCTCGACATCTTCGCGGCGCCGGCCGATGGGAGCGGGGGGCCGGTGAACCTCACCAGCGCCAATCACGCGATGGACAATCTGCCCGCAGTTTCGCCCGATGGGCAATGGCTGGCCTATGCCGCGATGGAAAGGCCGACCTACGAGGCCGATCGCCTGACGCTCCACCTGCGCAACCTGCAGACGGGCGAGACGAAGGCGCTCGCCCCGGCATGGGACGTGTCGGTCGATTCGATCGCCTGGGCGGCGGACGGCGCGAGCCTGCTTGTCACCGGGGCGGATCATCTCGATACGCCGCTGTTCCGCGTCGCCATCGCCGACGGCAAGGTGACGCGGCTGACGCAGCGTGGGCATGTGTCGAACGTCGCGCCGCTGCCCGATGGCGGCGCGATCGCGACGATCGACACGATCACCGCGCCCGCCGATTTCTATCGCATCGCAGCCAAGGGCGCGACGATGCGGCTGACCGCAGTCAATGCCGGCAAGCTTGCGGGGATCGATCTGCCGAGCGTCGAGCGCTTCACCTTCGCGGGGGCTGGCAATGATCCGGTGAGCGGCTGGGTGGTCGCGCCAGCCGGCGCCAAGGCCAAGCTGCCGACCGTGATGCTCGTCCATGGCGGGCCGCAGGGCAGCTTTTCCGACAGTTGGTCCTATCGCTGGAACCCGATGCTCTTCTCCGCGCCCGGCTATGCGGTGCTGAGCGTCGATTTCCATGGATCAACGGGTTACGGACAGAAGTTCACTGACAGCATAAACAAGGATTGGGGCGGCAAGCCGCTGAAGGATCTGCAACTTGGCCTTGCCGCCGCTGCGGCGAAGTTCGCGGTCGTCGACCCGGCCAACGCCTGCGCGGCGGGCGGCTCCTACGGCGGCTATATGATGAACTGGATCGCGGGCAACTGGCCCGACCAGTTCAAATGTCTGATCACACATGCCGGCGTCTTTGACGCGCGCGCCATGGCCTATGAGACCGAAGAGCTGTGGTTCGACGAATGGGAGCATGGCGGCCCCTATTTCCAGGACCCTGCGGCGTTCGAGAAATGGAACCCGGTGAACCATGTCGCCGCGTGGAAAACGCCGATGCTGGTGATCCACGGCGAAAAGGATTTCCGCATTCCCTATACGCAGGGCCTTGCCGCCTTCACCGCCGCGCAGCGCCGCAACGTCCCGTCGCGACTGGTGGTCTATCCGGACGAGAATCACTGGATCCTGAAGCCGCAGAACAGCATCCAGTGGTATCGCGAGGCCTTCGACTGGTTCGGCAAGTGGCTGAAACCGGCGCAATAGCGGGAACCGCTTTGGGTTGAGACTTGCCGAAGCCGCGCTTTCCTTCGCGCCGAAGGGAGGAAGGGGCTTCGACAGGCTCGGCCCGAACGGGTTGTGCGCGACAACACATGCAAATAAGGCAGCGCGGCTATGACCGAACTGCCCAAGACATTCGATCCCGCCGCCATCGAGGCGCGCTGGTACGCCCGCTGGGAGAGCGAGGGGCTGTTTCGCCCCGATCGCCCCGGCGCCGAGCCGTTCACGATCGTGAACCCGCCGCCCAACGTGACGGGCAGCCTGCATATCGGCCATGCGCTCGACAACACGCTGCAGGACATTCTCGTCCGCCACGCGCGCCTGCAGGGCAAGGACGCGCAATGGGTGGTCGGCACCGATCATGCCGGCATCGCGACGCAGATGGTCGTCGAGCGCCAGTTGAACGCCAGGCAGCAGAAGCGCACCGATTTCACGCGCGAAGAGTTCGTCGCGAAGGTGTGGGAGTGGAAGGAAGAGAGCGGCGGCGAGATCACGCAGCAGCTCCGCCGCCTCGGCTGCTCGATGGACTGGAGCAACGAACGCTTCACGATGGACGAAGGCTTTTCAAAGGCCGTCCTCAAGGTGTTCGTCGACCTGCACAGGCAGGGCCTGATCTACCGCGACAAGCGGCTGGTGAACTGGGATCCGGGCCTGGGCACCGCAATCAGCGACCTTGAGGTCGAGACGCGCGAAGTGAAGGGCAGCTTCTGGCACCTGCGCTATCCGCTGGAGGATGGATCGGGCTTCATCCAGGTCGCGACGACGCGGCCCGAGACGATGCTTGCCGACATGGCCGTTGCGGTGAACCCGGGCGACGAGCGCTATGCCGCACTGGTCGGCAAGAAGCTGCGCCTGCCGATCACCGGCCGCCTGATCCCGATCATCGCTGACGATCATGCCGATCCCGAGCTTGGATCGGGCGCGGTGAAGATCACGCCGGGGCATGACTTCAACGATTTCGAGGTCGGCCGCCGCGCCGGGATCGAGGCGCGCGACATGCTCAACATGCTCGACGCCAAGGCGCAGATCACCCAGACCAGCGACCAGAAAATCCCCGCCGATCTGATCGGGCTTGATCGCTTCGAGGCGCGCAAGATCATCGTCCAGCGGCTGAAGGACGAGGGGTTCCTCGTCGCTTATGTCGACAAGGACGGCAACGAGCATGATGCCGAGCCGCGCACGATCCAGACGCCCTATGGCGATCGATCGGGCGTGGTGATCGAGCCGTGGCTGACCGATCAATGGTATGTCGACGCGGCGACGCTGGCCAAGCCCGCGATCGAGGCGGTGCGATCGGGCGCGACGAAGATCGTGCCGAAAAGCTGGGAAAAGACCTATTTCAACTGGATGGAGAACATCCAGCCCTGGTGCGTGAGCCGCCAGCTATGGTGGGGGCACCAGATTCCGGCGTGGTTTGGTCTTTCCAAGGAGTGTTTCGAGAGGAACGCCGCTCGCGCCTACGCTGACATCGGCCGCGATATTTTTAAGGGTGCAGAGCAGGCGGATCAGATATCGTTCGTCGCGGAGACCGAGGCGGAGGCCTTAGAGGCTGCCAAGGCCTATTATGGTCCGGCCTTTGTCGTGGCGACGGAAGAAGCGTTGGCTCAGGGGGGCATTGAGCTGGACGGCAAGACTCTTTCGGTCCTTGTTCGCGATCCCGACGTCCTCGATACTTGGTTCTCCTCCGCGCTGTGGCCGTTCGCGACGATGGGGTGGCCCGACGCCGATGTGCGCGCGATGGGGCGTTATCCTAACGATGTGCTGATCTCGGGCTTCGACATCCTGTTTTTCTGGGATGCGCGCATGATGATGCAGGGCATCCACTTCATGGGCGAGAACGGGAAGCTGCCGCTTCAGGAGAGCGTGCCCTTCAAAACGCTTTACCTGCACGGCCTCGTCCGCGCGGCGGACGGGCAGAAAATGTCCAAGTCCAAGGGCAATGTCGTCAATCCGCTGGGGCTGATCGACCGATATGGCGCCGATGCGCTGCGCTTCTTCATGGCGGCGATGGAAAGCCAGGGGCGCGACATCAAGCTCGATGAGAAGCGCGTCGAGGGCTATCGCAACTTCGCGACCAAGCTGTGGAACGCCACGCGCTTCGCCATGTCCAACGGCATCGGCGCATCGGCGACGATCGAGCCGCCGGCGGCGACGCTGACGGTCAATCGCTGGATCATCGCAGAGACGATCCAGACCGTGCAGAAGCTGGACCTGGCGCTTGCCGACCTGCGTTATGACGAGGCGGCGAACACGATCTACCAGTTTGCGTGGAACCGTTTCTGCGACTGGTATCTGGAACTGATCAAGCCTGCCGCGAGCGGCGACGAGCGAGGCGCGATCGACGACGAGACCAGGGCGGTCGCCGGCTGGGTGCTCGACCAGATCCTCGTCATGCTCCATCCGTTCATGCCCTTCGTCACCGAGGAGCTGTGGAACGCGCTGGGGACGCGCGCCTATCCGATCATCGTCGCGAAATGGCCGATGGCCGATGCGCGCGCGATCGATCCCGCGGCGGCGCAGGAGATTGACTGGCTGATCCGCCTGGTAAGCGATGTGCGCGCGGCGCGCAGCGAGCTAGGCGTTCCGCCGGGCGCGCGGCTGCCGATCCATGTCCGCGACGCGGCCGCACTGACGAACGAGCGGCTGGAGCGCCAGACGGCGGCGATCGCGCGGCTGGCGCGCGTCGATCTGGCGGCGGGCGAACCCGGCGCCGGCGGCGCGCTGCAGGTGGTGGTCGACGAAGCGACCTTCGTGCTGCCGCTGGGCGACGTGATCGATCTCGACGCCGAGCGCGCGAGGCTTGCCAAGGCGCGCGAGGCGGCGATCAAGGAACGCGATTCGCTTGCCGGGCGGCTGGGCAATCCCAGCTTCGTCGAACGCGCCAAGCCCGAAGCGGTCGAGAAGGCCCGCGCCGATCATGCCGAGAAGGCCGCCGAGGCCGAGCGGCTGGAAGCGGCGCTCGCACGGCTGGGCTGAATGCCGTCATTGCGAGGGGCGCAGCCCCGCGGCAATCCAGCCGGGCGCATGAGCCGCTGGATGGCTTCGCTGCGCTCGCAATGACGACGCTGACCGGCTTGCGCGGGCGTGCTGTCCGCTCTTTCCTTTTGCCGCTTCGCGCGCGAAGGAGGGACGGGGGCATGGTGGCCGGAATCGGCGCGGGATAATCAGGGGCATAAGCGAAATGGCCGAACAGGAAGCGCCCAAGGCGCCGGGGCGCCCGCATGGCGGCATGGACCTTACCAAGGGGCCGATCGCCAAGACGCTGCTGCTCTTTTCGCTGCCGACGCTGGGATCGAGCATCCTCCAGTCGCTGAACGCATCGATCAACGCGGTGTGGATCGGCCAGTTTCTGGGCGAGAAGGCGCTGGCGGCGACGACCAACGCTAACCTTGTCATGTTCCTGCTGATCGCCGCCGTATTCGGCTTCGGCATGGCCGCGACGATCCTGATCGGCCAGAATATGGGGCGGCGCGACATCGACATGGTGCGCCGCGTGCTGGGCAGCGCTTTCGGCCTGTTCGCGGTCATATCGTTGGTGACCGTGATCGTCGGGCTGCTCGCGGCGCCCGTGCTGCTCCGCCTGCTGGCGACCCCCGCCGACGTGACGCCGCTGGCGCTGGCCTATATCCGGCCGATCTTCGTCGCGATGCTGCCCGGCTTCCTGTCTGTGTTGCTGACCATGGCGCTGCGCGGCACGGGCGATTCGCTGACGCCGCTCAAGTTCATGGCGCTGGGATCTTTTTTCGACGTGATCCTCAATCCGGTTTTCATCCTCGGCCTCGCCGGGATGCCGAGGCTCGGAATCGAGGGGTCGGCGGTGGCGACGCTGATCGCCAACAGCATCGCCTTAACCTCGCTCATCACCTACATTTATGCGCGCGATCTGACGATCCGGCTGCGCGGGCCGGAGCTGCGCTACCTGATCCCCCGCGCCGATCTGGTGCGGCTGATCGTCGCCAAGGGGTTCCCGATGGGGCTGCAGATGCTGGTCGTCTCGATCTCCGCGCTGGCGATGATCGGGCTGGTCAACCGCCACGGGACAAGCACGACAGCCGGCTTTGGCGCGGCGAACCAGCTCTGGACCTATATCCAGATGCCCGCCATGTCGGTGGGCGCGGGCGTCAGCGCCATGGTGGCGCAGAATATCGGCGCGGGGCTTTGGGCGCGCGTCGATCGCATCACCTGGGCGGGGATCGTGATGAACTGCGCGCTGACCGGGGCGCTGCTGCTGATCCTGACCTTGCTCGATCGCCATGTGTTGTGGCTGTTCCTCGGATCGCATGACGAGGCGATCGATATCGCGGTGCGGATGAACCTGATCGCGGGCTGGAGCTTCATCATGTTCGGCATCTCGCTGGTGCTGGCGGCGACGGTGCGCGCCAATGGCGCGGTGCTGGGGCCGCTCATCATCCTGGCGATCGCGCTGCTGCCCGTCCGGATCGGGCTGGCGGCGACGTTCGACCCGAGCTGGGGCTCCGACGCGATCTGGTGGAGCTTCCCGGCGGGCTCGCTCGCCTCGCTGGCGATGACGGTCGCCTTCTACCTGCATGGCGGATGGCGCAAGCTGCACCTCGTTCCGGCCAAGTCGGAGATCGAAGTGGAGGAAGAGACGCTGGCCGATTGCGATGCGACCGGGAAGGCCGCGCCGATCGGCTAGCTGGCCCGGGGGGCCGCAACCTCGATCACGCCCTTGGCGACTTTCGCGGTAACCGGGGTGCGGGCCAGCACCTCTCCGTCGATCGAGATGGGCAGGGGCGGATCGGTCGCGATGCGGAGCGCGACGCCGCGAAACTCGCGCACCGTCCGCTTGCGCCAGCGCAACTTCATCAGGCTGGCGGCCCAACTGGCGATCAGGCGATGCTTCGCATTGCCGATCACCGCCTGAACCACGATCTCGCCGCTGTCGGGCGCTGCGCTTTCGACCAGCTCGGCGCCGCCATGATAGCCGCCATTGGCTATGCGCAGCTCGACCGCGTCGATCGTCTCGGCCGCGTCGCCTTCGCCGATCGTCACGCGGAAAGGGCGAAAGCCGATGAACTTCCAAGCCGCCCAGGCGAGATAGCCGATGCGGCCGCCGACGCGCTTGAGGCCGTGGGGCACGGTTTCGGCGATCATCGGCGACAGTCCGATCGCCGCGCAGTTGGCGAAATAGTCGTCGTCGATCACGCCAAGGTCTATTCGCCGTCGTTCGCCATCCGCGATCACCGCGACCGCGCCGTCGAGATCGAGGGGAATGTTCATCGTGCGTGCGAAGCTGTTGGCGGTGCCGAGCGGGAGCAGCGCAAAAACGGCGTTCTTGCCGACGAACTCGTCGACGCTCATCGACAGCGAACCGTCGCCGCCGCCGACGATGACCATCGGCGCGCCTGCCGCCAGCGCCTTGCGCACCGTGGGAACGAGTTCACGCGGATCCCTCAGCGCATGCGCGGCGATCAGCTCGACGCCGGCGGCGGCGAGCTTCGTTTTCGCTTCGTCGAAAAGATCGCGCCCCCTGCGCGACATGGCGTTGACGATGAGGATGGCCTGGCGCGGCAAATCTTTGCTCATGGGAGCCAAACGCGCTTGCCTCGTTACGGATGCATAAGATTCTTGTGCCATGGCGGGACGGAATGAAATCCTCTAGTGCCCGGACATGACCTACGCATCCTTCCCCGCCCTTCGCCTTCGTCGCACGCGCTACACCGCCTGGAGCCGCGCGCTTCACGCCGAGACGCGGATCGCGCCGAGCGACTTCATCTGGCCGTTGTTCGTCGTCGAGGGGAAGGGCGTCGAGGAACCGATATCGACCCTGCCGGGCGTATCGCGCTGGTCGGTCGACCTGATCGTCGAGCGCGGGCGCGAGGCGGCGCGGCTGGGCATACCCTGCGTCGCGCTGTTCCCCTATACCCAGCCCGAGCGGCGCAGCGAGGACGGGCGCGAGGCGCTCAACCCCGACAATCTGATGTGCCAGGCGATCCGCGCGCTGAAGGACGCCGTGCCCGAAGTGGGCGTGCTGACCGATGTCGCGCTCGATCCCTATACAAGCCACGGGCAGGACGGGCTGATCGATGCGGCGGGCAACGTCCTCAACGACGAGACGATGGACGTGCTCGTCGGCCAGGCGCTGGTGCAGGCCGAAGCGGGGGCGGACATCATCGCGCCGTCCGACATGATGGACGGGCGCGTCGGGGCGATCCGCACCGCTCTCGAGGCCGGCAATCATCGCGAAGTCCAGATCATGGCTTATTCGGCCAAATATGCCTCTGCCTTCTACGGCCCGTTCCGCGACGCCGTGGGATCGCGCGGGCTGCTGAAGGGAAACAAGCGCGGCTATCAGATGGATCACGCCAATAGCGACGAGGCGCTGCGCGAAGTGGCGCTCGATCTCGCCGAAGGTGCGGACAGCGTTATGGTGAAGCCGGGTCTGCCTTATCTGGACATCATTCGTCGCGTGAAGGACGAGTTCCAGGTGCCTGTGTTCGCTTATCAGGTTTCCGGGGAATATGCGATGATCGAAGCCGCGGCCGCAGCAGGAGCGGGGGACCGCGACGCGCTGGTGCTCGAAACGCTGACCGCGTTCAAGCGCGCGGGCTGTTCGGGCGTTCTGACTTATCACGCCGCGCACGCGGCGCGCCTGCTGGGGGCCTGATGGGGATCGCCGCCACCGCCGACGCGGCGCCGATCGATACCGACGACGCGCACTGGCGCGGCTGGCTTTTCGTGCTGACGATCTTCGTCGGCAGTTTCCTGCTGTTCCTCGTCCAGCCGATGATCGCGCGCATGGCGCTGCCCCGGCTGGGCGGCGCGCCGGCGGTGTGGAACAGCGCGATGCTGGTCTATCAGGCGCTGCTGCTGGGCGGCTACGCCTATGCGCACGCGCTGGGGCGGCTGAGCGTCAGCCGGCAGGCGGTCGTCCACCTCGCGCTGCTTGCGGCGGCGGCGTTGTGGCTGCCGATCGGGCTGGCGGCGATCTATCCCTCGCCAACAGCCAATCCGGCGCTGTGGGTTCCTTATCTGCTTGCGCTGTCGATCGGGCCGCTCTTCTTCGCGGTCTCGGCGCAGGCGCCGCTCATCCAGCGCTGGTACAGCGTCGCGAGCGGCGGGCGCGATCCCTATGCGCTTTACGCCGCATCCAACCTTGGCAGCTTTGGCGGGCTGATCGCCTATCCGCTGATCGTCGAGCCGCGGCTCGCGCTGGCCGACCAAAGCTATTTATGGAGCTGCCTATACGGCATCCTCGGGCTGCTGGTGCTGGCCTGCGCTTTCATGTTGCCGCGAGGAGGCGCTGCGCATGTCGAGGCGCTGCCGCGATCCGAGCCCGCGCCGATGCGTCGCAAGCTGATGTGGGTGCTTCTGGCTTCGGTGCCGTCGGGGCTGATGTTGTCGACGACGACCTACATCACCACCGACATCGTTGCGATGCCGTTGCTGTGGGTGCTGCCGCTGGGCCTCTATCTGCTGAGCTTTTCCGTCGCGTTCGCCAGCCGGCGGGGGCTTTCGGACATGATCGGGCGGCTGTCGCCTTATGCGATCATCACCTTCGGCGGCATTTCGATCCGCAACGATCCCATCCAGCCGCTGATCTCGATGATTGCGGGCCTGACGCTGCTGTTCGTGATCGCGGTGGCGCTCCACGGGCGGATGTACCGGCTCCGCCCGGCGCCGGACCGGCTCACGGGATTTTACCTCGCCATGTCGCTGGGCGGCGTGCTGGGCGGCATCTTTGCGGCGCTGGTCGCGCCGCTGATCTTCGACTGGTCCTATGAGCATCCGCTGCTGATCCTGCTCGCGGCGCTGCTGGCGCCGATGGCGTCGCCCTTGCCCGTGCTCGACCGGTTCTGGCGCGATCCGCGCCGCGCCCGCATTTTCGGCCCGTTGATCGAACTTGCGGTTATCCTGATCGCCTGTTTCGCGATCAGCACCGAGAATAGCGCGCAGCCGCATGTGGCCGAGGCTTCGCTGCTCATCGTGCTGCTTGGCTCGATCGCCGTCGGCCGGCGTCTGCCGTTCGTCGCGGCAGTCGGCGCACTGATCCTGGTTGTCGGGGTCTGGCAGTCCTTCGCGCTGACGCTGCGGCCCGAGGCGCGGACGCGCAGCTATTTCGGCATCTATACGATCCGCGACCTGCCGGCGATCGGCGTCCGGACGCTGGCCCACGGCACGACCTACCACGGGCTTGAAAACATGCGGCCCGGCCGGGAGCGAGAGCCGACCAGCTATTACGGGCCCCATTCAGGCGTCGGCCAGGCGCTGCTCGCGCTGCCCGCACTTGGCCATGCCGCCGATGCGCGGGTCGGCGTGGTGGGGCTGGGGACGGGGACGCTCGCCTGCTACGCCCGGCCGGGGCAGCAATGGCGCTATTTCGAGATCGATCCCGCAGTGGTGCATATCGCCCGCGATTCCGGGAAGTTCCACTTCCTGTCCAACTGCCTGCCGGATGTTCCGATCGAGATCGGCGATGCGCGCCTGACGCTCGCCCAGCGCCCGCCGGCGTCGCTTGATCTGCTGGCGCTCGACGCCTTCTCGTCCGACACCGTGCCGATGCACTTGCTGACGCGAGAGGCGTTCGAGACCTATGGACGCACGCTCACCCCGGACGGGCTGCTCCTCGTCCATATCTCCAACCGTTTCCTCGATCTAGAGCCGGTAGTGGCGGCAGTCGCGGCGCAGGAGGGGTGGCATGCCTATGTCTATCATGACCGCGTCGATCCCGAATCGCCCGCCGGGCATATCCTCAACAGCTCGAACTGGGTTGCGCTTTCCCGCGATCCGCGCACGCTGGCGACGCTTGTCGCGCACGCGCCGAAGGGCGGCTCCGCTTGGGTGAAGCTCGAAACACGCGCCGGTTTTGCCGAATGGACAGATGATTTCGCCAGCATCCTGCCGCTTGTGAAAGCCTGGACCCCCGCCAAGGAAGGTTCGGGCCGGTGAACACGCCCGCCGATGCCATCATTGTGACCGGGCGGCTGTTGCTGCGCGGCTGGCGCGACGCGGATGGCGATGCGTTTGTCGCGGCGACCAATACGCCTGCAGTCATGGAGCATCTGGGCGGCGTCGAAGATCCCGCGCGCCTGAAGAGCTCGGTCGCCCGTCAGCAGGCGCTGCAGGCCGGGCATGGATATTGTTTCTGGATCGTCGAGCGCCGCGCTGATGGCGAGCTGCTCGGCTTCTGCGGCCTCAAGCCCGGCGATGTCGGCAGTATCGACGGCGAGATCGAGATAGGCTGGCGACTGCGCGCCGATGCGTGGGGGCAGGGCTATGCGCGCGAGGCGGCGACGGCGAGCCTGGCCTGGGGCTGGGCCAATCTGGCGGCGCCGCGCATCGCCGCAATCACGGTCGCGGCCAACGCCCGCAGTTGGCGGCTGATGGAGCGGCTGGGCATGAAGCGGAGGCCAGACATGGACTTCGCGCATCCGGCCTTCGCCGCGGGCCATCCGCTGAGCGCGCATATCTGTTATATCATCGATCGCCCCTGAGGGGACGGCGTTTCCGGGGAGAGAAAATGGACGGCGTCAGCATCATCAGCTTGAACGGCAAGACGCCGGTCATTCACCCCACCGCTTTCGTCGCACCCGGCTGCCGCCTGATTGGCGACATCGAGATCGGGCCGGATTCGAGCATCTGGTATAATTGCGTACTGCGCGCGGACGTGAACTTCATCCGCATCGGCGCGCGCACCAACATCCAGGACGGCACGGTGATCCACGTCGATTCGCCGCGTTTGCCGGGCGACGCAGGACAGCCGACGATCATCGGAGACGATGTGCTGATCGGGCATATGGCGATGGTGCATGGCTGCGTGCTTGAGGATCGCGCTTTTGTCGGTCTTGGCGCGATCGTGATGGATGGCGGTCATATCGAGAGCGACGGCATGCTGGCCGCCGGCGCGATGATGACGCCGGGCAAACATATCGGCGCTGGCGAATTGTGGGCGGGCCGACCGGCCAAGCTGCTGCGGATGCTGAGTGATGCCGAGCGCGCGGGCAATCAGCTCGGCGTTGCCCACTATGTTGAGAATGCGCGGATGCACCGCGCGGCGAACGGCGGCTGAGTCAGATCGCGAGATCGAGCTGACCGTCATCGTCCGCCTCGCCCTCGGCGAGCGACGACAAGGTGAGGCCGAGCAGGCGGACGCTGGAGGGGAAGGGCGCAAGCGCGTCGAGCAGTTCATGCCCGGCGGCGAGGATCGAATCGCGATCGCCAATGAGCGCGTGGAAGCTTCGCGCGCGCGTGATCGTGCGGAAATCGGCGTGGCGCAGTTTGAGCGTGACAGTGCGGCCGCGTGCGCCGGCGCGCTCGACCCGCTCCCACAGCGCGTCCATGATCGCATCGAGCGCGGCGTGCATCGCCTCGCGCGTCGTGAGATCGGGGAAATAGGTGCGTTCTGCGCCGACCGACTTGCGGATCCGGTCGGGGCTGACCGGGCGATCGTCGATTCCCCGCGCCGCACGATAATAATATCGCGCCGCGCGGCCGAACTCGCGCTCGAGGAACGCGAAGCTCCTGGCGTGAAGGTCTGCGCCGGTGACGATGCCCAGCCGCTCCATCTTGGCGGCGGTTACCGGGCCGACGCCGTGGAAGCGCTTGACGGGGAGGGTGGCGACGAAGGCTGGGCCCTTGTCGGGCGTGATGACGCAGAGGCCGTCCGGCTTGTTCTGGTCCGACGCCAGCTTGGCGAGGAACTTGTTGTAGGAGACGCCGGCTGAAGCGGTGAGCCCCGTCGCTTCGCGGATGCGCGCACGGATGGCCTTGGCGATCGCCGTCGCCGAAGGCGCGCCGGTGACGTCGAGATAGGCTTCGTCGAGCGACAGCGGCTCGATAATCTCCGTATGCTCGGCGAAGATCGCGCGGATCTGGCGGGAGACGGCGGTATAGACGTCGAAGCGCGGCTTGACGAAAATCAGGTCTGGGCAGCGCCGTCGCGCTTCCGCCGAGGGCATGGCCGAGCGGACGCCGAACACGCGCGCCTCATAGCTGGCGGCGGCGACCACGCCCCGCTCGCGCGCGCCGCCGACCGCGACGGGCTTGCCGCGCAGTTCAGGATTGTCGCGCTGTTCAACCGACGCGAAGAAGGCATCCATATCGACATGGATGATCTTGCGGAGCGGGGGATCGTCATCCTGTTCCACCTGGCGTGGAATAGGCGCATCCGGCTCACCGGGCCAGCAGGCCGATCGATTCGCGCCGCACCCACCGCCAGGTCATGAGGATGGCGACGGTCGCGAGGCCGCTCGCCAGCCCGATCCAGATGCCGACGCCGCCCATATGGCCGGGAAAGGCCAGCCCGGTTCCGATGCCGATCCCGACCACCCAATAACCGAACATAGCAAACAGCATCGGCATGCGCGTATCGTGCAGCCCGCGCAGCATGCCGGCCGAGACGACCTGCGCCCCGTCGACGATCTGGAACATAGCCGCGATGAGCAGGAAGGAGACGGCGAGATTCGCGACCCGGGCGTTCGCCGGGTCGGCAAGATCGATGAACAGCCCGACCAGCGGGCGCGGCATGGCGACGATGACGAGGCCTGTGAGGCACATGAAGCCCGTGCCCATTGCGAAAGCGCTCCAGCCGGCGCGGCCGACCGCATCGACATCGCGACGGCCAAAGGCGAGGCCGACCCGCACCGTCGAAGCCTGACCAATACCGAGCGGCACCATGAAGCATAGCGTCGCGAGCTGGATCGCGATCGCGTGCGCGGCGATCTCCGCCTTGCCGAGCAGCCCCATCAGGAAAAGCGCGGCGTTGAATACCGTGACTTCGAGCCCAAGCGTGATCGCGATCGGCAGGCCCAGACGCCGGACTTCTGCAAAGCGTTGCCAGTCGGGGCGCCAGAAACGCCCGAACAGCCGGTAACGACGGAAGCGCGGGTGGATGAGCGCGACCGCGGCGAGCGCCAGGAAAGCCAGCGCATTGGTGATCGAACTGCCGAGGCCTGCGCCGACCACGCCCATCTGCGGCAGGCCGAACTGGCCAAAGATCAGACCATAGTTGAGCAGCGCGTTGACCGGCACCGCCGCGCAGCCGATCGCCAGCGACCAGCCAGGCCGTTCGAGCGCAATCATGAAGGAGCGCAGCACCAGGAACAGGAAATAAGGGAGCATCCCCCACATGACGGCATGGACGAAGCCGGTCGCATCGCCGACCAGCGGGGCCGGCTGATCGAACAGGCGGAAGATCGGCCCCGCGAAGATCAGCGCCAGCCAGAAGATCGCGGCGAGCACGGCCGCGCTCCACATGCCCTGGCGCACCGTGCGGCGCACGTCGCGCACCGAACTGCGCCGACGCCCGACCTCGCGGGCGATCATCGGGGCGGCCGCAGTGACGAGGCCGGTGCCGCTGAACAGGAAGGCATTGTAGAGATTGACGCCCAGCGCGCCGGCCGCGAGCGAGTCAGCGCCTGCGCGACCGAGCAGCAGCACGTCCGTAGCGCCGATCAGCGCCTGAGCGATATTCGACAGGACCAGCGGCAGGGCGAGGGAGAGCGTCGCCCCAGCCTCGGCGCGCCAGGGCCGTCCAGGCCGAAAGGGAGAAGGCGCGTTGCTCATCGGCACGCCCCTAGTCGGTTCCCGACCCGATTTGAACCGTCGGCCATGTCATCAAATCGTCATTGAAACGTCACGCGATCATCATCGACGCGACATCAAAGCATCATTCGCCCCCCCTAGAGCCGCCATCGAGCCCGGCCGACGGTCGGTCTTGGGCAATGATTTTCTCAAACCTTTACGGGGGTCCCGATGTCTCGGATTCGACTGCTTCTCATGATCGGCGCCGCGCTTCCGCTGGCTGCCTGCGGCGCCGATGACGTCGCGTCGCCGGGCGAAGGCGGCATCATCGTTCCCACTCCGACTCCCACGCCGACCCCGGCCCCGACCCCGACGCCCACCCCGACGACCGTCACCCCCGGCACCTGCCCGGCGGGCGGCGTCTTTACCGATGCGGGCACGATCGACGGCCCGACCGGCACCTGGCGCGTCTGCAACTTCCCCGCGCGCTTCACTGTCGACACGCAGGTGCCGAAGGTGAAGGGCGTGCTCTATGCGCTGCCCGGCCGCGTCGACGTGGGCAACGATCAGGGCGCCGCGAGCACCAACACCGCCGTTACGCTGACGATCGACCCCGGCGTCGTGATCTTCGGCGCGACCGGCGTTTCCTATCTGGCGGTCAACCGCGGCAACCGCATCAACGCGGTCGGCACGCCGAGCCAGCCGATCATCTTCACCGGTCGCGGTAACGTCACCGGAACTGCGACCGACCAGTCGTCGCAGATGTGGGGCGGCGTCGTCCTGCTCGGCCGTGCGCCGATCACCGATTGCCTTGCGCCGGGCGCCGCCGAAGGCACCGTGGCTTGCGAGCGCGATACCGAAGGCACCTCGAACGCGCTTTATGGCGGCGCGCAGCCGGCGGACAACAGCGGTCGCATGAGCTATGTGCAGATCCGCTATTCCGGCTACATTCTGTCGGCCGACAAGGAGCTTCAGGGCCTGACCCCGTCGGGCGTCGGTTCGGGCACCCAGCTCGACCACATCCAGATCCACAACAGCTCGGATGACGGCATCGAAGTGTTCGGCGGCCGTCCGAACATGAGCTTCCTCGTCCTGACCGGCAACGAAGACGACAATCTGGACACGGACGTCGGCTACAAGGGCTTCATTCAGTTCGTGATCGCCGTGCAGCGCGCCGGCGGCATCCTGGGCGACTCGATGATCGAAGCGGACTCGAACGGCAACGAAGACGCGAAGCCGCGCCAGAATGTCCGTCTGTCGAACTTCACCTTCGTCAGCCGCGTGGTCGGCAATTCCAATGCGGCGGCGATCCTGCTGCGCGGCGGCACCGATTATACGATGGTCAACGGCATCATGGTGACGCCGGCGGGCCAGACCTGCCTGCGCATGAACAACGCCGCCGTGATCCAGGCCGCCGACTCGACCAAGGACGAGGCTGGCCCGCCGAAGTTCAACTCGGTGGTGTTCAGCGGCTGCACGACGCCGTTCAGCGGCACCGGCACCGGCGTGACGGCTGCCGATGTGCAGACGATCTTCAACGCCGGCGCGAACAACAATGCCGCGTTCGCTTCGACGCTGACCAGCATCTACGTCAACGGCGCGAGCGAAAATGCGGTGCCCGCGTTCAACCAGACCACGCTGAACGACTCGACCAACTTCTTCGTCAAGACGAGCTATATCGGCGCGGTGAAGGATGCGGCCGACACGTGGTACGCCGGTTGGACCTGCAACTCGGAGACCGCCAATTTCGGCGCTCTGAGCGGTGCCTGCACCAGCCTGCCGACCAACTGATCCTTGATGCGGTGAGGCGGCGGCACCCCCGTCGCCTCACCTTTTTTTCGTATTCCCGGGGGGACCATCCATGTCGAAGCCGCTTTCTCTGGCGAGCTTGCTCCTGATTTCCACCGCCTGGTCGGCTACCGCGATCGCGCAGTCCACCGAGCCGGCCCCCCAGAGCGCGCCGACCGCCGCGCCGGGCGCGCCGGCGCAGGCCGACGAACAAGCCGTCGACGTCTCGATCCCGGGCGCTGACGCCGACATCGTCGTCCAGGGCCGTGCGATCACCAACGTCGTCCAGTCCGCGCCGCAGGTCGTCTCGGTGCTGTCCACCGCCGACATCGCGCGTACGGGCGAAGGCGACATTGCGGGCGCGTTGCAGCGCGTGACCGGCCTCAGCGTCGTCGGCAATGGCTTCGTCTATGTCCGCGGCCTTGGCGACCGCTATTCGCTCGCGCTGCTCAACGGTTCGCCGCTGCCCAGCCCCGAGCCGCTGAAGCGCGTCGTTCCGCTCGATATCTTCCCGACCGAGGTGATTGCCTCGTCGCTCGTCCAGAAAAGCTATTCGGTCAACTTCCCCGGCGAGTTCGGCGGCGGCGTGATCAACCTCACGACCATCGCCATCCCACGCGAAAGCTTCGTCAACATCGGCGCCAGCATCAGCGGCGACACCGAGACCACGGGTCGCCTGGGCTATACCTATTATGGCGGCGACTATGACTGGACGGGTTTCGACGATGGCACGCGCAAGAAGCCGGGTCTGTTCAAGGACGCGCTCAATAGCGGCAAGCCGATCCTCGAAGGCGCAGATTTCACGCAGCGCCAGCTCGGCCTGATCGCGTCGAGCCTCGTCAACGCCCCCACCACCTTGCTCCAGAAGAATAATGATATTCCGGTCAATTTTTCGGGCAATTTCAGCGCCGGCACGTCGATCGACACCGGCGGAGCCACGATTGGCGTGATCGCGACCGCAGGCATCGACAACAAATGGCGCACGCGCCAGACGCTTCAGCAACTGTCGCTTAACGCCGACCTCTCGGGAACGCCGCAGACCAGCTACACCAGCGTCATCACCAACAACCGCATGGTGGTGAACGGCCTGCTGGGCTTTGGCGCCGAGTTCGGCGATCACAAGCTGCGCTGGACCAACCTGTATATTCGTGACACGTTGAAGCAGGGCAGCCTGGCCGTCGGCACCGACGAGAACCAGCAGGGTCGCGACATCATGAAGCAGACCACCGCCTGGTATGAGCGCCAGTTGATCGACACGCAGGTGGTCGGCGAGTTCAAGTTCGACGATCTGAGCGTCGACGTGCGCGGCGGCTACGCCAACTCGAAGCGCAACGCGCCTTATGAGCGCGGCTTCACCTATGTCCGCACCAACCAGGCCGCCGATCCCACCGGCAGCCGTTACGTCAATGACCTTGGCGGCAATCGCGGCGACGCGACGATTGCGTTCAGCAACCTGAACGAGGATCTGTGGTCGGGCGGCATCGACCTCAGCTACAAGTTCAATCAGGATATCAAGCTGGGCGTCGGCTATGCCTATTCGGACACCAAGCGCACGTCGGTTCGCCGCGCCTTTCAGTATCGCGGCACCAACCTGCCGACTTCGGTGATCCAGCTTCGGCCGGATTTTCTGCTCTCTGACTATACGATCCAGACCTATGGCATCGTGTTGCAGGAGACATCGGCGAACGACGGCACTGCGGCGTTCGACGCCGGGCTGACGGTCAATGCCGGCTATGGCCAGATCATCGCGCAGGTGATCCCGCAGGTGAACGTGACGGCGGGCGTCCGCTTCGAGCACGGCCTGCAGACGGTCAATGCGGTGGACATCTTCAACACCGGCCTCAGCCCCGATTTCAACACGCGGCTGAAGAAGGATTACTGGCTGCCGGCGATCACCGCGACGATCGACGTCGCGCCTGACATGCAGGTTCGCCTCAACGGCTCGCGTACGCTGGCGCGCCCGCAGTTCCGCGAGCTGATCCGGCAGGTCTATATCGATACCGACTCGAACCGCACCTATCAGGGCAACCCCTCGCTTGTGGACAGCAAGCTGTGGAACGCCGAGGCGCGCTACGAATGGTTCTTCGCCAAGGACCAGCGCGTCACCGCCGCCGGCTTCTTCAAAAGCATCGACAACCCGATCGAAGCCTATTCGTCGGTGTTCAGCTCCGACATCACCACGAGCTACGCGAATGCGCCGAAGGCAACGCTGTGGGGTTTCGAGCTGGAGGCGCAGAAATATATCGATCTGTCGGGCTGGTCTGACTCGACCTTCTTCTCGACGCGTCGGGCGGTGCTGATCGGCAACTACACCTTCACCCAGTCGAAGCTCAAAGTCAGCGACGGCGACGTGACGGTGGTCAACGGCGTGGCGCACCCGGCGAACGAATATTTCCGCAACGGTTCGCCGCTCACCGGTCAGTCGGACCATCTGGTCAATCTGCAGATCGGCCTCGAGGATACCGACAGGCTGTCACAGCAGACGCTGCTGTTCACCTATGCAAGCCCGCGCGTCACCACGCGCGGTCCTTCGGGGCAGCCTGACGTCAAGGAGCATCCGGGCATCCGCATCGACTTCGTCGCGCGGCAGGGCGTCAAGCTGTTCGGCATCGAGAGCGAGCTGAAGTTCGAGGCGCGCAACCTGACCCAGCAGAAGTACAGCGAATATCAGCAGTCGGGCGCCAGCCGCGTCTATTACAACCTCTATGATGTCGGCACGTCATTCTCGCTCGGGCTCAACCTGAAGTTCTGAGGCGCGAGGCCGTCAAAAAAGAAAGGGCCGCTCTCCAACGGGAGCGGCCCTTTTCGTTTGCGTATCTGTGAACGATAATCAGCCCCAGGGGCGTTCGCGGAACCATTTGGTGATCACATATTTTGTCCCCGCGCGCACCTTCATCCCGTGGTGCAGGGTCGACGGGTTGGGCGTCAGGTCCGGCCGGCGGTTGTTCCAGGCGAGCAGTTTGCCGGTTTCGGGCTGGACGGTCTTGTCGATCGCCTTGAAGCGCGTCGCACCGCCCGCCTCGGGTTCGTTGAGATAGATCATCACCGTCCAGGTGCGGTTGCCCGCGACTGAGCAGTATGTCGCGAAATCGGCGCCCTGCGGCTCGAAATAGTCGGTATGCGCCTTGAACTCCTGACCGACGGCGTAGCGTTGGCCCTGCATCGGCTCGCCATGCAGCGGATCGAGGCCGGTAAAGGCGATGATCCGCGCATCGATCGTCGCAACGAGCGGGTCGGCGGAATCGAGATCGCAGGTCTCGCTCGTCCGGAAGGCGTCGTCGCCATTATAGTCGGATATGGTCGAGGGGCGTCGCCGGTCGTCGATCTGCGCGCGGATGCCCGCGCATTCATCCGGCGACATGAAGCCGCGCGCGATGAGCAGGGTCAGTTTGGGGGAGGGGACGCGCTGGACCCCGGCGTTGGCGCCGATGGTCGCTGCGATCTCGTTATCGTCGCGGAGCATGGGATTCCTTCGATGGACCGGCGCGTGGTCGCCAACTAACTTGTCAGGGTCAAGTCGCTTCGCTTGACCTTTGGGGGGGCTGCACCTTATGTGCGCCCGCGCGGCCGTTCCGGTCGCCATGGCGATCGTAGTTCAATTGGTTAGAGCGCCGGCTTGTGATGCCGGAAGTTGCGGGTTCAAGTCCCGTCGATCGCCCCATTTTCCTCCCCAAATGGCAGGGATGTTGGCGTGGCCTGGGATTTCCCCGATTTCGACGATCATGAGGGCGTTCACCTTTTCCGCGATTCGAAATCCGGTCTTGATGCGGTGATTGCGATTCACTCGACAGCGCTCGGACCGGCGGCCGGCGGTGCGCGTTTCTGGCATTATCCGCGCTCCAACGACGCCATTACGGATGCGCTGCGCCTTTCGCGCGGCATGAGCTACAAGAATGCGATGGCGGGGCTGCCGCTGGGCGGCGGCAAGGCCGTGCTGCTGGCCAACGCCGAGCGCACCAAGACGCCTGCGATGCTCGCCGCCTTCGGCCGCGCGGTCGATTCGCTCGGCGGCCGTTACGTGACCGCGGAAGATGTCGGCATCTCGGCGACGGACATGGTCGCGATCTCCAAGCAGACGCGCTATGTTTCGGGCCTGCCGGTCGAAAAGGGCAATGCGGGCGGCGATCCCGGCCCGTTCACCGCCATGGGCGTCTATCTGGGCGTCAAGGCGGCGGCGAAGCGCGCGCTGGGCAAGGCCGACATGGCGGGCGTCCATGTCGCGATCCAGGGCGTCGGCAGCGTCGGCGGCGGGCTGGCCAGACTGCTGGCCAAGGACGGCGCGAAGCTGACCATCGCCGACTTCGACGGCGCCAAGGCCAAAGCGCTCGCCGAGGAACTGGGCGCGACCGCGATCGACAAGGATGCGATCATGACGGTCGAGGCCGACATTCTCAGCCCCTGCGCGCTGGGTGCGGTGCTGACCGCTGACTCGATCGCGGCGCTGCGCGTTCCCGTCGTTGCGGGCGGGGCGAACAACCAGCTCGCCACCAACGAGGATGGCCAGCGCATCCATGATCGCGGCATCCTGTTCGCGCCCGACTATGTGATCAACGCCGGCGGCATCATCAACGTCGCGCTTGAATATATCGGCCAGGGCGATCAGGCCGAGGTCGAGGCGCGGATCGCGAAGATCCCCGAACGGCTCGATCAGGTGTGGCAGGAAAGCGCCGAAACCGGCGATCCCGCAGCCATGGTCGCCGATCGCATCGCGCAGCGGCTGATCGGACGCTTCTGACGACGGCGCGGCCGGGGACGGAACTCTCCCCGGCCTGCCTCGTCATTGCGAGCAGGGCGAGGCAATCCAGAGGGATGCCGGACGCATTGCACCGGGTTGCTTTGCCATGCTCGCAATGACGGAATCGATTTCTGCGCCGTCGCCTGTTCCACCCGATCTCAAATCCCTTTAAGGCTGGGCGTTCGATGCACGCCTTCGCCAACCCGCAGCGCTTTCTGTCGATCGCCCGCCCGCTGACGCCGTGGCTGGGCGCGATCGGCGTCGCGCTGATCGCCTATGGACTGTTCGAGGGGCTGTTCCGCTCGCCGCCCGACTATCTTCAGGGTGAGACGGTGCGCATCCTCTATGTGCATGTTCCCGCCGCATGGCTCGGCATGGGGGGGTGGACCAGCCTTGCGGTCGCCAGCGTCGTCCAGCTCGTATGGCGGCATCCGCTGGCCGGCGTCGCGGCGCGCGCCATAGCCGCGCCGGGGGCGCTGTTCACCGCGCTCTGCCTTGCGACCGGATCGATCTGGGGTCACAAGGCCTGGGGGACATGGTGGCAGTGGGACGGGCGGATGACCTCGATGCTCGTCCTGCTCTTCCTCTATTTCGGCTACATCGCGCTGGCGGGGGCGAGCGACGAGCGCACCGGCGTCAGCCGCGCAACCGCGATCTTCGGGCTGGTCGGCGCGGTCAACCTGCCGATCATCAACCTGTCGGTCGTCTGGTGGCGCACGCTGCACCAGAAGCCGAGCATCACGCTGAGCGGATCGACGATCGATCCGGCGATTCTTTATCCGCTCGTCTTTACCACGCTGGGCTTCAGTTTCCTGTTCGGCGCGATCGTGCTGATGCGGATGCGCGCGATCCTGGCGGGCGCGAAGGTCGAGGCGCGGCTGAAGCGGATGGCGGCGGCATGAGCCAGTGGGATGCGGTGATCATCGCCTATGCGCTGACCATCGGCGCGACGGCGGGGACGGCGATCTGGGCCTGGGCGACGATGCGCGCGGCCGAGAAGGCCGCCGCCGCGCTTCGCCGCCGCGACTGATATGGCGATGAAGCCCAAGCATCAGCGGCTCGTGCTCGTGCTGCTCGCTCTCGGCGCGGTGATCGGCGCGGGGCTGCTCGCCATGTCGGCGCTGAGCGATCAGGCCGCCTATTTCTATTCGCCCGCAGACATCCGGAAGCTGGGCGGGCCGCCGGTGGGCAAGCCGATCCGGCTGGGCGGGATGGTCGTCGACAAGTCGATCGTCCACGAGCCTGACGGCGTGACCATCCGCTTCCGCGTCGCCGACGGCGATGCGACCGTGCCGGTGCGCTTCCGCGGCATCGCGCCCGATCTGTTCAAGGAGAAATCGGGCGTGGTGGCCGAAGGGCGTTTCCAGCCCGACGGGTTGTTCGTGGCCGACAACATCCTTGCGAAGCATGACGAGCGCTACATGCCGCCGCAGATGGCGGGCGCCGAGCATAAGAGCGAGACGATCGCGCGATGATCGCCGAGACGGGCCTTGCCGCGCTGTGGCTGGCGGCGGCGCTCGCGGCGCTGCAACTGGTGCTGGGCGCTCTGGCGCTGAAGGGCGGCGAGGGCGAAGCGCTGGGCGTCGCGGTGCGGCCTGTCGCGGTGGTGCAGGGGCTGCTCGCACTGACCGCCTTCGCCTGTCTCATCGCCGTTTTCGCTCAGTCCGACATGTCGGTGAAGCTGGTTGCGGAGAACAGCCATTCGATGAAGCCGATGATCTACAAGGTCGCCGGCGCATGGGGGAACCACGAGGGATCGATGCTCATGTGGGTGACGATCCTGGCCTTTGCGGGCGGGCTGGTCGGCTTCGTGGAGCGGCGGATCGGCGAGCGCACGCTGATCGCGACGCTGGCCGCGCAGGCGGCCATCGGGCTGGGTTTCTACGCGTTCCTGCTGTTCGCCTCCAATCCGTTTGCGCGCCTGAACCCGGCGGCGGTCGACGGACTGGGGCTGAACCCGCTGCTGCAGGACCCTGGCCTCGCCTTCCATCCGCCGACGCTTTACATCGGCTATGTCGGCCTTTCGGTCGCCTTCTCCTTCGCGGTCGGTGCGCTGGTGACGCGCGATGTCGGCGCGGAGTTCGCGCGCGCGATGCGGCCCTGGGTGCTGATCGCCTGGGTTTTCCTGACGATCGGGATCACGGCGGGAAGTTATTGGGCTTATTATGAACTGGGCTGGGGCGGCTGGTGGTTCTGGGATCCGGTGGAGAATGCCTCGCTCATGCCCTGGCTGGCGGCGACGGCGCTGCTCCATTCTGTGACGGTGCTGGCGACGCGGCAGGGGCTGCGCGCCTGGACGGTGATGCTCGCGGTCGTCGCCTTCTCCATGTCGATGATCGGGACCTTCCTCGTCCGGTCGGGGATATTGACCAGCGTCCATGCCTTTGCGGTCGATCCGCGGCGCGGGGCGTTCATCCTCGTGCTGCTCGCGCTTTATATAGGCGGCGCGCTGACGCTGTTCGCTTTGCGCGCGGGGACGGTGAAGGAAGGCGCGCGCTTCGATTTCGTCAGCCGCGAAGGCGCGCTGGTCGCCAACAATCTGCTGCTGACGGTGATCCTCGGCGTCGTGCTGATCGGCACGCTCTATCCGATCGCCGCCGAGGCGATGGGCCATTCGCTGTCGATCGGGCCGCCCTATTTCAATCTCGCTGCCGGCGCGCCGGCGTTGATCCTTGTCGCGCTGATGGCGGCGGGGCCGCTGATGCGCTGGCGGCGCGACGATGCTGCGGCAGTGCTGCGGCGGCTGGCGGCGCCCGGCGCGCTGTCGCTGATCGTGCTCGCGGGGGTGGCGATCCTCGCGCCGGCGGGCGTGATGACGATGCTGGGCCTAGCCTTGTCGGCGGGCGTCGGCGTGGCGAGCCTTGCGCCGCTGTGGAAGCGCAACCTGCGCCGCACCCCGATGTTCGTCTGGGGGATGGTGATCGCGCATCTGGGCGTTGCGGTCAGCCTGTTCGGCATGGCGTGCGACAGCGCCTTCACCGTCGAGCGGCTGGTCGCCGCACGGCCGGGGGATACGGTGAGCGTCGGCCCGTTCGACGTGCGTTTTGCCGGGATCGAACCGGTCGCCGGGCCGAACTGGACCGCGCTGGAGGCGACGATGATCGCGAGGCGCGGTGCGGCCGCGCCGATCACGCTCCATCCGCAGGCGCGCTATTTCCCCGATCCGCCGACCGAGACGAGCGAGTCCGCGATCGCGACGCGGATCGACGGGCAGCTTTATGTCGTGCTGGGCAAGGCGGGGAGCGACGGGCGCTGGCAGTTGCGCATGTGGTGGAAGCCCTTCGTCACCTGCATCTGGGCCGGGGGCGGGCTGATCGCGCTTGGCGGGTTGCTGACGCTGCTCGGGCGCTTGCGGCGTGAGCGCGCGGCGCGCGACCGGAGGGCCTACGCATGAGGAAGGTCGCGCTGTGGGCGCCGCTCGCCGTTTTTGCGCTGCTTGTGCTGCTCGTGGCCTTCGGGCTGCTCCGGCCCAGCGAGCATGTCATCGCATCCAAGATGGTCGGCAAGCCCGCGCCGGCCTTCGCGCTGCCGCCGGCGCTGCCGGGCAAGCCGGGGCTGGACAGCGCCGCGCTGACTGGCGGTGGGCCGCGCCTCGTCAACATCTTCGCGAGCTGGTGCGTGCCTTGCGCCGCCGAGGCGCCGATATTGGGCGAGCTGAAGAAGCGCGGCGTGGTGGTGGAAGGCATCGCGATCCGCGACCGGCCCGAGGACCTTGCCGCCTTTCTCGCGCGCTGGGGCGATCCTTTCGCGCGCATAGGCGCCGATCGGGATTCGCGCGTGCAGATGGCCTTCGGTTCGTCGGGCGTGCCGGAGAGCTTCGTCGTCGACGCCAGGGGGGTGATCCGCCACCAGCATATCGGCGCGATCAATCCAGAGGATGTGCCGGAGATACTGGCGGCGATCGAGGCGGCGCGATGAGGGGAAGAGTGCTCCGTTCGTCCCGAGCGGCGTCGAAGGACGCATGCGATCGTGTGCGCGCGTCTCGACTTCGGTCGACACGAACGGGCTTTGGGATGGGGCTCGCGATGCTTTTGTCGCTCGGTGCGCCGCTGTTCGCCGATTCGCGCATGGACCGCGCGGCCTATGCCGATACGCAGCTTCCCGACCCCGGGCAGGAGGCCAGGGCGAGCGCGCTGATGCGCACGATCCGCTGCCTTGTCTGCCAGGGCCAGTCGATCGCCGACAGTGATGCCGAAATGGCGGGCGACATGCGCGCGATGATCCGGCGACGCGTGGCGGCGGGCGAGGATACCGAGTCGATCCGGCGCTGGCTGATCGCGCGCTATGGCGACTGGGTAAGCTATGCGCCGACCGCTGCGCCCGCGACCTGGCCGCTATGGGCCGCGCCGGTGCTGCTGATCGCGGCGGGGGCATGGGTGGCGCGCGGGCGGTTCAGGAAGCGGCGGCGCTGATGGGCTGGATCGCCGCCATTGCCCTTGCCGTGATCGCAGGCGCCCTGCTGTGGCGTTTCGGCGGGCTGCCGAGGCTGGCGCGCGAACCCGTGCTGGCGGCGCTCGCGCTCGGGCTGGCCGGCTATGCTGTGCAGGGCAATCCCTATCTGCCCGACCATCCGGTTCGGCCGCGCGCCGCCGCTCCCCAGGTCGACGAGGACGCGCTGGACAAGGCGCGCGACATGGGGCCGCGCTTTGGCGGCGACGTGGCCTGGCTCGTCACGTCCGAAGGGCTGATGCGCGCCGGCGCGACCGAGGCGTCGGTCGGCATCGTCAGGCGCGGGCTGCGCGATTATCCGAAAAGCCCGGATCTGTGGGTGGGGCTGGGCAATGCGCTGGTCGCGCATGCAGAGGGGCAGATCTCGCCCGCCGCCATCTTCGCCTATCAGCGCGCGGCCGCGCTTTCGCCGCAATCGCCCGCACCGCCCTTTTTCATGGGGCTGGCGCTTGCGCAGTCCGGGCGGTTCGAGGAAGCGCGCGCAAGCTGGGCTGGACTGTTGGCGCGATCGCCGAAGAATGCGCCCTGGCGCGCCGATGTCGAGCAGCGGCTGAACGCCCTCGACCAATATATGAAATCGCGCTGACCGCCCCGGCGGAGCCGGGGACGGTCGGCGTCGATCTCAACTCTTACGCTACGAACGGAAGCGCGAGGGCCTCGGCGACGGCCTGATGGCGGATATGACCGCCGGACACGTTGAGGCCGGCCGCCAGGTGCGGATCGGCGGCCATCGCGGCTTCCGCGCCGAGATTGGCGAGCTTCACCGCGAAGGGCAGGGTGGCGTTGTTGAGCGCGAAGGCCGATGTGCGCGCAACCGCGCCTGGCATGTTGGCGACGCAATAATGGATCACGCCTTCGACCTCGAACACCGGATCCTGGTGCGTGGTCGCATGGCTGGTCTCGAAGCAGCCGCCCTGATCGATCGCGATGTCGACGAGCACCGAGCCGCGCTTCATCGTCTTGAGCATCTCGCGCGTGACGAGCTTGGGCGCGGCGGCGCCGGGGATCAGCACCGCGCCGATCACCAGATGCGCGCGCTGGACGGCTGCGGCGATCGCGGCCTGGCTGGCGTAGGCGGTCTTGATCTGCGAGCCGAAGAACATGTCCAGCTCGGCAAGGCGGGCGTTGGAGATGTCATAGACAGTCACGTCGGCGCGCATGCCGACCGCCATCTGCGCCGCGTTGACGCCGGCGACGCCGCCGCCGAGAATCGCGACGCGGGCAGGGGCCACGCCCGGCACGCCGCCAAGCAGCACGCCGCGGCCGCCCTGTTCCTTCTCCAGATAATGCGCGCCGACCTGAATCGACATGCGGCCCGCGACTTCCGACATCGGCTTGAGCAGCGGCAGCGATCCGTCGCGCGCCGTCACCGTCTCATAGGCGATGCAGGTGGCGCCCGACCTCATCAGCCCTTCGGCCTGCGGCTTGTCCGCAGCGAGGTGGAGATAGGTGAAGAGCAGATGGCGCGGCTCAAGCAGCGCGATCTCGCCCGGCTGCGGCTCCTTGACCTTCACGATCATGTCGCTCTGCGCGAAAACCTCGGCGGGCGTGGCGACGATGCGTGCGCCGGCCTCGACATAGTCCTGATCGCTGAAATCGATGCCGGCGCCGGCGCTCGCCTCGACGATCACCTCATGGCCGTGGCGGACCAGCTCGGCCACCGATGGCGGCGTGAGGCCGACGCGATATTCGTGATTCTTGATTTCCTTCGGCACCCCGACGCGCATTGACGACACTCCCATGATTGGCTCCGCGCCATTTTAGCGCGGATGCGGCGGGAATGGTTTGCAAAGATGTTGCGGAAGGCAGAGTGATTTGCGCAGTAGCATTTGATTTATTCGTAATGGCGCATAAAAATCCCGAATGGACAGGATTGATCGCAAAATCATCGCGCAACTGGCGAGCGACTCGGCGCTGACGAGCGAACAGCTTGGCGCGCGCGTCGGTCTGTCTCCTTCGGCGGCGCACCGACGCGTGAAGGCGCTTGAGGAAAACGGCGCGATCCTGGGCTATCGCGCGCGGCTGTCGGCTGCGGCCAGGGGCAATCCCTCGACCGTTTTCGTTTCGGTGACTCTGGTCGATCAGCGCCAGGCGACGATGATGGCGTTCGAGGATGCGTTGCGCGAAACCGCGCAGATCAGCGAGGCCTATCTGATGAGCGGCGAATCCGACTATCTCATCAAGGTTCTGGTCCCCTCCGACGACAGCTATGAGCGCGTTCACCGCGAGATTCTGTCGGCGCTGCCGGGCGTCCACCGCCTCGTCACCCAGTTCACGATCAGGACGCTGGCGGCGGGAGACTGAGGGAGCCTCGCCGCGCCTTCTTCGCCATGCCGAGCGCTATGGAGTCGCGAGGTTGCCGGAGGCGTCAGGTGGTGCTACGTCGCCGCCCGACGCCACAGGGGGCGCCGGGGCAATCATTGCCATGCGCGTATCGCAACCAATGTTTCATTCATGACCGAATCAATCGCGGATCATTCCGCCGCCAGCGCCGTCACGCATGACGGAGGCGAGGGATCGCATCATCACCCACGCGGGCCGTTTGCGCTTATGGCGCTGGGCGCGATCGGCGTCGTTTACGGCGACATCGGCACCAGTCCGCTCTACGCGCTGAAGGAAACCTTCATCGGGCACCACCGGCTGGCGGTGGACAAGCTGCACATCTTCGGCGTGCTCAGCCTGATCTTCTGGTCGCTGACGCTGATCGTCACCTTCAAATATGTGTTCCTGATCATGCGCGCCGACAACAAGGGCGAGGGCGGCAGCCTGGCGCTGCTTGCGCTGATCACGCGCAAGATCGGCGGCGGGCGCTGGACGGCGAGCCTCGTTCTGCTCGGCGTGCTGGCCACGGCCCTGTTCTTTGCCGATTCGATGATTACGCCGGCCATTTCGGTGCTGTCCGCGGTCGAGGGGCTCACGATCGTGCAGAGCGGATTCAAGCCGCTCGTGCTGCCCATCGCGATCGCCATCCTCGTCGGCCTCTTCTGGCTGCAGGCGGCGGGGACGGAGAAGGTCGGCAGGCTCTTCGGCCCTGTCATGGTCGTTTATTTCGTGACGATCGCCGTGCTGGGTCTGATCCACATCGTGGACCAGCCCCAGATTCTGCAGGCGCTCGATCCGCGCTGGGGATTCCGCTTTTTCAGCGACAATCCGCGTCTCGCCTTTCTCGCGCTCGGTTCAGTGGTGCTGGCGGTGACGGGGGCCGAGGCGCTATACGCCGACATGGGGCATTTCGGTCGCAAGCCGATCAACGTCGCGTGGCTCTACATCGTTTTTCCGGCGTTGATGCTCAACTATCTTGGTCAATCGGCGCTGATCCTCGCCAACCCTGCGGCGGTCGAGAATCCCTTCTTTCTGATGGCCCCCGAAAATCTTCGCCTGCCGCTCGTCATCCTCGCGACGCTGGCGACGATCATCGCCAGCCAGGCGGTGATCACCGGCGCTTTTTCGGTCGTGCAGCAGGCCGTTCAGCTCGGCCTGATGCCGCGCCTCAAGATCGAGCATACCAGCGCCTCGGCCGCCGGGCAGATCTATATCCCGGTCATCAACTGGGCGCTGATGGTGATGGTGCTGCTGCTGATCCTGTTCTTCCGCGAATCGTCGAACCTCGCCGCCGCCTATGGCATCGCGGTGACGGGCACGATGTTCATCAGCACCTTCATGCTGGGCGTGCTGGTGTTCCGCGTGTGGAACTGGCCCGCGCCGCTCGCCGTACTGCTGCTGGTCCTGTTCCTGACGGTCGACGGGCTCTATTTCTCGTCGAACCTGACGAAGGTGACCGACGGCGGCTGGTTCCCGCTGTTCATCGGCGCTGTGGTGTTCACCTTGCTGACCACCTGGGCGAAGGGCCGCAAGCTGATGATCGACCGGATGCGCGAAAGCGCCATGCCGATCTCGATCTTCATCGAATCGGCGGCCAATTCAGCGACGCGAGTGCCGGGCACGGCGGTGTTCATGACCTCGACGCCCGACGGCGTGCCCCATGCGCTGCTCCATAATCTGAAGCACAACAAGGTGCTGCACGAACGCGTGATCCTGCTGACCGTGAAGATCGCGGACGTGCCTTATGTCGATCTCGACACGCGCTGCGCGCTTGAGGATCTGGGGCGTGGTTTCCATCGCCTTGTCGTGAAATATGGCTTCATGCAGGAACCGGACGTGCCTGCCGCTCTCCAGCGGCTGACCGGCTGTGGCCCCGACATCAAGATGATGGACACCAGCTTCTTCCTCGCGCGGCAGACTTTGCTGCCGTCGTCGCGGCCCGGCATGGCGATCTGGCGCGAAAAGCTGTTCGCATGGATGCTGCGCAACGCGGAAAGCGCGATGGAGTTCTTCCGGCTGCCCACCAACCGCGTGGTCGAACTGGGCAGCCAGGTCGAGATCTAGGGCTGTCCCTAGATCAGGATCGAACGCGCCGACTGGATCTGCTTCTCCCGCCCTTCGTCGGTCGTGTCCCCGCGCGGCGGGACCTGCAGCGCGCGCTCGACGGCCGGGCGCGCCCTGATCCGGTCGTGCCACTCCGTGAGGCGCGGATAATCATCGAGGCTGAGGCCCGGCCAGGCGTGGATCGCCACCCATGGCCAGCTCGCCATGTCGGCGATGCTATACGCGTCGCCGGCCAGCCAGGGCGCCTGCCCAAGCCGCGTCTCAAGCACGCCGAACAGGCGATAGCTTTCGCGCCGGTAGCGATCGATCGCCGCCGGGATATGTTCAGGGAAATAGCGGCTGAATACGTTGAGCTGCCCCATCATCGGGCCGAGGCCGCCCATCTGCCACATCAGCCACTGGATCGCGACGCTGCGCGCCCGGGGATCGGCGGGCAGGAACTTGCCGCTCTTTTCGGCGAGATGGATCAGGATTGCGCCTGATTCGAAAATCGGAAAGCCGTCGTCGACGATCGCAGGGATGCGGCCATTGGGATTGATGGCGAGGAATTGAGGCGTCTTTTGATCGTTGGCGGCGAGGTTGAGGAAATGCGGCGTATAGGGAATCCCCGCCTCTTCCAGCATGATCGCGACCTTGTAGCCGTTGGGCGTCGCCGCGGTGTAGAAATCGATCATTCCATCCTCCTCGCCTGAGCGGCTTATCTGGGGAGGGGAGGGTGACCGCGCCAGATTGGGAACGTGTTTTTTGAGCGAAGCCGCGCCGATCATCGTCACCGCGCTGTTGAGCGATGCGGATTTCGCCTGGGCCGATGCGCTGCGCCGCGCGCACTTCCCCGCCGGACGCAACCTGGCGCCGGCGCATGTCACCCTGTTCCACCATCTGCCGCCATCGGCGCTGGGAGAGGTGCGGGGCCTGGCGCGTGAGGCGGCGCGATCCGCTGCGCCGCGCGCCTGGCTGGCCGGGCCGATGAGGCTGAACAGCGGCGTGGCCTTCCGCATCGATTCGCCCGAACTGGAGGCGCTGCGCGACCGCATGGCGGTTGCATTGCGCGGGCTGCTGATTCCGCAGGACCAGGCGACGTGGCGCCCGCATCTGACGATCCAGAACAAGGCCGAACCCAGGGATGCCGCAGCGCTCTACGAACGCCTGTCGCATGGCTTCAGCCCACGTCCGGTCGCCATCGCGGGGCTGGGGCTGTGGCGGTATCGAGGCGGCCCGTGGGAACGGATGGCGCGACATATGTTCAGGGGCGGCCGACCCGGTTGACCAGCGCCGACACTGTGCCTATAGGCCGCCCACCGCGCGACATCGCGCGCCTCGATCGGGGCGGAGTAGCTCAGCTGGTTAGAGCAGCGGAATCATAATCCGCGTGTCGGGGGTTCAAGTCCCTCCTCCGCTACCACCGTAATTATCTGGAAATAAACGATAAAAATGCCAACGGCGCCCCGCCGGGGGCGCTGTCGCGCCTTTCTTCGGAATGCCACGGTTTTCCGCTAATTTCCGCGTGTTCTCGTCGCGTCACGGCAACTCCATGCAACATGGATGCGTCATGGAGCGGCATGGCTTAGGCGGAAAGGGGAGCCTTGGGAGTGGCTCGATAATTGGCTGGAACGCCGATGCCAGCATTCGGGGTCGGGCTGTTCAACGATGCCGACCATCTGGTAATCGCCTCGATCCGCCCGTGCGTAGGAGCAACGACGGTGAAGAAAGAGCATATCGCGATAAAGGCTGATCCGAGCGACCCAGAGGACTTCGATGTCACCGATGAGGCGCTCGCCGATGCGCGGGCGGCGCGATACGACCGCATCATTCGTTTGCCCGAGATCCTCGATCGATGCGGCTTGTGCGCGGCGACAATCTATCGCCGGATGGCGGTCGGCACTTTCCCCAAGCGCGTCCAGCTCGGCGCCAATTCGGTGGGCTGGTACGAGAGCGAGTTTGAGGAATGGTTCCGCGATCCGGGCGGCTACTCGTCGAACCCTGAGGCAGACTAGCCCCCAAATTTGGAGGCCGCCTGGGGGCGTCCACTATTACCGACCCCCTTTGCAATTCGCCTAGCCGCTGCCCAGCCGGGGGCGGGACAGCGCGCGCATGGTCTCGCCTGGACGGCGGCGGCGATCGCCGGGGCGATGACGATTAGGAAGAAATTGGGTATCTCGGGCTAGGAGGCAGCGATGGATCGATCGAACGGCACTGAATGGCGGCTAGCCCGGCTTATTCACCGCGTTGGGCCGAGAGGGTTGGCGGGAGTGGCATAAGCCTCTGATCTGAATTAGGAACTGGGTGTCTAAGCCGAACCT
>QFNN01000160.1 GCA_003240855.1 Sphingomonas sanxanigenens
TGATCTCCAGCTTGTCCTGGAAATAGCCGAGCGAGTTGATGCGATCCTGCGAGCGCTTGACGAGGAAACCGTTGAAGGCGTCGCCTTCCTGCAGGCGGAACTCGCGGCGGACGACCTTGTCCTGCGTGTTGGTGTTGCCGTTGATGTCGATGCGCTCGACATAGACGCGCGGGGCCTCGGCGACCTGGAAGGTGATCGCCATCGTCTTGTCTTCGGCGTCGCGCTCGAACTGCGGATTCACCTCGGCGAAGGCGTAACCGAACACGCCCGCCGTCTCGGTGATCGAATCGACCGTGTCCTCGACCTTCTTGGCGTTGTACCAGTCGCCCTTCTTCATCGGCACGAGGCGCTGGACCACTTCCGACTTGAAGTCGCGCAGATCGCTCTCGGCCTTCACCTCGCCGAACTTGTAGCGATCGCCTTCCTCCACCACATAAGTGATGATGAAATCCTTCTTGTCCGGCGTCAGCTCGGCGATGGCCGAAGTCACGCGGAAATCGGCATAGCCTTCGGTCAGGTAGAACTGGCGCAGCTTGCCCTGGTCATAGGCCAGACGGTCCGGGTCATAGGACGTATTCGACGAGAAGAAGCGGAAGAAACGCGACTGCTTGGTCGCCATTTGGGCGCGCAGATCACTCGTCTTGAACTTGTGGTTGCCGATGATGTTGATCTGGCGAACCTTCGATTTGTCGCCTTCGGTGATCTCGAAAACGATATCGACGCGGTTCTGGTCGAGCTGCACCATCTTCGGTTCGACGACGGCGGCGAAACGCCCCTGGCGGCGATAAAGCTCGATAATGCGCGAAACGTCGGCCCGCACCTTGGAGCGCGTGTAGATCTGGCGGGGCGCCAGCTTGATCTCGGGGCGGATCTTCTCGTCCTTCAGGCGCTTGTTGCCTTCAAGGACGATGCGGTTGATGACGGGGTTCTCGCGTACCTCGATGGTGATGACGCCGTTGCCGTCGTCGCGGATCGTGGCGTCGGCGAACAGTTCGGTCGCGAAGAGATCCTTCAGCGCCTGGTCAAGGCTGGCGCGGCTGTAAGTGCCGCCGGGCCGCAGCTTCACATAGGATCGCACCGTATCAGGCTCGAGGCGCTGGGCGCCGACGACATTGACCCGCTGGATCGTGCCGATCGTCTGCTGCGGCAGGTTCTGCACGGGGGCGGTCGCCAGCGTCGGCGCGGGGGCGAGCGAGGGCTGCTCGTCGCGGCCGGCCTGAGCGAAAGCCGGCGCCGCACCACCGGCAAGGATGGTGCCGATCAGCAGGACGGACCCGTGCCGCCTGGCCATAGTCGTTAC
This sequence comes from Sphingomonas sanxanigenens, assembly GCA_003240855.1. Lineage (GTDB taxonomy): Bacteria > Pseudomonadota > Alphaproteobacteria > Sphingomonadales > Sphingomonadaceae > Sphingomonas_L > Sphingomonas_L sanxanigenens_A. Next base: position 1,301 of record QFNN01000160.1, read on the forward strand.
CTTAGTCGCCCTCACCCAATCCCACCTTGCACGAGAATCACTGAAACGGGGCGTCTGCCCCAGCCCGACTAACCGATCAACCCGGCCAGCCCCCGCCATAGCCCGAAGGATGACAGATCATTGAAGGTCACGAGGACCATGAGCGACAAAATCAACAACAGTCCAGAGCGGAACGCCCATTCCTGCACGCGCGCATCGACCGGCCTGCGCCTGACCGCCTCGAACGCGTAAAAGAGCAGATGCCCGCCATCCAGCATAGGGACTGGCAACAGGTTGATGAATCCCAGATTAATCGAGATCAGCGCAACGAAGCCGATGAAATCGTCGATGCCGCCCGCCATCTGCTCGCCCGAAAGCTGGGCGATCTTCAGCGGCCCGCCCATTTCACTGACCGGACGCCGCCCGGTGACGATCTGGCCCAGTCCGTCGACCATCATCGTCAGGATCGCGCCGGTGCGCCGCACTGCGACGGCCGGAGCCTCCGCCAGGCTGACCGGAACGATCACCTGCCCCGTCGCGCCAACGCCGAGCAGCCCGAACTTGTAGCTGTTGCCGAAACGGTCGCGCTGTTCGCTGACGCCGATGTCGATCGGCAGCGCGATCTTGTCGCCGTCGCGCACGACGTCCAGCGAAGCATGCTCGCCGGGTCGCGAAATGACGTAGCGCGCCAGATCGTCGAAGCGCTCGACCGAGCGGCCGTTGATGCCGGTGATCCGGTCGCCGGGGCGGAGCCCGGCCCTCGCCGCCGCCGATTTCTCCAGCACCGACCCGACGACCGGCGGCGTGCGAACTTCGCCATAGGCAAGCGCGAAGCCGGCGAGAATGACGATGGCGATCAGGAAATTGGTGAGCGGCCCGGCGGCCACGATGATCGCCCGCTGCCACACCGGCTTGGCCTGGAAGGTGCGATTGCGCTCCGCGGCGGGAAGCGCCAGCCAGTCGGAACTGGGCTGGCTGGCCGGGTTCATGTCGCCGGCGAAGCGGACATAACCGCCCAGTGGAAGCCAGCCGAACTTCCAGCGCGTGCCGCGCCGGTCGGTGACGCCGAAAATCTCGCGTCCGAAGCCGATCGAAAAGGCCTCCGCCTTCACGCCGAACCAACGACCCGCGAGATAGTGGCCGAGCTCATGCAGAAAAATGAGCGGCCCCAGCGCCAGAAGAAAGGCGATGACGGTAATCAACAGGCCGGGACCATGGCTCACGCGGCAAACACCTCCATCACCGCGCAAGCACGCGCGCGGGCCTCACGGTCCACCGCGAACACCTCGTCGAGCGACTGCGGGGCCGGCGGATCATAAGTCTCGAGTGTGTCGCGCACAATTGCGGCGATATCGAGGAAGCCGATCCGCCCGGCAAGGAAGGCGGCGACCGCTTCCTCATTAGCGGCATTGAGCACGGCAGGACGCGCGCCGCCGGCGCTAAGCGCCTCGCGCGCAAGGGCAATTGCAGGAAAGCGCGTCATATCGGCTGGCTCGAAGTCGAGCCGCCCAATCTTGGCGAGATCAAGGCGCTCGCACGGGGTCGACATGCGCGCGGGCCAGGCGAGCGTGTGCGCGATCGGGGTGCGCATGTCAGGCGTGCCGAGCTGGGCCAGCACCGATCCGTCGATATATTCGACCATCGAATGCACCACCGATTGGGGGTGGACGATGACGTCGAGTTGCTCCGCCGAAACGGGGAAGAGGTGGAAGGCCTCGATCAGTTCGAGTCCCTTGTTCATCATCGTCGCCGAATCGACCGAGATTTTCGCGCCCATCGACCAGTTGGGATGCTTCACCGCCTGCGCCGGGGTGATCTGCCCCATCGCCGCATAGTCCCAGGTGCGGAACGGCCCGCCGCTGGCGGTCAGGATCACGCGCGAGACGCGATCGGGCGCGTCATGGTCGAAGCATTGAAAGACCGCATTGTGTTCGGAATCGACGGGCAGCAGCGTCGCGCCGGCCCTGCGCGTAACGCTGGTCATCACTTCGCCGGCGGAGACCAGCGATTCCTTGTTGGCGAGCGCGACGGTCGCCCCGCCCTCGATCGCCGCCATGGTCGGCCGCAGCCCGGCGGTGCCGACGATCGCCGCCATCGTCCAGTCCGCGCCCATCGCCGCAGCCTCGACGATCGCATCTGCGCCCGCCGAGGCGGCGACGCCGCTGCCGTTCAGCCGGTCGCGCAATTCGCCGAGCAAGGCGTCGTCGCCGATCACCGCCTGTTTCGCGCCAAGCGCGATCGCGGCATCGGCCAGCCCGGCGACATCCTTGTTCGCGGTGAGCGCGACAACCTCGAACGCGTCGCGATCATGGTAGATCAGGTCGAGCGTCGACTTGCCGATCGACCCCGTGGCGCCCAGCACCGTGACGGTCCGCCGGCTCATGCCGCCACCCCCGCGACCAGCAGCAGCGCCACCGCAGGCGCGACCGTGATCACGCCATCCAACCTGTCCATTACGCCTCCGTGCCCCGGCAACATCGTGCCACTATCCTTCACGCCCGCCGCGCGCTTGAGCGAGCTTTCGTAGAGATCGCCGATCTGCGCAAGGACCGCCAGCAAGGGACTGGCCAGCGCCAGCCCGCGATCGAGCCCGCCCCAGGCGTGGAAACCCAGCCCGACGAGCAGCGCGCAGACCATTCCGCCGATCAGCCCGGCCCACGTCTTGCTGGGGCTGATGCGCGGCAGCAGCTTGGGGCCGCCGATCAGCCGCCCCGAGAAATAAGCGCCGATATCGGTCGCCCAGACCGTGGCGAGCGTCCAGAAAGCCAGCAGCAGGCCCTGCGGCTGCGCACGGATCAGAATCAGCGCAAAGGCGGGAATGCCGACATACAGCATGCCGCCCGCCAACCGGGGGCTGCGTGTCACTATCAGGATGAAAAGCGCCGTTGCGAGCACGATGCCGAAGGCGAAGGCGTCCGCGCCCGCCGCAAGCGGCGACAGGATCGCAAGCGGCACCACGATCGCCAGCCGCACCAGCTTTCGCCGTTCCGGGCTGGTCTTGGCCAGATCAGCCCATTCGCCCGTCATAATCAGGCTGGCGGCGGCCACGAGCGCCCACATGGCGAAGCCGCCAAAGTAGAGCGCCGCCAATGCGACGACGATGAGAATTGCGCCGACGGCCGCCCGCCTGGGAAGCTCGGCGCTCCATCCGCTGGGAGTCCCTCCGCTCATAGCCCGCCGAAACGGCGTTCCCGCTGCATATAGTCGCCGATCGCGCACTGGAGCGCGGCCTTGTCGAAATCGGGCCACAGCGTGTCGACGAAGAGCAGCTCGGCATAAGCCGCCTGCCACAGGAGGAAATTGGAAAGACGCCGCTCGCCGGAGGTGCGGATCACCAGATCGGGCGGCGGCAGATCGGCGGTGTCGAGTTCCGCGTCGATCGCCGCAATGTCGATCACGGCTGGGTCCAGCGCCCCCGCCTTTGCCCGCTCGGCGAGCGTCCGCGCGGCGCGGGCCAGTTCGTCCTGCGCGCCATAGTTGAGCGCCATGACCAAAGTCTGCCGGCGATTGTCGGCGGTCCGCGCGATCGCCCCGTCGATCATCGCGACCAGATCGGGATCG